>RFHU01000225.1 GCA_003695705.1 Planctomycetota bacterium
CGCCCGCAGACCACGCCGACCGCGACCCCGGCCGACCGCCCGCAGACCACGCCGACCGCGACCCCGGCCGACCGCCCGCAGAGGACCGGGGGAGCCAAGGGAGGACCGGCCCTGGTCCTTCCCCAGCGCCCCTTGCCCAACCCCGACGACTACGAGGTGCCTGCCGACGCCCGGGAGCGAGCCCGCGTGGACGCTCTGGCGCGACGGCACGAGGACCTCGCTCGGCAGGCCGCACGGGAGCGCGAGGAGGCTTTGCGCGCCCTGCGCGCCGACCGGGCCCAAGCCGAAGAGGCCCTCCGCCGCCGCCTGGAGGCCGTCGAGGCGCGCAATCGAGTCCTCTCCAAGCGCCTCGCCCGGCTGGAGGACCAGGTGGCCCGGCGGGAAGCGCGGCGCGACCGCGGCTACGACCGCGACCGCGGCTACGGCCGCGACCGGGGCTACGGCCGCGACCGCGGCTACGGCCGCGACCGGGGCTACGGCCGCGACCGCGGCTACGACCGCGACCGGGGGAGCTCTGGCGAGCGGGCAGCCGAGGGACGCTGGGGTCGCCTCGCCGACCGCGTGGGCGACGCTGCGCGCGACGGTCTGCGGGGCCGCGCGGAGGGAGGCTACAGCGACGCCAACCGCCGCGCCCAGCTCGAGGAGATCCAGCGGCTCCTGCGCGAAATCAACGAACTCCTCGCCCGGCAGAACGCGGCGCGCGCGAACCAGCTCGCCTTGGAGCGGGCGGCGGCCTTGCGGCGTACGCCTCCCGCCTACCGTCCCTACCTCAACGCACGCCTCGACGGCGCTCTCCGCAGCGGAGGCTACCTGTGCTTCGACCCGCGGTGCTTGAGCACGCGCAGCGCAAAGGGTGCGCCCGTGGGCGGTCCGGGCGGCGGCACGGCCACGGGTCCCACGGGAACGCCCGTCGCCCCGACCTCGGGGACGCCCATCGTTCCCGCTCCCGGCGGAGGCGCCCCGGCTCCGGGAACGCCCATCGTTCCCGCTCCCGGCGAAGGCGCCCCTTGAAGGCGACTTCCGCGCAGCGCGCGCCCGCAGTTCCTTGACCAGACCCCGGACCGCGCCCGTCGCCGGCCGCGACCCGAAGTTCGCCGGCCCCCCTCGCGCGTCCTCCGGGCTTCGCGGGCGGCCTCTTGGGGGCGCATCCTCGAAGGGACGGGTCGATTCGTGAGCGACTACCCCTTCAAGCCCTTCCCGGGGAGTTCCCACCACTGGGCCCTCGAGCGCGGGGCCGCCCTGGGGCGGGGGCTGCGCGTCCTCGACGTGGGCGCCGGCCGCGGCGAGGTGCTTCGCGCGCTGCTGGAGCGCACGGGGGGCCAAGGGGTGGCCGTGGAGCCGGCCTGGACTCCGCCCGTTCCGGACGGGCTCCGCTGGCTTCGTCGCCTCGAGGACCTCGACGAGGGCGACTTCGACCTTGCCCTGGTCCTCGACGTGCTGGAGCACGTTTCCGAGCCGCGCGCCTTCTTGGCGGACATCGTGGCTCGCCTGCGGCCGGGCGGGACCCTCCTGGTGTCGGTGCCCAACGTAGCCCATTGGTCCGTCCGCCTCAGCCTGTTGGCCGGGCGCTTCGACTACGCCGAGCGGGGCATTCTCGACCGCACCCACCAGCGTTTCTTCACCCGCGACTCCCTGCGCGCCCTCCTCCTTGCCGAGGGACTGGAGATCGCGCGCAGCGACGCGGCCGTCGTCCCCCTGGAACTCCTCCTTCCCCCCGCGGTGCACCGGAGCCGCGCCTGGGGGGCGAGTCGCGCCGTGCGCCGGAAGGCCGCCCGCCTCTGGCCAGGCCTCCTCGCCTACCAACTCCTCGCCGAGGCCCGACGTCCGGGCGGTGCGGCGCGGGACGTCCCTCGACCTCAAGCCGTCCTCGGCGGGCGGTGAGGCGCGGCGAGCACGCTCCGTTGCGCGCTGGCAGCGACGCAGCTTCGGCCCACCGGCGTGCGCTGCGGGGCAGCGCCTACAAACTCCGCACCCGGGCGAACACGGCCTTGAGGTAGCGGGTCTCGGGCACGTGGAGGCCCACGGGGTGGTCGGCCGCGGCACCGGCGACGCGCAGCACGGTGAGTTCCTTGCGGGTGCGCGCCGCCGAGCGGCGAAGGACGTCGAGGAAGTCCTCCTCGCTCACCGCGCCCGAGCAGGAGCAAGTGAGCAGGAGGCCGCCTTCGGCCACGACCTCCAGCCCCAGGCGGTTGAGGTCGCCGTAGACCCGCAGGCCCTCCGCGCGTTCCTTCCGCCCACGCGCCAGCTTGGGAGGGTCGAGCACCAGCACTTCGGGCCGCTCCCCACGGCGGAGGCAGTCGCGCAGGTAGGGGAAGGCGTCGGCGCGGACGAATCGGACCCGGGCCTGATTGCGTTTGGCGTTGCGCTTGGCGACCGCGATCGCTTTCTCGTCGATGTCCACACCGACGACCTGGCGCGCCTCGCCGCGCACCGCGGCGTGCAAGGAGAAGCCGCCGGTGTAGCAGTGCACGTCGAGCAGACTGCGCCCGCGGACGAGGCGGGCGAGGAAGTCGCGGTTCTCGCGCTGGTCGAGGAAGAAGCCGGTCTTGTGCCCCTCGCGCAGGTCGACTTCGAAGCGCACGCCGTGCTCGGTGACTTCCGTGCGGGTGGGGTCATCGGGGCGCGGGCGCACGCGGAATCCCTCCACGTCGGCGGAGTGGGCGTCGGCGCGCACGACCACCGACTTGCCCGGGTAGAGCGCCTCGAGGGCCGCGCGGAGTTCGTCTTGGAAGCGCGCGAGGCCGCGGGCGAACAGGTCCACGCGGACGACTTCGCCGAGAACGTCCACGACGAGCCCCGAAATGCCGTCGGCTTCTCCGTGCATCAGGCGGTAGGCGTCGCCCACTTCGCCCAGCCGGAGTACGTCTTCGCGCAGGCGACGGGCCGCCTCGAAGCGTCTCCGGAAGAAGGCGGCGTCGATGGCCTCGGCCGGGTCGCGCGTGAGGAGGCGCAGGCCGATGCTCACGTGTGGGTGGAGGAGTCCCAGCCCGACCGGCTCGCCGGCGCCGTCGACGACCCGGACCAAGGCACCGGGCTCGGCGCGGCGTGGGAGGCTGCTCGCCTCCAGGCGGGTGCGCCACACCCAGGGGTGGGGGGAGTTGAGCCGCCCCTTGAGCCGGACGGTGGGCAGCGCGCTCACTTGGAGATCGGCTCGAGCACGAAGCGGTGCTTGATGGGGAGGGGGCTGCCGTCGGCGTCCTTGCGGGGCAGGGTTCGGATCACCAGCGGATTGCGGCAGCGCCAACCGTCGGCGAAGGCTGCGTAGACGTGGACGAAGCCGGCTCGGATCACGGGAAAGGGCAAGCCTTCGTGAGGGAAGGCCACCTCGTCCACCCGGGCGAGGCGGGGCCGTCCGTCGGGGGACAGGGTGTGCCGAGACTCGTAGCGCAGGCGCAGGTCCGCGGGGAGGGGGGACCCCTCGGCGGTGCGCACCAAGAGGCGCAGGTCGGGCCCAAGGCGCGGGAAGGAGCGCTCCTCGTGGTCGCTCGGCAGCGGGGGGAAGGCTTGCCGCACGTGCCCGCCGTCGTCGCGGAGGCGCGTGACGTGTTCCAGGAGCACCCCGCCCGGGCAGTCTCCCGAGAGCAGCACGAAGAAGGCCTTGAAGCTGGGGTCGTTGGCCCTGCGCGTCGCCTCGTCGCGGAGCAGGACCGCGTGGACGACGTCGCCGCGGACCTCGACGGAGGCAAGGCGGCTGTCCGAGTCGCCGGCGGTGTCCGCCACGACCAGCAGGCAGGCTTGCCCGCCTTCGAAGTCCGGGCGGGAAGGGCGGCCCGCGAGGCTGGCGGTCACGCGCTTCCAGCCGCCTTCGCTGGTGATGATTCCCTTGAAGGGCAGAGCGCTGAGCGAGCGGCGGCGACTGGTGACCACGTGGCTGCTCACCACCGCGACGTCGGCGGCCTTCGCCGTCGGCGGCAGGCAGAGCAACGCCGCCACGATCCAGCGCTCCATGGGGTGGATCCTCCGTGGGGGCAGAGCCTATAGGATGTCCCCATGCGGCGCGAGTACGAGGTCCACGGCCGGGTGCTGCAGATCCACCTCGGCGACATCACCCGCCTCGAGGTGGGGGCCATCGTCAACAGCGAGAACAGCGACCTGATCATGGCCGCTCCGCAGAGCCCCAGCGTTTCGGGGGCCATTCGCCGGGCCGAAGGCGAGGCCATCGCCGAGGAACTGGCACGCCTAGGGCCCGTCGAGCCTGGCCGCGCGGTGGTCACGCCCGCACGCGCGTTGCCCTGTCGGTGGATCCTCCACGCCGCCACCGTGGTGCGCACCGAGCGAGGACATCGCTCCTCGCTCGACATCCTCCGCAGGGCGGTGCGCTCCTCCCTCTCGCTGGCCGCAGGCCTCGGGGTCGACTCCGTGGCCTTTCCGGCCTTTGGCGTACGCGCCACCGCCATCTCCCGTCGCGAGGCCAGCCAGGCCATGGTCGAGGAGATCGTGGAGGCCTTGGCCGAGCCGAGCCCCTTGCGTCGGGTGGTCATCGCGCTCCTCGATACGGAGGCCTTCCTCGCCTTCTTCGAGGAGGCGCTGCGTCGCGCCGCTGCAGCCAGTGCGCCCCTCTGCTTGCGTGCGGCACGACGTTCGGGCGCCCTCGAGTGGAGCGTGGACGAAGACGTGCCCGTGGAGCGATCCCTGCGGGTGCCGCTCGCCGCGGGGCGGTTGGACGATCTGCGCGCCGCACTGCGGGAACTGCACTCGGCCGCCGAGCGCCGGCTCAAGGACGAGGCCGCTCGCCTCGACGCGCTCGGGCGCGAGGTGGCGGCCCTCGTGCCCGAGCCACTGCGGGATCGTGCCTGGAGCGAAGGCCGCCCCGTGCGCCTGCGCCTCGACGAGGACCTGGCCTGGGTGCCCTTCGAGTTGGCCTTGCACGAGCGGACCCGGTGGATCGAGCGCTGCGCGCTGGCCCGGCGCTTGGTCACCCGCCGGACGCCGCCGCACGGAATCGCCGCGGCGGGCGACGGCGCGGGTCCTCCGCGGAGGGCGCTCTTCGCCGCGGGGCCGCTCGCCGCACTCCCCGGGGCCGCCCGCGAGCTCGACGAGCTGGCGGAGCTCTTCTGGCGGCGCGCCCGCCGACGCACCCGCGCCACGGTCCTCGCCGACGGGCGCACCACACGCGACGCCCTGCTCGCCGAGCTGGACGCGGCGGAGCTGGTCCACTGGTGCGGCCACACCGACGCCGAGGGAGTCTGGGAGCTCGCCGGGGGTGGTCTCCTTCCCGCGGACCTGTGTGCGCGCTCGCCCTCGCGGGCGCGCCTGGTCCTCCTCAATTCGTGCGGGGGGCCCCGCGCCCACGAGCAGGCCGGGGCCTTCTTGCTCGCCGGCGCACGCAACGTGGTGCTCACCCATTGGGAGGTCCGCGACGACTTCGCCCGCCGCTTCGCCCGTCGCTTCTACGAGGAGCTCCTGCTCGGTCGGGAGCTCGGCGCCGCCCTCGCGACCGCGCGCGAGTCCTTGCGCGAAGCGGACGAGCTGCACTGGGCGGCCTACGCCCACTACGGGGCGCCGGGCGAACGGATCTACGAACCCGCGGGGATCAGCCCTGCAGGAGACCCCACGCCTTCTCCAGCACCGGCTTGAGGTTGGGGAAGGCCACCTGCTGAATGGCGCGCTCGCCGCTCCACCACTCGACGCCCACGACGCCTTCTTCGGCTCGTGGCGCGAAGGAGGGGTCCTCCTCCTCGCAGGCAAGGAGGAAGTAGTGCACGGTCTTGAAGATCAGGCGACCGTCCGGCGTGCGGAAGCTGTAGTGGTTCTTGCTCAGGAGGCCTCGGACCGCGAGCGCTCCGTCGAAGCCCAACTCCTCGCGCACCTCGCGCACGGCCGCCTCCTCCGCGGACTCGCCCGGTTCCAGCTTCCCCTTGGGGAGTTCCAGGCGTCCTTCGGGTCCCCAGCGCGCGCTGCGCCGGCGCCGTCGCAGGCGGCGGCTGCGCCCTCGGCGGCGCTCTTCTCCGGGCGGGCGCGGTTCGCTGCGCCGGCGCCGTTCGCGCTGGCGGCGGTCCCCCGTGCGCGGATCCGAGAACTCGGAGGCGTCGTCCGCGGGCGCGGGGATCTCGTCGGATCCGTCGGCCTGGGAGGCCAAACGGGCCGACCGGCGTGCGACCGCCTCCTTGCGCGGCAAGGTGCGCATGAGCGCGAACTCGGCCGCCGGTCCACACCCGCGGACGAGCACCCCGCCGGCGGACACCTCGCGCACGTAAGCGCGGCGGGCGGAGAGGACGTAGCGCAAGGGAATCGCCTCGCACACCCACCCCTCGCCCCGGCGCGCGAAGCGAGCGCCGTGGCGTACCGCCCGCGCTGCGTCGACCACCTGCACGGGCGCCCTCGGCGGGCGCGGCACCGCCTCGTCGTCGGCGTAGAGGAGGAGTTCCCGGCCCACCGGCGCACGGAGCAGCTCTCCCTGCTTGCTGCGCTCGAGCTCGTCGTGCGGGAGGTAGAAGAAGAGGAAGCTGGGAAGCTCGGGGACGGGCTCGGCCACGTGCTCTAGGTATAGCAGAGCCCCAAGACCTGCTTCAGCGATCCGGTCGGCGACGGAGCTGCCGCCAAGGTCCCGCGGCCGCGCGCCTGCACAGAAGCGCGGGCGCTGCGGCGGGACGACGCGCACGCGCGGCGGAAGCGCCACGCTCCGGACGAGGACCGCCCGACGAGGGGTGGGCCCTCGTCGGGCGGGGGCCTCGTTCAGGCGACGCCGCTGCCGGACGAGGCGACGACGCGCTGGCTCTTGCGCCGCGCGACGGCGCTGCTCGTGGCGCAGCGCGCGGGGCGCTTGGCGGGCTTCTTGTCCTTGTTGCGCAGGACCGCCTCGGCGTCTTCCTTGCGAATCTGCTTGCGGTTGCGCTTGTTGTTGGCTCGGATCAGCTTCTGGACCTTGTTGAACAAGATCGGAGGCACGATGGGTTCGTGGCGGCCCTTGGCCCGAATCTCGCCGAAGTGGACGCGCCCCACGTAGGTGTCGTTCTTGAGGATCCAGGAGACGCCGGCACGGGACCAGCGCTTGCCGCGTCGCGTGCGCAGGCCCTTCTCGTCGAGCAGCTTGATCAGCCGCTTCATGCTGCGCAGGCGCAGGTATTCGCGGAAGATCATCTTGACGATCTCGGCCTCCTCGGGGTCGGGCACGAGGAGCACCCCTTCGGTGGCACGCTGGCTGTAGTCCCGTCGGTAGCCGAAGGGTGCGGGGCCGCTCTGGTGCTTGCCCGCCTTCGCGCCGGCCTCGCGTCCCTTGAAGAGCCGCTCGGCGATCTTGCGCCTTCGCGCCCGCTCGTCCTCGCGGCGAGGAGGCTTCGGTTTGGGCGGCACCTTCTTCTTGCGTTCGGCCAGGGCCTCGGCGGTCTCGTCGTCGGCGACGAGCACCGCCTTGCCGTTCTGCTTCAGCTCGGCCAGGGCGTCGAAGCTGAGCGTGTCCATGTCGCGGATTCGGCAGGGGGCAACGACGAGCACGCCGTCCCAGGGCTCCTCCATGGCGTCGAGGATCGAGATCAACCCCGCGCAGGTCCCCTGCGTGGGGCTGATCCCCGTGTCCGAGTAGACCTTGCCGAGATCGACGCCGGCCTGCTCCGCGAAGGCACGCAGTCGTTGCTCCTGCTCCTGGACGGAGGCGAAGCCTCCCTGGACCTGCTCGGCCCAGGTCGTCCGTGCGTAGCCGAGGAGCTTCACCCTAGCGGAGTTGCTCCCACGCCTCGACGGGCATGTCGTAGGCGATCTTGAGCGCGCCGTTGGAGCCGGCGTAGACGGGCTCGTTCACCTTGCGCACGCGGCCGCCGCCGAAGGGGCGCAGTGCCTCTTCGAGGGCGCGATCCAGGCCGTGGATGCGGCTGCCGCCGCCGGCGAGGAGCACGTTGCCCCGGAGCCGGTCCTGGAACTCGGGGTCGAAGGTGGAGATCAGGCGGTCGATGGCCTGCACGATCGGCTCGACGATCGCGTTGCACCCGCGGCGGATCTCGTTGGTCACGTCGAACTCGGTGGGGCGCCCGCGGACCGGGAAGGTCGCGATGACCGGCTCGGCGGCCTCGGTGACGAAGGCGTGCTTCTCCTTCACCTGACGAACCATGTTCAGGGTGAAGGCCGCGTCCGGGCAGCGACTCTGGAAGAGCTCGTAGAGGGTCTGGTCGATGAAGTCGCCCGCCTCGGTGAGCGTGATCTGGTCCTGCTCGTCGGGCATGGAGCCCTTCATGCGGCACAGGTCCGTGGTCCCCGCGCCGATGTCGATGACCAGGCAGTCGTTGAGTTGGTCGAGGCCGTAGGCGACCGAGAAGGGCTCGCTGCAAATTACGACCGAGTCGAGGACTTCCCGAGCCGCCTCGATGATGGCCTGCTTGTTGTGGATCGACGCCTGGGCCGGGCAGCCGATGACGCCGTAGATGAGCTGGCCGGGCTCGGGGCGGGCGAGGCTGCAGGCGTACTGGATCAGCGCGCGCGCCGCTTCGAGATTGTTGCTGACGTCCTCGCTCGGCGCTCCCGCGGCGCCGCTGTGCTTGATCACGCCCTTCTCGAGGGGCCGGTAGATGTCCAGGGCGAGGCGGTTCTTCAGCGCCTCCTGCCCGAAGAGAACGTCCTTTTGCAGAAGCTTGCGGGAGACGACGTCGCGCGGGTAGCCCACCACGCTGTCCACCGTCTCTCGGACGCCGTTGCTCGCCGAGATCGAGGTGCGCGAGGTGCCGAGGTCGATCCCCACGTAGAGGATCCCCTCGTTCTCCCGCATCACGCTCCGGCTGATGGAATTCGAATCGCTGCGCGTCATCTCAATCTCTCCCCACTTTGTTCGCGACGGACCGGCGCGCTTCCCTACGAGCGCCGCCGGCGTTCCCCCGCTTCGTTGAACGATGCCCCTGCGCCACGCAGGGCCTGGTTCTCTCGGACGAGGCCCTGCAGGACGCCCCCGCCGGACCGGATGTCGGAGTCGCCGGGGGACGCCTGGGGGGCGTCTCGCCGGGCGGCCTGGGTGCTGCGCAGGGCCTGGTTCTCGCGCACGAGGCCGGCGAGGAGCCCGCCACCGCGAGGGCGGGGCGCGGGCGGCGTCGGGGCGGTGTCCCGCCGGGCGGCCTGGGTGCCGCGCAGGGCCTGGTTCTCGCGCACGAGGCCGGCGAGGAGCCCGCCACCGCGGGAAGCCGTTCGCGGTGCTCCTCCGCTCGGCGCCCTGCGCGGGACGCTCCCTCCTCGGTCTCCGCCGTGTTCGAGGCGGGCGACCGCGCGCTCGAGGCGGCGCACCACCGAAGCGAGGTCTTCGGCGTCCGTCGGCGCCTCCGTCCGCGCGGCGCGCAGGGCGTCCCGCTCGGCGCGCAGGGCGTCCCGTTCGGCCCGCAGGGCGTCCCGTTCGGCCCGCAGGGCGTCCCGCTCGGCGCGCAGGCGCGCGAGGACCTCGGGGCGGGGGGCCGCGCGGAGTTCCTCGCGGAGGGCCGTGAGCTCCTCGCGCAGCCGGCTCCGCTCGCTGGAGAGCCGGGCAATGACCTCGAGGGCCGGCCGCATGGCGCGTCCTTCGCCGGCCTTGTTCTCGCGGAGGAACCCGGTGAGGGCGGTCACGGCCTGCTACCGGCTCCGCCCGCCGCCGCCGAACCCGAACTCGAAGCCGCGCAGGGCGCCAGGGGTGCGCTGCGGGCTGGGGCTGCGCTGCGCGGGCGCCGGGGTCGCGCTGCGGGGCGTCGCGCTGCGGTGGGGGGTCGAGGCCTTTTGCTTGGCCTCTTCGAGCTCGGCGAGGGCGAGGCCGAGCTGGGCCTCGGTGTCTTCGAGTTCGGCCTTGAGCTCTTCGAGCTTGCCCTCGAGGTCGAGGTTTCGCTCGTTGAGCGCGTCGATGGCGTCCTCTTGCCGCGCGATGACGCGGCGGGCCTCGGCGAGTTCGTCGAGCTTCTCGCGCAGGGCGTCGCGCTCGAGCCCGACCTTGGCGTTCTCCTGCAAGAAGGTGTCCCGCTCGCGGCGGACTTCGTCCCGCTCGGCGCGGAAGCGATCCCGCTCTTCGCGGAAGCGGTCTCGCTCCTCGCGGAAGCGGTCGCGCTCGCGCTTGAACTGCTCGATGTCTCGGTCGAAGCGGTCCTTCAGGGCGCGGAGCTCGTCGCGCTCCTTGGCGATGGCGTCGCGCTCCTCGGCGAGGGCATCGCGCTCGGCCTTGAGCGCGCGGGACTCGGCGGCGGTGCGTTCGAGGGTCTCCTGCAGCGACTGGCTGCGGGTGAGGGCCTCGTCGAGGCGCTGCTGGGCTTGGGTCTGGAGGGTCTCGAGGGTCTTGCGCGACTTCTTGGTCTCTTCGCGCAGGCGGCGGTTGATCTCGAGGAGGTCGCGCACGTCGTCGGGACGCGCCTTCTTGCCCGAGCTGCGCCCGAGTTCGCTCGCGATGGCGTCGAGTTCGGCCTGCAGTCGGTTGCGCTCGGCCTCGGCGAGGCCCTTGGCGTGTTCGAGTTCTTTCTTCTCTTGGCCGAGCTTCTCGACTTCCTTGACCAGCCGCTCGAGGCGCCGCTGCATCGTGCCGTCGCGCTCGCGGTCACCTTCGAGGCTGCGCAGGGCCTCGAGGAGTCGAGAGCGCTCGACCACCTGCACCTGTTGGATCTTGTGCTTCTTGAGCTGCTTGAGGCTCAGCGGGCGCAGGGCGCCGCGCAAGGCTCCGGCCAGGTCGCTCTCACGGGGCATGACTAACTCCAAGATACGCTATGTCTAGTGGTATCTCGGAAAATTCATACAGGACCTTGGGGGTCTTCGTGATTTTTCTCTCCACAGGCGGAGGGGCAGTCGTAACCCATTTGCTGGAATGAGTTGCGCTCGCTTCTCCTCGCATTGCCCACAGCATGCAGGGGTCATCCTTCCACTGACCCTACATTCTGCAGGGGCCTCCGACAGCGCCCCGCGAAGGGCAGCAAAGACACAAGTCCCTGTGCGGCAATACGTTGGTCTCGAGGAGCGGCGCGTCGGCCGCAGGTCGGGGGTCGGTTTCCGCCCCCGGAGCGCGCGGCGCAAGCGCCAAGGACCAAGCGCCGGACGGATCTCCGCGGCAGGTGGGGGGAGCGCCGTCGCGCCCCCCCGCCGGTCAGCGAGGGGTGCCCGGCGTCGCGCCGCGGGCTCCGCCTGCCGAGGCGGGAGGGGCGTCCGCCTCGGGCGAACGACGGTCCGTTCGCTCCGGCGGGTCGAGGGAGGCCTTCAGCGCGGAGAGCAACTCGGCTTGCTCGCCGAGGCGGCGCTCGAACAGAGCGAGGCGCTCTTCGAGTTCCTTGACCCGCGCTTCGAGGCGGGCCGTGCGCTGGGGGTCGGAGGCGCGCATCCCTCGGGGGGGCGGAGCGCTCCCCCAGAGGCGGACCCCCGCCGCGGCGAGGAAGACGCCTGCGCAAAGGGCGGTCGCGGGGAGGAGCCAGCGAGGCGCGGCCACGAGCTAGGTCTCCCAACGCTCGCGGCGCGGACGGCCGCGGGCGGGCACGGCGGCCCGCCCGGCCTTCGCCTGCTGCCCGTGCGCTCGCCGGGCGCGGGCGCGCGCGGCGGCCCGCCCGGCGTTTGCCTGCTTCCCGTGCGCTCGCCGGGCGCGGGGGGAACGCGTGGTCTTCGGCTCCGGGCGGAGGAACGGGGCGGTCTGGACCTCCCCGCGCGGCCGCGAGGATCCGGGGCGAAGCCCCCGCGCCGGGCGAGGGAGGCGAAGGCCTCTCGAGGCGGTCGGCGCGAGGGTCCGGGGAAGTCGGAGCTCAGCGGTCCAGGTCGTGGTCGCCCTCGTCGTCGTCGTCGTCGTCGTCGTCGTCGTCGTCGTC
>RFHU01000226.1 GCA_003695705.1 Planctomycetota bacterium
CCCTTCGCAGGGGCCCCGGGCGCGCCGGGCGGCGCGGATCCCTTCGCAGGGGCCCCGGGCGCGCCGGGCGGCGCGGATCCCTTCGCAGCGGCTCCGGGCGCTCCCGGCGGCGCGGATCCCTTCGCAGGGGCCCCGGGCGCTCCGGTCGGCGCCGACCCCTTCGCTCCGGCTCCAGGCGCTCCGGCCGGCGCAGACCCCTTCGCTCCGGCTCCGGGCGCTCCGGCCGGAGTGGATCCTTTCGCTCCCCCCCCGGGGGCCGCCGTCACGCCCGGGGGCCTCTGGCTGTCCGAAGAGGCGCCCGCGCCCAACCTCTCCTCGCCCGCGTCCGCCGCCAGGTCACCCGAGAGCGCAGCCCCTTCCGCGAACTCGGCGCCGGTCCGGACGCCCCGCCGCTCGAAGGGAGGCGGCGCCGCCAGCTACGGCCTGGTCATTTCGGGCCTTGGTCTGAAGTCGAAGAAGGAAGCGGCGATCAAGATCATCATGGAGGTCAAGGGAGTCCCCGAGAGCGAAGCCCGCGACATGTGCCGTTCCCCCGTGGTGCCCGTACTCAAGGGCGCCACCAAGGACGAAGTCGAGGCCGCCGAAGCGAAATTCAAGGCCGCCAAGGTCAACTGCCGGATCACCACCAAGAAGCGCAAGCGCTGAGCCTTCGGCCAGGCCGCGGCCCGCGCTCGGCGATCGCAGGGCCTCCCCCGCCGCTCCGCAGGGAACGCCTCCTCGTATCCCGCGCGAACCCGCCGGGCGGGCGACCGCCATCGCGCCCGGAACCAGTCGGGGAAGCGGCTCCTGCGCCCCCTCCGCGCGGCGGGCCTCACCCCGAGTGGAGGGGTCGACTCTCGGGGAGCCTCGCTCCGCCAACCAGGGCCGCGACCTTGCCATGTTTCGGTCGCTTGCCCTGTGCCGACGGCTCGAGTCGGAGGCGAGGACGGATCCGGCGATGGTTCCTTGCGCGCGCCGGTCAGGCCTTGGCGAGGCGACGGAGCACGGTGTGCAGGATGCCGCCGTTGCGGAAGTAGTCGACCTCGACCGGGGTGTCGATGCGGACGCGAACGCGGAAGCTCTTCTCGTCGGCGCGCACGGTGAGTTCGCTGAGCGGCTCGAGGTCGTCGCCGATGGGAATCTGGAAGACTTCCTTGCCGGTGAGACCCAGGCTCTCGGCATTCTCGCCGGGCGCGAACTCGAGCGGGAGGACGCCCATTCCCACCAAGTTGCTGCGGTGGATGCGCTCGAAGCTCTCGGCAATGACCGCGCGCACGCCGAGCAGGTAGGTTCCCTTGGCGGCCCAATCCCGGCTCGAGCCCATGCCGTAGTCCTTGCCGGCGAGGACGACGAGCGGGATGCCGTGCTTTTGGTACTTCACCGAGGCGTCGTAGATGCTGCACACCTCGCCCGGCCGCGGCGAGGCCTCGCTCGTGTAGGGAAGCCCCTCGATTCCGCCTTCGGGGTCCTCGGCCGGGCCGAGGTAGGTGGTGAAGCCGCCCTCGGTGCCGGGGGCGAGTTGGTTTCGCAGGCGGATGTTGGCGAAGGTGCCCCGGACCATGACCCGGTCGTTGCCGCGGCGAGAACCGAAGCTGTTGAAGTCCTCGGGGGCGACGCCCAGAGAGCGCAGGTAGCGGCCGGCCACGCTGTCGGGGGCGATGGGGCCCGCGGGGCTGATGTGGTCGGTGGTGATGGAGTCGCCGCACTTGACGAGCACGCGAGCGCCCTCGATGGGTCGGATGGGGTCGGGCTCGGGGGACATGCCCACGAAGAAGGGCGGCTCCTGCACGTAGGTCGAGTCTTCGCTCCAGGCGTAGAGCTCGCCACCGGGCGCCTCGAGGGCCTGCCACTCGGCGCCGCCCGCGTAGGGGTCGGCGTACTTGGCAAGGAACTGCTCCCGGTCGAGGGCGCCCTCGAGGGCCGCGTTGACTTCGGCGTTCGTTGGCCACAGGTCGCGCAGGTAGACCTCGCGCCCCTCGGCGTCGACGGCAAGGGGCTCACGCTCGAGGTCGAGGTCCACCGTCCCGGCGAGGGCGTAGGCCACGACCAGAGGCGGCGAAGCCAGGTAGTTCCCCCGGGTGTGGGGGCTGACGCGGCCTTCGAAATTCCGGTTGCCCGAGAGCACGGAGGTCACCACGAGCTGGCCCTCGCGGATGGCCGCGACGATGTCCTCGTCGAGGGGCCCCGAGTTGCCGATGCAGGTGGTGCATCCGTAGCCCACCGTGTAGAAGCCGATCGCCTCGAGGTGCTCGGTGAGGCCGGCCTTGTCGAGGTATTCGCTCACCACCCTCGACCCCGGCGCCAGGGAGGTCTTGACCCACGGCTTGGCCCGGAGGCCCCGCTCGTGGGCCTTCTTGGCTACCAGTCCGGCCGCGAGCATTACGCCGGGGTTGCTGGTGTTGGTGCACGAGGTGATGGCTGCGATGACCACCGCGCCGTCGCGCAGCTCGCCCTTGCCCTCGACGGCGATCGGACCGGCCGGTTCGCTCCGCCCGTGCCCATCGGAAAGGAGCGCGCGGAAGCTGGGCTTCATGTCGGTCAGCTCGATGCGGTCCTGCGGGCGCTTGGGCCCCGCGAGGGCCGGGCGTACCGAACCGAGGTCGAAGCGGAGGACGTCGCTGTACTCGATGGGCAGAGAGTCGTCGCGCCAGAGGCCCTGCAGCTTGGTGTAGCGTTCGACGAGCTCGATCTGCTCCTCGCTGCGGCCGGTGAGGCGCAGGTAGTCCACCGTCTTCTGGTCCACCGGGAAGAAGCCCATGGTGGCGCCGTACTCGGGCGCCATGTTGGCGATGGTCGCCCGGTCGGCGAGGCTGAGGGAGTCCAGCCCCGGGCCGTGGAATTCGACGAACTTGCCCACCACACCGTAGCTGCGCAGCTCCTGGGTGATCTTCAGCACCGCGTCGGTGGCCGTCACCCCCTCGCCGAGGCTCCCCTCGAGGCGGAAGCCGACCACCTCGGGGACGAGCATGTAGATGGGCTGCCCGAGCATGCAGGCCTCGGCTTCGATGCCGCCGACGCCCCAGCCCAGGACGCCCAGGCCGTTGATCATGGTGGTGTGGGAGTCGGTCCCCACCAGCGAGTCGGGGAAGGCCACCCCAGCGCGGGTGAGCACGCAGCCGGCGAGGAACTCCAGGTTGACCTGGTGAATGATCCCCGTCTCGGGAGGGATCACCGAGAAGTTGTCGAAGGCCTGCTGCCCCCACTTGAGGAAGGTGTAGCGCTCGCGGTTGCGCTCGAATTCCTTGGCGGTGTTCTTGGCGAGGGCGTCGGAGCTCCCGTAGGCGTCGACCTGCACCGAGTGGTCGATGACCAGGTCCGCGCGAATGAGCGGGTTGACGCGCGACACTTGGCCGCCCATGCGGTGCATGGCCGCGCGCAGCGCCGCGAAGTCGACCACCGCGGGCACGCCCGTGAAGTCCTGCAGCACGACGCGGCCGGGATTGAAGGGGATCTCCTGCTCGCCCACCTCCTTCGCCCGGTAGCCGGCCAGGGCCTCGACGTGCTCCCGGGTGACGACCTGCCCGTCGCAGTTGCGCAGCACGGCCTCGAGCAGGACCTTGATGGAGCAGGGCAAACGGGGAACGTGGCCGATGCCCGCCTCCTCGAGAGCGCCCAGGCGGTAGATGGAGACGGTTCCCCCGCGGGTCTCCAGGGTGCTGCGGGCGGTCGGATCGAAGGGATTGGCCATGCTTCCTCCTCGGTTGGCGAGGGGCGCGGAGCGCGCTCCCTCGAGACGAGGCTCAGTCTAGGGCCGCTCCGTCATAACGCAAATCGATTTCAGCTATATGTGTGATAACCTAGTTCTATGGAGCTGGGGCCGCTGCGATCCTTCCTCGAGGTCGCGCGCGAGGGGAACATGACGCGCGCCGCGGAACGCCTCGGGCTCACCCAGCCCGCCATCAGCGGGCAACTCGCGCGGCTCGAAGCGGAGCTGGGGCAGATGCTCTTCGACCGCACCCCCCGCGGCATGCTGCTCACCCCCGCGGGCTCCGTCTTTCGCGAGCATGCCGAACGGGCTCTGCGCGCCCTCGAGGACGGGCGGACGGCGCTCCTCTCCCTGGCGGGTCTCGAGCGGGGATCGCTCTCCATCGGAGGGGGCGCCACGGCGACCACCTACCTGTTGCCGCCGCTCCTGGGTCGCTTCCACGAGCTGCACCCCGCCATTCGCATCTTCGTGCGCGAGCAAGGCAGCCAGAGCGTCGCCGACGCGGTGGCCGCCGGGGAGCTCGACCTCGGGGTGGTCACCGAGCCCATTCGCCAGCGGCCGGGCCCCGGACGCCTGGCGGTCGAGCCCTGGGTGGAGGACGAGCTGCTGCTCATCGTTCCCCCCGACCACCGTCTCCGTCGGCGCAAGACCTTCCGCTGGGCCGACCTGGAAGGGGAGGCGCTCGTGCTTTTCGAGGCGGGGACCGCCGTGCGCGCCCTCATCGACCGCCGCCTGGCGGCGGCGGGCCTGCACACGGAGACGGTCATGGAGCTGCGCTCCATCGAGTCCATCAAGCAGATGGTCGCCCAGGGCATCGGGGCGGGCTTCGTGAGCCGCTTCGCCGTGGGTCCGCGACAGCACACCCTCGCCTGCCGGGAGGGCGCCCTGAAGCGCCGATTGGCCCTGATCTACCCCCAGGGTCGCTCGCCCGCGCCCGCCGCGCGGACTTTCCTCGAGCTCATGCGCCGCCGGCGACCTCGCCCCGCGCGTGGGAGCGCGAGGCGCGCGCGGCGAAACGCCTGAAGCCCGGCGACTCGACCAGGCGCTCGAAGGGGATGCGCGTGCGCACGAGTTCGGCGCAGCGGGCGTGCGCCGCATCGATGGCGCCTTCGTCGTTGGGCGTCGCCACCCGAGCGGCGGCGAGCGCGGCCGCCGCCGCGCCGCTGGCGATGCCCACCGGCGACTCGTAGATGGGCACCATCACCGCCGCGGAGACCGCCGCGGTCGCGTAGCCGGTCATGGGCCCTTCGTCCCCGCGCGGCGCGGGGGGCGGGTCGCGGTAGATCGAGAGGACGTCCTTGGCGGCCGCCGCGCAGGACTCGGCATCGGCTTCGCCCTTGGCCCAGGCCTGGGCGAGCTCCACCAAGGGCCGCAGGGTCTCCACGTGCCCCTCCGGGAGCAGGGAGAGGGAGAACACGGCGCAGTCCACGGCCGCCAAGACGACCAGCCTGCGGTCGACCTCGAGGATCCCGGCAAGCCACAAGAGCCAGTCGCCGCGCGCGCACTCGACCCAGGCCCGGCCCAGGTCGTCTCCGTAGGGCTCCGCCCAGGCGAGCGCCGCCGGCCGCTCTCCCGCCATGCGGGCGAAGAGCTCGCGCACGGCAGGGCCGCTCACCCCACGCCCCCCTCGCGGGCCGCGAGCTGCCCGCAGGCCGCCAGGATCTGCTCGCCGCGCGGGCGGCGGACGTGGACCTTTTCCACGCCGCCCGAGAGTAGGCGCGCGCGGAAGCGCTCCACGCGCTGGGGAGCCGGGCGCTCGAAGTCGGCGCCTTCGTGCGGGTTGAAGGGAATCAGGTTGATCTTGACCCGCTCGGACACGCCCCGCAGGCGGCGCGCGAGGCGCTCGGCGTCGGCCTCGTGGTCGTTGACCCCCGCCAGCAGTACGTATTCGAAGGTGACCCGCTGGCGGCGGCGCAGCGGCAGGCGGGCGATCACCGCCAGCAGCGCGTCCACGTCGTACTTCTTGTTCACCGGCATCAAGCGTTCGCGCACCGCGTCGTCGGGGGCGTTGAGGGAGATGGCCAAGTTCACCCCCGTGCGCGCCAGAAAGGGTTCGATGCGGTCGGCGAGGCCCACCGTCGACACGGTGATCCGCCGGGGAGGGAAGGCGAGTCCCTGCGGGTCGGTGAGCACGCGGCAAGCGGTGACCGTGCCCTCGAGGTTGTGGAGGGGCTCGCCCATGCCCATGAAGACGAGGTTCGTCAACCGGCGCTCGACCTTGCCCGCCGCCCCCCGCCCACGGAGTTGGAGGACCCGGCGCTCGCCGCGCGCGCGCAGGATCCGCTCGGCCACGAGCACTTGTTCGCAGATCTCCCAGGGGCGAAGGTCCCGCAACAGGCCCATGGTGGCCGTACGGCAGAACGCGCAGCCCATGGCGCAGCCGACCTGGGTCGAGACGCACAAGGTGCGCCGCTCCCCGTCGGGGATGAGCACCGCCTCGACGTCGCGCCCGTCGTCGAGGCGGACGAGGAGCTTGGTGGTCCCGTCGGGGGACGCGCGCGTCGCGTGGGGTTCGAGGCGCGGCAGACGGGCGCTGCGCTCGAGGTCCTCCCGCAGAGCTGCGGGGAGGTCGGTCATTGCGGCGACCTCGACCGCACCGCGGCGCCACACCCAGCGGAACACCTGGTCGCCCCGATAGGCGGGCAGGCCTCGGGCGACGAAGGCTGTCCGCAGGCCCTCGCGGTCGAGGTCCTTGAGGTTGAGCGGCGAGGCGGTCTCCAGCGGCTTGCTCATGGACCCTCGACGGTGGTTCCGCGGAGCGCCGGGGTCAAGGAGCGGAGAGGCCCGGCCTCAGTCGATCTTGACCTCGATGGAGGTCTCCTCGCCGCTCTTGGACACGGTCCGCTCGTCGGCCGGCGCCTCGATGACCTCGGCGGGCGGCGGCGGCGCGAGGTGGATCTTGCCCTTGAGGACCTCCTCGAGGGCGATCTGGATGGGGTTGCGCGACTCGAGGTCCACGAGCTTGCGCTGGCGGCCCTTGACGAGCTCGCGGCAGCGCTTTTGGAGCAAGGTGGTCAGCTCGAAGGTGTTGCCGACGAATTCCTTGGCGCGGTCCCAACGCTGCAGATCCACGCTGACCTCCACGGAGAGCCTGGGGGAGCAAAGGCGGGAGCATAGCACCCGGATCGCCTTCGTCCACGCTCATGCAAGAAAATCTCGTGCCGGGGCCTGGGCCGGGGTCAGCACGCCGCGGTCGGGGCGGCGCGCCGCCGGGCCTCCGCCCAGGGGCAGCCTGCGCACCCCTTGCGGCAGCACCCCCGGCCCCGCTTGGACGGCGGCAGGGGAGGCAAGGCGCAGGGGCGTTCGAGCGGCGCGCCCTCCAGGGGGCGCAGGGACCCCACGCTGAGGCCCTTCGCCGGCCTGCAGCCCTCGGTCCCCAGCGGCAAGCCGGGGCGCAAGGAGCCGACGGTGGGACGAGGAGCGCGGCGGGACACGGTCTTCAGGGTAGCAGTCCCCCACCCCCCTCGCTCCGGCGGCGCGTCGCCCTTCCCGCTGAACCCCCTGGCCCGGGCGCGCGTTCTGGTTGTGGGCCGGAGGGGCCCCCGGTAGAATCCGGCCCCTTCGCACTAACCCTTTGCGATCGAGGCATCTATGAAGGCAGCGCGCGCTCTGCTCCCGACGGCGCTCACGGTCCTCTGCCTGTGCGCGGCGCCCCCGGCTCGGGCGCAGGAAAAGCCGCGCGACGACGCCTCCATGGTCATGGAAGTCGCCACCGGCCAGGACATCGCGGCCACGGAGGTCCTCGCGGCCTGGGCGAAGCACTTCGACGCGCTCGTGGTGACCGACCCGCAGATCCAACCCATCCAGATCCGCTTCCTCACGAACACGAACGCGCCCATGACCTGGGGCACGATGAAGGCGATCCTCGACTTCCACGACATCGTAGTCGTCGAAGACCAGCCCACCCCCAACGGCCCCTGGGTGATCCGCGCGCACCACCGCCGGAACCTAGCCCAGAAGGAAGGCCCCCCCTGGCGCTACGTGAAGGGCGAGAACCTGCCCGACCACGAGGAACTGGTCACGGCCGTCTTCCAGATCAAGAACGGCGCCGGGCAGCAGATCTTCGCCACCGTGCGCGGCCTGCTCACCCGCGACACGAACCGAGTCGGGAACATCCTCTACGTGCAGGGTCCCGAGGTCCTCATCATCGTCGACCTCGCCAGCAAGGTGCGCTACTACCGGCGGGTCATCGAGGCCCTCGACGTCGCCGGGCCGCGCAAGGAAATGAAGATCTACCCGGTCAACTTCGCTCCGGTCCAGGACCTCGCGACCATCCTCACCAGCGTTCTGCAGACTCTCGGCGGGACGAGCGCCGGGGCGCCGTCCGGCGCCCAGCCGGTGCCGGTGCCCCGACCGGGCGGCGCCGGGCAGGCGGGCACCCAAGTCATCGCCGACCAGCGGACGAACCAGCTCATCGTGGCCGCCTTTCCCATCGACATCCCCCTCATCGAGGACGTCATCAACGCCCTCGACGTTCGCGTGGACGCCCCCTCGGGCAAGTTCCACGTCTACCGCTGCAAGAACGCCGACGCCGCCGACCTCGCCGCCAAGCTGCAGGAGCTGTTCACCGGCCAGGCCGCCCCGCGCCCGCCGAGCGGCGGCGCGCCCGGAGGCGGTGGGCCGGGGCAGCCGGCGGCGCCCCGCCCGCGTCCCACCGCTACCACGCTCTCGGAGGCCAGCGGCGTGGGCGAGGTGGACACGCGCATCGTTGCCGACGAACAGACGAACAGCATCCTCATCCAGGCCGAGGACCGCGCCTACCGCGAGATCCTTCAGGTGCTCGCCGAGCTCGACAAGAAACGGCGCCGGGTCATGATCGAGGCCGAGGTGTGGGAGATCTCCACCCCTCAGGACAACATGCAGATCACCTTCGAGCTCGCCGGGCTCACCAACGCCCACGAGGACTCGACCCGCCCCGCGGCGGCCACCAACTTCGGCATCTCGACCATCGACGTCGACGACCCCAACAACCCCAGCCGCCTTACCCGCCTGCCGAACCTCAGCTCGGGGCTGACCGCGGTGCTGACCCGCGACTCCTTCGACAAGCTCCCCATCATCATGTCGGCCATCGCCAACTACCAGGAGAGCAAGCTGGTCACCCGCCCTTTTGCGCTTACCAACGACAACACGCCGGCGACCTTCACCATCAACGACCGGGTTCCCTTCCTCACCACCACGGTCAACAACGTGGCCAGCCAGCAGAACGTGCAGTTCGCCGACGCCAACACCACCCTGACCATCGAGCCGCAGGTCAACTCCAACGAGAACCTGACCCTCAAGCTCAACCTGCAGCTCGAAGCCTTCTCGGGCAGCCCGGTGGGCGGCCTCCCGCCGCCCTCGAACAGCCGCTCCTACGAGGGCGAGGTCACCGTCCCCAACGGGCACTACGTGGTCTTCGGCGGGCTCGAGTCGGAGAACGAAGGATACACCGAGAGCAAGATCCCCTTTCTCGGGGACCTGCCCATCGTCGGCCACCTGTTCAAGGACTGGTCGCGGAGCAAGACCAAGACCAAGATCTACATCTTCGTCCGACCGACCATCTTCGCCGACGAGGACTTCGGCAGCGAGAAGCGCTTCGGCCAGCACATGCGTGGGCGGGCGCACATCCTGGCCGAGCGCGACGAGTGGCTCCCGCCGGTGGTGCCCAGCCGCCTGCTCAAGGGCGCGGGCTACACCCTGCAGGACGAGGCCTTCGACATCTTCGGCACGGGGAGCGGCAACCCCTTCCTGGGCGAACTGAGCCCGCTGGGCGCGGGCGAAGGTCGCTGAACGCGTGCGGGCCAGGCTGCGGCGCGGCGCTATCATGCGGGCAGGAACCTGACCCATGCGCCGCCGCATCCTGAAAGCGCTCGTCCGCGAGGGCGCCCTCAGCGAGCAGCAAGTCGAACAAGCCCTGGCCCTCGAAGAAGAGACCGGCCAGGGCTTCGACCGCATCATCCGCGACAAGGGGTGGGTTACCGAAGAACGCTTCCTGACCGTCGTCCACCGCAAGACCCTCTGGCCCTACGAACGGAACCTGGGGCGAGCGAAGGTCCCCCCCGAGTTCGTCGAGCGAGTGCCCCTCTCGGTGGCCCGCAAGCACAACCTGGTGTGCGTGGGCAAGGACGCCGAGGGCGTCTACAAGATCGCCACCTGCGAGCCCTTCAACTACCACTCCATGGACGAGATCGCCGCCCTCCTCGAGGCGGAGACCCGCCCCGTCCTCTCGGGCCGCTCCGAGATCACGGCCCTCCTCAACCGGGCCTACGCCGGTCGTGGCGAGAATCTTGGCGACGCCATCAATGCCCTCGAAGGCGCCGTCGACGAAGAGCTGATCACCTTCGAGGAGGACCAGGAGGACGCCGAAAACCTGCTCGACGACCAGGACAAGGGCCCGATCATCCGCCTGGTCAACAAGATCATCTTCGACGGCTACCGAATGCGCAGCTCGGACATCCACTTCCAGCCGCTCGAGGAGCGACTGCAGGTCCGCTACCGCATCGACGGCATCCTCTACAACAAGGACGAGATCCCCCGCCAGTACCAGGACGCGGTCATTACTCGCCTCAAGGTCATGTCGAAGATGGACATCGCCGAGCGGCGCCTGCCGCAGGACGGGCGGGCGAGCTGCCGCATCGGCGACGTCGAAGTGGACATCCGCTTCAACTCCGTCCCCACCGCCTACGGGGAGCGGATCGTGCTCCGTCTCCTCGACAAGAGCAGCAAGACCTACAACCTCGAGGAGATCGGCCTTTCCAAGGACGACTACCGCAAGGTCTCCCGGCTGATCCAGTACCAGCACGGGATCATCCTCGTCACCGGACCCACCGGCTCGGGCAAGACGACCACCCTCTACGCCGGGCTCTCCAAGATCAACTCGGACACCATCAACGTCATCACCATCGAAGACCCCATCGAATACCACCTCGATGGGATCTCGCAGATCCAGGTCTCCGAGAAGAAGGGCCTCACCTTCGACAAGGGCCTGCGCGCCCTGCTCCGTCAGGACCCCGACGTGATGATGGTCGGTGAGATTCGCGACCAGGAGACCGCGCGCATCGCCATCCAGGCGGCCCTCACCGGCCACCTCGTGTTCTCCACCCTGCACACCAACGACGCTCCCAGCTCGGTCACCCGTCTCCTCGACATCGGCATCGAGCCCTACCTGGTCGCCTCCTCGGTCATCGCGGCCATCGCGCAGCGCCTGGTGCGCGTGATCTGTGCGGAGTGCAAGAGCGAGTACGAGCCGACCCAGGAGGAACTGCAAGAGATTGGGCTCACGCGCGACGCGGTCCCCAACGGCCTCGTCTATCTGGGCATGGGCTGCGAGCGCTGCATCGAGACGGGCTACGTGGGGCGGACCGCCATCTACGAGATCCTCACCGTCAACGAGGCCGTCCGCGAGCGGATCATCGCACGCGCGGGCGCGAGCGTAATTCGCGAGGTGGCCATCGAGGGCGGCATGAAGACCCTGCGTGCCGACGGCGCCCGCAAGGTCATCGAAGGCGTCTCCACCGTGGAGGAGGTCCTCCGCGTGACCCAGCTCGACATGGTGTGAGGCGATGCCCGTCTACGAGTACAACGCGCTCACCAGCACGGGCGAACCCAAGCGGGGGATCGTCGACGCGAGCACCCCCAAGGAGGCCCGCGAGAAGCTGCGCTCGCGCTCGCTCTTCGTCACGGACATCACCGCCGTGCGCAAGGGCGGAGGCAAGCGCAAGGGCAAGGGCGAGGAGGAGGACGTCTACGCGGCCGCGGTGCGGGGAGGCGCCTTCGACTTGCGCCGCCTCTTCGTCGGGCGCGCGCGGGCCGAACTCGTCTCGGTCACGCGCCTCCTCGCCACCCTCCTCAAGGCCGGCATCAACCTCGTCGACGCCATCAACTCGGTCATTCAGCAGGTCGAGGACAAGTACCTGGGCACCGTCCTGCGGCAGATCCGCGAGGACATCCGCAGCGGGGTGAGCTTCAACGACAGCCTGGCCCAGCACCCCGAGCTCTTCGATCCGCTCTACGTGAACATGGTCCGTGCCGGGGAAGCCTCCGGCGCCCTCGACTCGGTGCTCTCCCGCCTGGCCGACTTCATGCAGGCGCAGGCGCGCATGAAGGGGCGCCTGACCACCGCCCTCGCCTACCCGGCCATCATGGCCGTCATGGGCTTCGGTGTGGTTTGCTTCCTGCTCGCCTTCGTCGTTCCCAAGATCGTGGCGGTGGTGGTCAAGCAATCGGGGAAGGCCGCCTTGCCCTTGCCGACCGTCGTTTTGATCCGCATTCAAGACGTCTTCCTCGGCTACTGGTGGCTGGGCCTGCTCGTGCTCGCCACGCTGTTCTTGCTCTACAAGGCGGTCACCTCGACCGAGGCCGGCGCCATGGCCCGGGACACCTGGAAGCTGAAGATCCCCGTCCTGGGCGACCTGTTCCGCAAGCAGAGCATCGCCCGCTTCGCGCACACCTTCGCCACCCTCCTCCGCTCCGGTGTGCAGGCGACCGAGTGCCTGAAGATCCTCGCCCACGTGGTGGACAACAAACTCCTCGGCAAGGTGCTGCGCGAGACGCGCGAGCGCATCCTCGAGGGCACCGACATCTCCACCCCCCTCAAACGCTCGCGGATCTTTCCTCCCGTGGTCGGCGACATGATCGCCATCGGAGAGGAGTCCGGCCAACTCGAGGAGCTCCTCGAGCGCATTGCCGAGTCCTACGACGAGGAAGTCGACCAGGCGAGCCAGCGGGTGACCTCGATGATCGAGCCCCTGATCATCGTGGCCATGTCCGGCGTCGTCGGCTTCATCGTGTTGTCCATCATCCTGCCGCTGGTGCAGGGCTTCAAATTCTAGAGAGGTTCTCCCCAATGAAGAACAAGCCACGCCGCGCGGCCTTCTCGCTCGTCGAGCTCATGGTCGTCATCGCCATCATCGGCATGCTGGCCACCATCGTCACCGTGAGCGTCATCGGGCAGAAGGACGAGGCCGATCGCACGCGCGTCAAGGCCGACATGAAGCGGATCAGCGACGCCCTCGACCTGTTCCGCCTCAACATGGGCTACTACCCCAACTCCCTCGAGGAACTCAACCAGGCCCCGTCGCGCAACGCGAGCAAGTGGCGCGGTCCCTACCTGAAGAAGTTCCCCCCCAGGGACCCCTGGGGCAACGTCTACGAATACCGTCCCGGCTCGGGACGCTCGGGCGACTTCGAGATCATCAGCTACGGCGCCGACGGCGCGCCGGGCGGCGTAGAAGCCGCTGCGGACCTGTCCTCGAAGACCATCGACGACATGGAAGACAACTGACGGTGCGGCGGGGTGGCGCGACCCCCCGCCGGACAGGCGAGAGCATGCGACGTTCGGGCTTCACCCTGATGGAGATCATGGCGGTGATGGCCATCATCGCCGTGCTCCTCTTGGCGGTGGTGCCCAACATCGACAACCAGGTCCCCCACTTCCGTCTCCGGGGCGGTGCCCGCGAGGTGGCGAGCACCATCGAGCTTGCCCAGAGCCAGAGCGTCACCGAGCGCAAGGTCTACGCGATTCGTTACGACCTCGACCGCGGCACCTACCAGATTCTCCTTCCGCCCGCCGACGAAGAGGACGCGGGGGAGGACGCCGCGGAGGAATCGGGCGCAGGCGACCTCGAAGGGGCGCTTGGAGAGGGGATGGCCGGAGCGGACCCCCAGGACGACATCGAGCACGGCCCACCGCCGCCTCCGCCCGCGGACGCGGAGGAGGAGGCCGAGCCCGACGACGAGGAGCGCGAAGGCCTCGGCGAACGCTCCTTGCCCGACGACGTGCGCTTCGTGCTCGTGAAGGAGGGCGAGCGCAGCCACCGCCGCGGGAAGGTGGTCGTGCGCTTCTCGGCGGTGGGCAACGAAGGGGCGCACGTGGTGGGCCTCGGGCTGCGGTCCGACGCCGAGCGAGGCGAGGGCGGCGGCGAGCAGGTATGGGTCAAGTTCAACCCGCTCACCCGGAGCATCGAATTCGCCGAGCGGGAGCCCGAGGTCCGCACCCTCGACCCGGAGGGCGGACGATGAGCGCGCCCGGCAGGGCTGTCGACCGCGCTCCGCGTGGGACGGCGCGCAGCGGCCGGCAACGCGGGTTTTCCCTCCTCGAGTTGGTGTTCGCGGTGGCCATCGTGGCCAGCGCCTTGCTTGGCTTGCAGGCGGCCCTCTCGGGCGCAGTGCTCTCCGCGTCCGACTCCATCAACCGCCGCGCGGCCAGCGTGCTGGCGAGGGGCAAGCTGGAGGAGATCCTCGCCGGAGCGAGCCCCGCCGAGGATTCGGGGAGCTTCGAGGGCCACGAGCAGATCCGCTACACGAGCAGCGTCGAAGAGCTGGCCGTGGGCGTGGGCACGGGCGGTGCGCCCACCGAGCGCGTGCGTGTGGTCCGCCTGGAGGTCACCTTCCCCCTCGACGCGGGCGAGCAGGGGCGCGGCCGCATCGCCCTGGCCTCGGCGCTTCCTCCCGAGGAAGGCCCGCAGTGACCCCCCCGCGCCGCCGGCGCCGCCTGCGCTTCCGCCCCCGCGAAGAAGGGCGGGTCCTGCGGCCGCGGGTGGTGGCGGCCGCCGCCCTGATCACCGGGGGCCTGTGGTTCGTCGAGGGCCTTTTGGTGGGCGAGCGGCGCTGGCTGGAGCTCCTCTTGGCCCTGGCTCTGGCCTACAACGCCTGGCGCCGCGCCGTCCGCGCCCGCGCGCAGGACGAAGAAGACGGCGAGGGCGACGCGCCCGCGGGCGTCGAGCCGCGGCGGGGGGAGGCCGCGTGAGGAGGCGCTTCACGCTCCTCGAGATCATGCTCGCCGTGGCCCTCACCGCCACGGTCCTGGCCATGATCGGCGGTGTGCTGCTCTCGGTCATCAACACCACCGAGAACGCCACCGAGCAGCTCGCCACCGAAAAGGCGGGCTACGGAATCCTGAACACCTTCCAGCGCGACCTCGCGGGGGTCTACGCCTACGCGCTGGGAGGCCTCGCCTTCGAGGGCAAACGGGACGAGCTGCACTTCGTGACCACCGCCGACGTCTACGTCGACGAGGACGGTCGCACGCCCAAGTTCGTCGAAGTCGGCTACCGCCTCGCCGACGGAGAGAACGGCGTCAAGATCCTCTACCGCCGGGCCAGCCCCCTCGAGGGCGATCCCATTCGCAGCGAAGTGGCCTACGCCGAGCTCTTCGGGCGCCTTCACGAGCTCGAGCTCCAATATCTGGATGCCGAGGGCGAGTGGCAGGAGGCGTGGGACGACCCCGCCGCGCTGCCCCGGGCCGTGAAGATCAAGGTCGAGCTCGCCCTCGACGAGGCCCAGCGCGACCTCCAGCAGCGCGGGCTCATCGACGTCTCGAACCCGGTCTACGAGATGATCGTCGGCCTTCCGGTCGCCCTCGGCCCCAGCGGGGAGGAGGCTGCGAGCGGCGTGCCCTCCCCGCCCGGAGGAGGCTGAGGCCCGCGCCGCCACGCTCCGGCGCGGGCTTGGTGGCGACGCCCCCCCTCCCGTAGAATCGCTCCCGGCCGGCGCGCGGCTCTCGGAGCGGAGGTTTCCATGTCCCCTGTTCGTGTTCTCCTCGCCCTGGTGGGGCTGGTCTCGCTGGCCGGCTGCGTGGGACATCCCGAGCCCTACCATCCCGGCTACGAGGAGCGGCCGCCCGAGGTGAAGCTCGAGGACGCGGAGGCCCGCGCCCGGCGCCTGGCCGTTCCTCTGGAGATCGTCCGCAACTCGGCCTACTACGAGGCGGGCCGCAAGGAGATCGGGCGCATTCTGGGCGAGGTCCCCCGCAACGTGTTCCGCAGCTACGAGGACTCCATCGACGCCACCTTGCCGGCTTCCATGGCGGCCCGCACCCTGCGCCGGCCCCGCTACTACCTCGAGCGCCTCAACAAGAAGCCCGCCGCCTCGGGAGAAGAGGAGGCCGAGGGAGGCGAGGGCGCCGAGGAGGAAGAGGGCGCCGAGGGCGAAGAGGACTGGGGAGACGAAGAGGACGAGGACTACGAAGAGGACTGGGACGAGTAGTCCGCCGCGCCCGCGCCGCTCGGTCCGAGGCCTTCGCCGGGCCGCCTCGCCTTCTCCTGCGCCGTTCGGCTGGGGGGTGCGCGCTGCCACCGCCCGCCGGGCGCCTCCTCCGCGGGAAGCGCCCGTGGCCCGGTCCGCCGCGGTCCGCGCGCCGCGAGCGGGGAGCGCCGGAACCACCGACCTCGCGATCCTCTCCCACCAAGCGAGGGCAAGAGGGCGTTGGCCGACGGAGCCGCCCCCCCGAGCGGCGCCACCGGCGGCGCCACGCGGACTCGCGCGGAGGGGGCGCGTCCCCAGGAGGCGGACCAGGACGCGAGCCGCCACGAGCGCGGTCGCGCCGGCGAAGGCCTCTCCGTCCTGGGGGTCGTGGAGGACCCCGTCGCTCCGAATCGCAAGGGTCGCGGCGGCGTAGATCTGCAGGACGAGGCTCTCTCGGGTCCGCGACGCCGGCGTGCCGGAGAGGGCCCGCCCGCGATCCGCCGCGAAGCCGCGCCGTGGGCTCCCGGTGGTGGCGGGGGGGCGAGCCAAGCGAGGTCGCCAGCGAAGGGCTCCGGAAGCTCCAGGCAGGAGGTCTCGACGTCGACTTCCGCGGCGGTCCGGGGTGCGACGTCGAGGAGCCCTCCCGGCTCCGTGGAGAACTCGAAGTCTCCCCAGACGGGGTTCACGCCCTCGGCCCGCAGGCCCTCCGCCCAGCGGGAGTGTTCACCTCGGAAGGGGGAACACGGTACCCAATCCCCCCCACCCC
>RFHU01000227.1 GCA_003695705.1 Planctomycetota bacterium
CCCGCTCCTCCGGGGCCCTCGGCTTCGCCCGCGGAGCGCTGCGGCGCGCCGGCAAGAGCGGACGGGAGTTCCTCCTCCCCGCCGCCCACGGTCTTGGGCGCGGGGGCGAAGGAAATCTCCGGCGGATCGGGACGCCCCGCGTCGGGACCGATCGTCTTGACCGCGCGAGGGGGTGGATCCTCCTCGCTCGGTTCCGCCCCCTCGCGCGCCGCGTCCGCCCCGCGCGGCCGGAGGGTGATCTTGATCTTCTCGCGCGGACCGCGTGCCCGCGCCGGCTCCGAGACGCCGGCCGCGGCGGGCGGCTTGGGGTCGAGGCGCGTCCGGGTGACCAGCGTGGGGTCCCGACGCGCAAGGCGCTCGCGGAGTTCTTCGGCGCGGCGCCGCATCTCCTCGCGGTCGAAGGCCGCGCCCCGCCGCTTGCCCACCTGGAACTCAGCGGCGAAGAGGTCCTTCATGGCTTCGCTCGAGGGCGCGCTCCCCTCGTTCAGGCAATCGAAGTAGTACTCGGCCACCCGGCCGAGGGCGAAGGTCGCCGCGTAGGTGATCGGGAAGCTCAGCAGCGCGCGCGTGAAGGGGCTGATCTTCCCAATGGCCGAGATCACGCCTTGGGCGGCGAGGGTGACTCCCGCGGCGGCGGCGATCTCCTTGACCATGTCCGCGGCCCGCTCGGGGCTCACCTCGTGCCCCTTGACCCTCCCGATCTGAAGGACCATTTTCCCGTGCAAGGGGGCGAGCAGGAGCAGGTCCAGAGCGGGCAGCGGCTGCAAGCAACCGACCAGGCCGGCCACGAGCGCGGTCTCGGAGACGACCTTCTCCACCGCCTCCCGCTCGTCGAGCCCCGGGGGCACCTCGAGCGAGAAGGCGCCGCCCACGCTGTCCACGAGTCGATCCAAAAAGTCCTGCAGTTGCCCCATGCCCGACTCCAGGCTACCCGCCTCCTCGCTCCCCGTCCGTTCGCCAGCGAGCGGGACGGCGCGGTGGCGCAGCCCCTCCGCTCAGTGCTCCCGCGCAGCTGGCGGGCGACGGGGCTTGCGGGGGAACCACGTCCGCTTCTTGATCTCGAGCGGCCCCTCGCCGCGGAGTTCCAAGGTGTGCTCTCCTTCGCTGCGCACCTGCTCGAGGCGAGCGGTCCCCCGCAAAGAAACGGTGGCGATCTTGTGCCGGCGGAGGGAAAAACGGAGGGAGCCCTCGAGGTCGGCGCTGAGAATCGCCGCCTCGGGGCCTTCCCCCCGCCGTCCACGCGCCTCGCAGCGCAGGGCGACGACCGCGTACCGCTCGGACTCCTCCGCGGGGGACAAGGCTTCTTCCCGCACCTCGCGCAGACTGCAGTGCAACGCGCCCTCTACGTCGTCGCCCAAGCTGCGCCCCAACACCTGCCGGAACGCCGCCCCCTCGACGGACCACTCCTCGCCCACGGCCACCGGACGGGTCGGGAGGGCCGCTTCGTAGCGCTCGGTGAGCAGTTCGCCACGCAAGGCGCTGCGCGGCGCCTCGCCTCGCTCGAGGCGCGCCCGGGGCCGCCCGTCGTCGTCGACCCGCACCACGACGACCGTGCGGTGCAGCGGATCGAAGCTGCGGGTGAGGCGCGGGGCGCCGGGTTCCCGCAGGCCCGACCACGCGCTCACGAAGGCGCGCCGCACGGCCTCCACGTGCCCCTCGGCCACGGAGATCACTTCGTCGCGCGTGCGCCGGAACACGACCGTCTCTTGCTCGCTCGTCCGGTCGATCTTCTGCGTGGCCAAGCGCAGGCGCAGGTGCAAGAGGAGCGCGAGGCGCGCCTCGGTCTCCTGCCGATCGCCCAGTCGGTAGCGGGGGCGTAGGTCGTAGCGGACCGGCCCCGGCTCCTGCGCGCCCGCGCTCCCGGCCGGCGCGAGGACCAAGGCCAGGACGCCGAGGAGCACGCCGCAGCCGAAAGGAGCCGCGGCGCGGGAGGCGCCGAAGGGGGCGGGAGCCGACGGCTCGCGCCCCCTCGCTTCGGCCCGAAGGCGCCCGGGAGCATCCCGGTCACGGACGAAGCGCGGAGCGGATGGAGCGCTCTTCAAGGATCCGCTAAGCCGACGGGGCGTCGGCGGGTTCGCGAGCAAGGGCGAGGACCTCGTCGTCGGTGAGGATCCGGTGCGAGGATTTGGCGACTTCGAAGATCCGCTCCACGCGCTCCTCGGTGGGCTCGAAGCCACGCTTCTCCAACCAGTAGGTCACGTTGCTGCGACCGCTCATGGGACCGATGGTGATCTTCTGCTCGAGGCCGAAGATGTCCGCCGGCACGCCGCTGTAGACCCGGTTCGCAAGCCAGGCGTCGCCGCGACGCAGGGCCTTGATCACCGCCGCGGCGTGGACGCCCGTGGCGGTCTCGAAGGCGTCCTTGCCCACCACCGGGTAATTGACGGGCACGGGAACGCGGCAAGATTCGCTCACCTTCTGCACGTATTCGGGGAGCCGGGTGAGGTCGCGGTCTTCGTCGAGGTAGCCCATGAGGTACATGTTCACCAGGAGCTGGTCCATGGCCGTGTTCCCGCACCGCTCGCCGATCCCCAGGGCGCAGCCGTGGACCTGGTCCACCCCCGCCTCGATGGCCGCGAGCGCGTTGATCAGCCCCAAGCCGCGGTCGTTGTGCCCGTGCCAATCGATCTTGACCTCGGGCCGCCCGGCCTCGGCGACGAGCTTCTTCACGTGGCGCACGAGCTGGTGGACTCCGTGGGGGGTCGCGTGACCGACCGTGTCGCACACGCACACCCGCGCGGCGCCGTGGTCGATGGCCGCCCGGTAGAGACGGTCGATCGTCTCGGGGTGGGCGCGGGTCGTGTCCTCGGTCACGTACATGACTTCGAGGCCTTCCCTGACCGCGAAGTCGATGGCCTCGGTGGTGTGGCGCAGCATGCGCTCGAGATCCCAGCTCTCGGTCACCTTGCGGATTTCGGAGGAGCCGAGGAAGGTGCAGGCGAGGAGCGGAACGCCGGTCTTCTGCTGGATCTCCGCAATGGGCCGCACGTCGGCGATCACCGTCCGCGCGGCGCAGTTCGCGCGCACGCGCAGCTTGGCGTCGCGGATCTCCTCGGCGAGGCGAGTCACGTCGGCCACCGCGCGCGGCCCGGCGCCGGGGAGGCCAATGTCGGCCGTGTCGATCCCCAGCGCGTCCATGAGGTGCAGGATCTCGATCTTCTCTCCGATCTGCGGGTCGTGCACCGAGGGCGACTGCAATCCGTCGCGCAGGGTCTCGTCGTCGAGGGTCACGCGGGGGCGATCCCGAGGACGATCCACCTCGTTCCAGTCGTAGATCAGCTCGCGTCGTTCGTCGGCCATGGCGTTCCTCCGCGCCCCACCATACCGCACGCCCGGCGGGCACCCCAAGCGCGGGGCTCCGCGCAGCGGGCCTCCGGGCTCGCGCCTTCAGTCGGGCGGAGGCTCCTCCCCAAAGAACCGCAGCCATTCGCGCACCTCCTCCGGCCCGAGCGGCGGCTCCGGGGCGGGGCGGGGGGTCGGCGGCGGCTCCGCGGCCCCGAAGACCTCCAGCCACTCGCGCACCTCCGCGGGACCCAACTCGGGCGCCCGGGCCTCCGCCCGAGCGAGGTCCCGCACGCGCTCCTCGACCGCCTCGAACCAGGACCGCGGCGAGGCCGTGGGCACTCCGAGGCGGGACGCCGCGCACACCAGCTCGCCGTCGTCGCTGACCAGGCGCTCCGCGCCGCGCTCGAGGAGTTCCAGGAGCACGCGGTCGGCGTCGCCCGCGAAGCGCAACTCCAGGCCCGGGGCGGGCGGCCCGACGCCCACCCCGCGCGGTCGCGCCCCGTCGCACACCAAGACCACCCGCCGGCGGGGGTCGTCCTGCGACCAGTGGACCAGGACGGCCACCAAGCGGTCGAGAGCTGGCCCGGGCCCCTGCGCGCGCAGCACCGCGCGCAGGCGAGGGACGGCGTGGAGGAGATTGAAGGCGTCCACGAGGAGCACCCGCCGGCGCTCGCTCACAAGCTGCAGGGCTCCGGTGCGCAGCGGACCTGCGGCCGCGGAGAAGGAACGGGGGCCCGCGAGAGGCCCAGCGCTCCGAGCCCCGGCGCGCGCCCGTTCCTTGGGGAACGCACGGCCCCCTCCAGGCTCGGCCTTCTTCCGCGGCCCCTGAGCGGCCCGCGCCGTGGCCTCAGCCCTCGCGGATCCCCGCAGCGAAACGGAAAAAACAGCGCGCTCCTCGCCGGGCTCGTCAGCCGCCGAACAGGTTCCGCTCCTTGACCTTCCGGAAGCCCTTGCGGACGGTAATGACCGCCCGGCTCTTCCGGGTGTCGTAGAGCTTGAGGTAGAAGACGTAGTCGCGCTGGGCGACGTTGCGCTGATCGATGCTCGACTCGACGATCTCGCCGTAGAGGATCAGCCCCGTGGCGTCCTCCTGGCCGTGCTCGATGCTGTCGGCGGTCATGCCCGACTGCGAGTACTCGCGTTCCTCGTGCACCTCTTCGAGGGCGCCTCCGGGCCCGCCTTCGGCCACCAACCACACCGCCCCCTGCTCGTTCATGACGTTCTCGAGTTCGTTCTTGAGGTAGCGTACGTCGAAGTGCACCGTCGTGCGGTTGATGATCTTGGTAATGCGCACCTGCGGCTTGCCGTCGGGGGTCACGGGCACGTAGGGCGGCCAGGTACGCTGCTTGGCGATCTTGCGGCACATTTCTTCGGCGGCCTTGCGGATCTCGTAGGTGCCGATCACGTCGGCGTCCACGAGGCCCGGGTCGTCGATGTCCTCGCGCCGGTGGGTGGTGCCAGCGCAGCCTGCGAGGGAGGCCAGGATCAGGGTTGCGCCCAGCGGGATTCGGAGTGCGTGCACGGGGATTCTCCTAGCGGTCGCCGTCGCCGCGACCGGTGAAGCGCCGAAGCTCGAAGAGTCCGCGGGCGGCGCCAGGCTCGGTGGCGCGTCCTTGGACCTGCTTCTCCTCGAGCGCGTTGACGAAAAGGACTTCCCAAGGGCTGGTCTCGAGCTGAAGACCGTCGGCGTCGAACCACGAGAACCGGCCTTCGAGGCTCTGCTTCGCGTCGACGTGGCTGCGCAACTCCACGGCGCCAGCGAGGATCTCCCCCTCGTAGAAGCCCCGGCTGCCGAGGATCTCGCACTCGGACTGCAGCCCCGAGTTGAGAATGGTGATCTCGGGCTGGCCGTCGGGGACAATGGTCACCCGGTTGGCTGCGTGCGTCACGCAGCCCGGCGCCAGCAGGAGCAGGCAGCAGGCAGCCAGCCAGAAGGTGCTTCGGTCCATGGGTCCTCCTCTCGGCGGGTGGGTCGTCAACTCTTCCGCCTCCCCAGGCGCTTGGCGCCGCGGCGGTGCCAAGCGCGCAGGTGAAGCACGGCGGGCACCGCCCGCGCCGAACCCCGGCGGGCGTTCGCCAACCCCGCGCTCGCGAGGTGCAGGCCGCCCTCCTCCGCGCGCTGTTGCACCGCTCCGCGAGGCCGGAAGAAGAAAGTACCCTCGGACACCCGTCGCCCGCTGGCGCAGTCCACGAGGTCCACACGCCGCAGGCGACCGGGCACCACTTCGAGAACGAAGGCCAGCTCACGTCCGCCCTGCGCGAAGGGCGCGGTGGTCAGGACGAGCGCTCCGTCGCGGACCTCGCTGCCCTCGATCCACAGGTTCCCCGACCAGCGAGGGCCGCCGCGGCGCGTGAGGGTGAGGTTGAGCGGACCGCCCGCGGGAAAGGCCTCGGCCAGCGCGGACAGCTCCTCGCCGCCGGCGAGGGGTTCGGCGTGCGCAACCTCCCCCCGGCGCGGCGGCGCCTCGGGGACTTCCGCGGCGTCCGGCTCGGGCGAGAGCACGTCGCGGGTCCGCTCCGGGTCGCTGCCGCGCTCTTCCTCTGCGGCGACGGGCGCGCCGCCCGTCGGGGCGCCGGCGGCGTCGTAGGGCTCCTTCGCGAGGTCCCAGTAGACCGAAGTGCCGATCGAGCGAGCCTCGAGGAGGCGATGCTTGCCGGCCGCGATCCGCACGGTGCCCAGGTCGACTTCGCGCAGCACCTGCCCGCCGGCGCCGAGCAGGCGCAGGCGCGCCGGGTGATCCCCGGGCGGCAGGTAGATCCGCGTCGCCTGGAGCGTCCGGGGGAGGGTCCGCCAGCAGCGCAGGTCTGCCTGCTCGGAGACGACGTTCCACACCGAAGTCGAGACGTCCCAGAAGAAGGCCAGGAGGGTCACCAGGCCCTTTTTCTTGGTCGTCTTCCCCTGGTTCTTGATGACCGCGTGCCCGCCTTCTTGGAGGCCGATCTTGGCGGCCAGGCGAATGATCTGCTTGGCGACCATCAGCGGGATCCGGTCGCGGAAGTAGCGGAAGGCGACGGACTCGAGGTTGGTGAGCAAAACCGTACGCGCCGAGCGCCCGCCCACGATCAGCTCCGCCCCCTCGACCGGATCGGGAATCGGCTCGTAGAGCGGCATGGCCACCGAGGCGGCGCCGTGGGCGGTCGGGAAGGTGATCTTCAGCTCCTTCTTGTAAGGGGCCTGCCCCGACTCGAAGAAGAGCGCGATCGAGCCGGCGTCCCTCGGAATCGCCTCGCGCAGGCCCCGGCTCGCCGACGCGGCCACGTCGGGTGCGCCCGCCAGGCGCGCCAGGCGAGCCAGGTCCCGGCGCACGAACTCCACCTTCCCGAAGCGCTGCGCGAGCTTGCGCAAGTCGAGGAAGGCGTCGTTGTAGTCGGCCTGGTCGATGGCCACCGCGTCGCGAAGGAAGGCGTTGAGGTAGCGCATGAAGTGCGGGTCGTAGACATCGCCCGCGTCGCTGAGGTCGCGCGGGCCCGCGTAGGCTTCGCGCAAGCGGGCGTCGACTTCGCCGGGATCGATCCCCGCCTCCGCGGCGTCGCTCGACGCCTGCGAGTTGGCCGCCCGCAGCTCGTCTTCGTAGATCTTGCGCGCACGCTCTTGGATGCGGTAGCTGCGGAGGATCTCGGTCAGCACCTCGTCGCGGCGCCCTGCAAGGTATCGGTTGCGCGCCTGGTAGGCCTGGATCATGAGCTGCTCGAAGACCGCCCCCGTGTAGGGGATCGTCTTCTCGTTGACCAGGAAGGACCCCACCGTCTGCGCCACGTCCGAGGCGCTGACGATCGCCCGGTCCTGGTATTCCTCGACGATCTCGTAGGCGCCGTCGAAGAGTTCGATGCTGCGCGCGTAGTCCTTCCCCACGTGCGCCGAGAGCCCGGCCTCCACGTGGTAGAGGAGCGAGTCGTTGGCCGCGTCGAGATCGTCCGAGTATTCCTCGGTGGCCTGGGCGAAGTCGCCCCGAAGGAAGGCCTCGCGAGCGTCCTCGGTGGCCGCGTTGTAGTCGCTGAAGACCGTGCAGCCCGACGTCAGAACGGTCGCGAGCACGGCCGCGTGCGCCACGTGCCTCATGGGTCTCCTCGTTCGCTGCAAGGCGGAAACTCTACCACCCTCGCGGGCGCACGCGGGGCGCTTCCTCCTGCGCAGGCCGACCAGGGCGTGGCGCCCGGCAGAGCGCACCCGGGGGGAAGGGCCCCCCCTCGAGGACCTCCGCCCGAGCGGAGCGGTCTTCCAGCGCACGCACGCGCAGACGCCCGAGGGGCGGCGGCGAGCGGTTGGCGTCGCCTGCGGGGGGAGGGTAGACCACCAGGACCTGCCCCTCGGAGAGGCCGTCTCGCCGTCCCCGGCCGAGGAGGACCTCGCTGCCGCGCTGCTCGACGACCAGGATCGGGTAGAGCCGCTCGACCACCCGCCGGAGGAGATCGCCGACCAGGTCGCGCTGGACGGCCTGGAGCAGCGGATCCGGCGGGCGAACGGCTTCGAAGCGGTTGGGGAACATCTTCACCTCGCGCCGGGAGGCTTCCGCACGCTCGGCCGCAAGGAGCTCTCCGCTGCGGGCATCGATCAGCCGCAAGTCCGCGGCAAGGCGCACCGTGAGGATTCGCTGCGCCTTGTCCTTGCTGTAGGGCACCGCCCGCCACTGCACCTGCACGTCGAAGCCGCTGACTTCGCCGGTGAGCAGGTAGTCGGCGCCCGAGAGCTTGCCCGCACGGCGGGCCCGCTCGGCGTCGACGAAACCGCCCGGACCGAGCTGCAGTTCGCGGCGCACGGCGTCGAGGTGCTCGCGGTCGACGATGCGGAAGCGGCCCGAGGCGACCAGGGCCTGCAGGAGTCGCTCGCTGAACCCCGCGGCGTCGAAGCGCCGCAGGGCGGAGCCCCGCAGTCGCTCGGGGAGCGGATCGTCCACTCCCCGGAGGCGAAACGGCAGGGGGGCGAGCACCAAGCGGTCGGCGGCGGGCGTCGCCTCCTGGGCGAGGGCGACGCCGCCGGGGCGCGCGGCCGCGAAGGGCACCCCCGCCAAGAGGGCGACCGCCGGGAGCCACGCCGTCCGCCCGCGAAGGATCATCGGACCCTGCGCACTTCCGTCGTCTTGTTGCCGAAGGCGTCGGTGGCGACGATGACCACTCGCCCCGGATCCTGGGGGTCGGCCGGCACCCGCACGCTGTAGGCACCCGTCTGGCGATCGAACTCCACCGGGACGCCGTTGATGGTCAAGGTGCACTCGAGGTCGTCGACCTTGCCCTCGACGAGGATCGTGGCGTCGGCCTCGACCTCGGGCGCGCGGCTGTCGAAGACGAACTCGCAGGTCGCCACGGCGTGGTTCCCCGAGGCGTCCCAGGCCTCGACGCGGACCCCGTTCTTGCCCTCGTTGGGCTTGCTGATGCGGGCCCGGTAGCGCCCCTGCGGATCCTGGGCAGCCTCCACCCCGTTGATCGTGACCCGGCTCACGCGGTCGTTGTCGATCACCGTGGCCGCCACGTTCACCGGGGCCGCGTTGATCCGCTGCCCGCTCTTGGGTGCGAGGATGCGGATCGTGGGCGGCTGGGTATCCGCCGGGGGAGGCGGCGGAGGCGGCGGCGCGAAGTCGGCCGGCCCGCGGGCAAGGCGACAGATCTGCCCCGCCGCGGGACGCCCGGCGACCACGGCGGCCTTGCTGAACTTGGGAAGGACCTGCGTGATCCGGATCCGACCCACCTTGGTCTCCTCGGAGCCAAGGCTCTCGCCCGTGTCGGGATCGACGAGTTCTTCGCCCGGGACGAAGGTGTCGTAAACCTCTCCCTCGGCCACGCCGCCTCCTTGTCCTCGGTTGACGAAGACAACGCCCGCCTGGTTGACCTTGAGGACCTTGAGCGGATAGACCGCGTTGATCACCTTGAGGACGAGTTGTTCGCAGAGTTCGCGCTGCACCTCGTCGAGGATTGCGGGCTCCACCCGCGTCGACGCGCTCGGGCGATCGCGGTAGCGCTTCTTCCACTCCCGATTCACGTCGCCCTTTTCGGTGGCCACGATCTTCGAGGTGCGCGAGTCGACGATCCGCATGTCGGCAATGAGCCGCACACTGGTCCGCTTGAGCCACCAACTCGTGCGCGGAATGGGCGTGACCCGGGTCGTCACCGTGAACACGCTCACCTCCCCGAGGAGGAAGTAGTCGACGCCGAACATCTTCCCGGCCTGGATCGCCCGCTTGGGGTCGGTGAAGCCCGCGTCGCTGAGCTGCATCTCCTCGAGGAGCCGATCGAGCTGATCGCGCTCGACGACATCGAACTTGCGGCTCTGCCCGAGCGCCGTAATGAACTTCTTGGTGAGCATGCCGGTTTCGAGTTCGGCGTCGGGGCGCGCACGGACGTCGCGGTGGAAGGTGAAGGGCGCCACGGCAATGGAAGCCTTCTTGGACTGCGCGACGGCCGGGGCCGCGGCGCCGAGCACGGCGAGGCCGAGGCCAAAGAACGGGCTGCGGATCGGACGCACGGAATCCCTCCCTCGTCTTCTTCGCGGTATGTGGGCGTAGGCGAACGACGCGCGGCGCTTATTCGCCGCAGGTCGCCAAGACCCGCAAGAGGGTATCGCGCCCGGCCACCGTCCGCCATTGCTCCTCCTCCCGCAGGCGCCGCGCAGCCCGAGCCAGCGCACCGGGGGAGGGAAACTCGGCGAAGAGGGACTCGCGGAGGAACTGGACCCGCCAGGCCTCAGTCCCCGCCCAGCGCGCGATCCGACAGGCGTTCGCGAGCTCGCCAACGCTAAGGTAGTGGGCGAGGCGGGGTCCGAGGGCCAAACCGAGGGGACGCCCGAAGGGGCGCCGCCGCCGAGCGCGCCCCTTCGGCGCGCTCCGACGCGCCCGAGACGTCGTCGTCTCCGGCGCGCACGGCGTCGTCGTCTCCGGCGCGCACGGCGTCGTCGTCTCCGGCGCGCACGGCGTCGTCGTTGCGAACACCACGCGACCCACCCGGCGCCCCCCTCGGGCCGACGAGCTCACCACCCGGCCCCTCGCCCCCGAGCGCAGGCCCCGCTTGCGGCGCGTCCGCCCCGTCCACCGCACCGACGGCCCCGTCCACCGCACCGACGGCCCCGTCCACCGCACCGACGGCCCCGTCAACCGCACCGACGGTCCCGTCCACAGCACCGACGGCCCCGTCAACCCCACCGG
>RFHU01000228.1 GCA_003695705.1 Planctomycetota bacterium
CTCTCGGCCTGCGCTCTGCTGCCCTTCGCGCTCGGACCGCGGACTCGGGCGCGGGCCCCTGGCCCGGGGACCCGCTCCCCGCCGACCTCGCGGCCTCCCTTGCGTGCCCGGTGCGGCTCTCCCCCGAGGTCGGCCCGCGGGACGGGCGCGCGCGCCTGCTGACCTGGCCCTGGGGGCGGAGCCTCGCGCGCGTCGTGGCCGGGCCCGAGCATTCCTTTCGGCCCCAGAACGAGCGCCACGCACGCGGCTGCACGACCCGCTACCCGAGCGGGGTCTTGGCCGAGATGATGGCCCCCGTCGACTTGGCGGCGGGCTTCGAGCTGGAGCGGATCCGCGTCCCCGCTCGGGTCGTGGCCTCGCGGGGCGACCGCGTGGTCGACTCGGCGCGGACCGCGGCGGCGACCCGGCCCAGCACGTCTTGGCGGGCGATGCGCTCTCGCCGGGCAGCACCGACGAGCTGGTGAGCGCGGCGTGCGCCTTCGTCGAGGCGGCGGCACGGCGCTGACGCGGAGCCGGCGCCGCCGGGCTCCTCACTCGAAGGCGAGCACGCCGAACCACGCGGGCCGGTGGAAGCTGGCGTGGTGGGTGGGGGCCCAGGCCTGGAACTCGGCGCGCTGGGCCGCGAGGACCTGCTCGAGGCGCCAGGCGAGGACCCCGCCGTCGTCGCGCAGGAAGCCCGCCTTGCCCAGCGCCTTGCGCAAGGCCTCGCGGTCGGCGAAGAGCCCGGTGGCCGCCGCGCGCTGCCAAGCCGCGTCGGCGTCGAGGGTCCGCGCGCGGTCGGCCAGCGCGCCCGGCGCGGGGCGGGGGCGTTCGATGCGGTAGAGACCGATGCGCCAGCGGTCGCCGGGGCGCGGCGGGACCGGGCGGTGGGCGTTCGAGACGTCCGGATAGGGGGCAATGGCCTTCCAGGGCAGCGAGAGCTCGACGGTCCAGCCGCGGTCGCCGCCGTGGTCCGCCGGCGGCCGCCAGAAGCTCTTGACCACGTCCACCTGGCCGTCCACGGCGACCGCCACCTCGAGCCCGCGCGCGTCCCAAGCATTCAAGGCGAAGAAGCCGCTTCCGGTGTCGAAGTCGATGGGCGCGCGGGGAACGAAACAGAACAAGTCCTGCACCGCGCCGAGCGGGGAGACCTCCACCTCGAAGTAGGTGAGCTCGTCGCCGCCGTCGTCGAGGAAGAGCTCCACCACCTCGTCGGCGGGTAGGTCCCGGTGGTCGCGCGGGAGATCGCGCGCCCACAGGTCGCGGTCCTCGACCTCGAAGGCCACGTAGATGCGTTTTCGATCCCAGAGGATCCGCGCGTAGGTCTCCCCCGCGTTCGCCGGCGATCCGTCGCGATTGTTCACGAAGGGGCCAAGGCGCTCCGCGCGCGCCCAGGCGGGGTCGTCGAGAACGCCGTCGATGCGCGGAGGCTCGGGGGAGCGGCGCGCCACGGCGGTCGGCACGTCCTCGTGCACCGGCTGGCCCTTCTTGCGGGAGGGAGGCTGCACGGCGACCACCACGAGCGCGAGGAGGAGAGCAAGCTCTCCTTGCCCCAGGGCGCGTCGGCGGGGTTCGACCAGGAGCCCGAGGAGGAGCAAGGAGCCCAGGGCGAGGGGAATGCCATCCACGGGCCCCGGCCAGTGCACGGGCTTGTCGTTGTCGTATTCGAACCAGAACGAGCCGTAGCGGTAGTGCCCGAAGAGGAGCGAGTGGGCGCGGGGCGAGAGGAAGAGGAGGGGGAGGAGGAGCGCGGCCAGCGCGCCGAAGGTCCAGCGCAGGCGATGCCGGGTGTCGGGGAGGGGGTCCCCGCGCAGGCGACCGAGGGTGACGAAGGGGAGAATTCCCCCGGTCGCCCCCAGCGCGTCGAGGACGAGGTCGGACCAGTCCATCCAGTGCTGCATGGCGTGGGCGTGGTCCCTGGGGAGCAGGTAGTGCTGCCAGAGTTCGTCGAGGAGTCCGAGGCCGGCGCTGAGGAGGAAGGCGGCTTGCGGGTCGCGCCCGCGACGCCAGGCGAGGGCGACGAGGAAGCCCACGATGGCGTACTGCACGAAGTGCGTGAGTTCCGTGGCGTAAACGATGTAGACCTTCCATACCGCGTAGGTCCCCAGCGCCCACGCCAGCCAGGGTGCGGCCTCGGCGACGAGGCGCCGCGGCGCGGGGCGGAGGCGGGCGACTTGCCGCCCGAGCGCCGCGAGCACGGCGCAGGCGAGCAGACCGCAACCGAGCGCCAGGAGGAGTTCCAGGCGACGCATTCCTTCCACGCCCCCGGCCTCGCTCAGCCAGGTGCCCCCGGACTTGGCCCAGCGAAACAGCCGGCTGGCTGCGTCGAGGCCCCACCCATGCCCGAAGGTGCTCAGGGCCCACACCGAGAGCGCGAGGACGAGGAGGGGGGCGGAGACGGGGGGAAGTCGGCCCTCCTCTGGAGAAGTCGGGGTCGCGGCAGCCGGTGGGCTTGGTGGTCCGCTCACGGTGGAGTTTCGGGGCTCAGGCCCAGCAGTCCGGGTGTTGCTGCTTGAACCAGGCCTGGAGGACGGTCATGGCCGCGACGGCGATGTAGGCCTCGCGACGCACGGAGTCCTCCGCCGCGTAGATCGGGGCGGTCCCCGGCTGGGAGAGTTCCCAGGTGGTGTAGGCCAGCGCCGCGGCCTTGCGGGGCATCACGCGCCGTTCGCCGAGCCCGGCGAGGAGGGCGCTCACGTCTCGTCCGCTGGGGTCGCCGACCGTCTTGCGGTAGAGGGCGGGCAGGACGCGCTCCAAGGCGTGCCGGCAGCGGCGCAGGGCGAGCTCCGGGTCCTCGGCGGCGAGGCGGGCGGCCGCGGAGCGCCAGCGCCCGGTCGAGGTCAGGGCGGGGTCGCTGTCCGCCGGCGAAGCCTCCGCCGGGCGCGGACCGCCCGGGCTGCCCGAAAGGGCGGCCAGCGCGTCGGGGACCCCTTCGCACACGGCGAGGAGCTGCGAGAGCCCGCTCATTTCCATGATGATCTGCACCTTGCCGGGGACCCGAATCAGCGCCATGCCGCCGCCGCCGGTGGTGCGGAAGGTGTCGGCTTGCTTGACGAGCATTCCCAGCCCGGTGGAGTTGACGTAGCGCACGCCCACGAAGTCCACGACCACCCGCTGGCAACCCTGCGCGCGAACGCGGTCGAGCGCCTCCTCGAAGCGCGGCGAGGTCGCGGCGTCGAGAACCCCGTTGAGTTCGACGAGCGCTGCGCGACCGTCGTCGATGGACGAGATGCGAATGTCCAGGTTCCCCGCCATGGGCCGCCTTCCGCTCGTGAGAATAGGCATCCGGACCGACTCCCGCCAGCGCGGGCAGGATCGAAGACTTTCCCGCGCGGTCCGACGCCCTCACCGGCGGTGGACCCGCGTCCTGCGCCGCGATCCGGCGGAGACCTCGGATGGCGCCTGCGAGCCACCCGTCGTGGCGGCGGGGGCGAGCTCCGGCGGAGGCGGGCGGTGGGCGTGAAGAGAGAAGGACCTTCCCTTGCCCGCGCGGAGCGCGCGGGCGAGGCGCGGACTACACTGGCGTTCGTGGGAAGCCCCCGAGCCGGCGCGCGCCTCTATCCGAGGACCGGCCTCCTCCTCCTCCCCGGGAGGAGCGAGTGGCTGCTGCTCGATGCGGAGGGCGAAGTGCGGGCCCGCTTCGCTCCGGAACTGGGCGAGGCCTTTGCGCGATCGCCCGCCGAGCCTCCGCCGCTGCTGCGGACCATCGCCCGCCGCGACCCCCTCGTCCGCGAGGCCCTCGCCGAGGACCCGCTGCCCCTCGAGCCCGCGGCCGCCCTGCGACGCGAGGGGTGGGGCCAACTCTTCGTGGAACTCACCGGGCGCTGCAACGAGCGCTGCGTCCACTGCTACGCAGAGGCCGCCCCCGAGCGCACCGAGGCCCTCGACCGCGCCACGGTGTCGGCCGTCTTGCGTGAGGCTGCGGTCCTCGGCTTTCGTTCCGTGCAGTTCACGGGGGGCGAGGCCCTCCTCTGGCCGAGCCTCGCCCGCGCGGCGCGGGAAGCCCGCGGGCTCGGCTTCCCCTGCATCGAGGTCTACACCAACGGTGTGCTCCTCGATGCGGAGCGCTACGCAGCGCTGCGCGCGCAGGGCGTCGCCTTCGCGTTCTCGCTCTACGCCCGCGACCCGGGCGTCCACGACGCGGTGACGGGACTCCCAGGTTCGCACGCACGGACCCTCGCCGCCATCGAGCGCGCCCTCGCCGGCGGCTCGCAAGTGCGGGTGAGCGTCCTCAGCGCGCGCCCGGGCGACGAGGCGGAGGCCCGGGCCGCGGCGGAGCTGCTCCACGGCATCGGTGTGCCCCCGGAGCGCGTTGCCCTCAGCGGCACGAGCGCGGTCGGGCGCGGCGAGCATCGCCCGCTGCACGACCCCGGCTCCCCGGCGCCTCACGGCCTCGCCGCCGGGGGCAAGGCGGCCGTTCTCTACGACGGCAGCGTGACGCCGTGCATCTTCGCTCGCGACCGCCGCCTGGGTCGCGTCGGACCGAGGGGCGGACTGACACGCGCCTTGGCAGAGGCCGGTGCCGGGGCCTGCGGGCCGGGGGTCCTCGCCGACCTCGGCGAGCGGCTGCGCGCCGCCTCGCGGCGTCTGGCGTGTCCGGGGTGTCGCGTCGCGTGGGCCCTCCTCGAGGGCGTGGAAGCGCGCGAACTCCCCCTCGCCGCCCCGGGAAACCAGGACCCGGCGAGGACCAAGGAAGGTGCATGAACGAGGCCTCGGCCCGCGGAGGCGTCCCTTTGTGCAAGCCGTGACCCACTTCGCCTGCGGCGCCGCCATCGGGGCCGCGCTCCTCCCCCCCCAGCCGAGCGAGCGCGCTCCCCTCGCCCGGATCGGCCTCGCCGTGGGACTCGCCGCGCTGGGCCACGCGCTCCTCGACGACCTGGCCCGGGCCACCTACCACCCCCCGGAGCCGCACTGGAGCGACCCCTTCTGGCTCGCGTTCCACCTTCTCCTCCTTCCGGCGGCCCTCGTCGTCTTGTGGCGCTTCCGTCGCTGGTGGTACGTCCTCGCGGGATCGCTCGTTCCCGACCTGGACTGGGTCGCGGGCCGAGCCCTCGGCCTCTGGGATCCGGGCACGCTGCACGCCCTGGGCCGTTCCGTTCCCGGCCTGGCCGGAATCAGCGCCTGGCTGCGGGGCGTCCTCCCCGACCTGCGGGAGGTCCCCGCCGCGGCGCTGCACGAGGCGCTCCTCGTCGGCCTGCTGCTCGCATGCGCGTTCGCCTGCGAGCGCAGCCGAGCGCGGGTCGGCGCGCCTGGCGAGGACGGCGCGGCGGCGACCGCCGAGGCCGGAATCGACGGCGCCGTCGGGCCCGCCCCTCGCTGAACTCGCGGGGCGCAGCGGGCGCAGGCTGCGGCCTCGCCCCGCGGGGGCATAATCCCCTCATGGACGAGCCCGCTGCTGCCTCCGCGCCGCCTCCCCCTTCCGCGCACGGTTCCGCACCGGACGATCCCCGCGCGGGGACCGCCGCCCCCACGTTGCGGCTCGCGGGGCACCCTCCGCGGCGCCCCGCCAAGCGTCGTTGGGCGGCGCGCCTGGGCATTCTGGTCCTCCTTGCCGGGGGTGCCTTCGCGCTGCGGGAGACGGTGTTCGCCCCCGCGCCGGTCGAGGTGAAGGTCGTCGCCGTCGCCCCCGGTCGGGTCGAGGCCACGGTCGCCAACACGCGGGCGGGAACGGTCCGCGCCCGGCGCCGGGCGCGGCTCGTGCCCGAGACGGCGGGGCGGGTCGTGGAGATCCCCCATCGCGAAGGACAGCGGGTGGCGGCGGGCGCGGTGCTCCTGCGCCTGGCCGACGAGACCCAGCGCGCCCGGCTGGAGGTCGCCCGCAAGGCCCTCGAAGCCGCCGAAGCGCTCCTGGCCGAGTCCGCCGCCCGTCGAGACCGTGCCATCAGCGAGCAGACCCGCGCCCGCCACCTGGCGGCGAGCGGCGTCCTCACCGCCGACGAACTCGAGCGGGCCGAGAACGCCGTCCTCGTGGCGCTGGCCAGTTGCGACACCGCAACCGCCCGTGCGGCCCAAGCGCGCGCCGAGGTGCAGCTCGCCGAGGCCGAACTGCGCAAGTGCACCCTCCGAGCGCCCTTCCCCGGCGTCATCGCCGAGGTCGGTGTGGAACTCGGCGAGTGGATCACCCCCACGCCGGCCCTCGCTTCGAGCGGGGTCATCGACCTCATCGACGTCTCGACCATCTACGTGAGCGCCCCCATGGACGAGGTGGACTCGGCCGTCATCCGAGCCGGCCAGCCAGCGCGCGTCAGCGTCGACCCGCTGCCCGAGCAGAGCTTCCCGGGGCGGGTGCGTCGCGTCGCACCCTACGTCCTCGACGTGGAGGCGCAGAACCGCACCGTAGAGATCGAGGTCGAGCTCGACGACGCCGAGGTCGCCCAAGGGCTGCTACCCGGCACCTCGGCCGACGTGGAGGTCATCCTCGAGGCCCGCGAGGGGGTGCTGCGCATCCCTGCCGCGGCGCTCTTCTCCGACGACCGGGTGCTCGTCTACGCGGACGGGATCCTCCGCGAGCGCCGGGTAGAGGTCGGGCTGAGGAACTGGGACTTCGCCGAGGTGCGCTCCGGGCTCGCGGCCGGCGAACGGGTAGTGACCACCCTCGGCAAGGAAGAAGTCCGCGACGGCGCCCTGGCGGTCGTCGCTGCGGCGGATGCGTCGTGATCGAACTGCGTGGGGTCTACCGCAGCTACCTCATGGGCGAGGAGGTACTCCACGCGCTCCGCGACGTGCACGAGACCATCGCGGCGGGAGAGCACGTGGCCATCATGGGACCCTCGGGCTCGGGCAAGTCGACCCTGCTCAACGTGATCGGCTGCCTGGACCGGCCCACCGCCGGGAGCTACCTGCTCGGCGGTCGCGACACGGCGCTCCTCGACGACGACGAGCTCTCGCGCCTGCGTGCGGAGGAACTCGGCTTCGTGTTCCAGTCCTACCACCTCGTGGGGCGGCTCGACGCCATCGACAACGTCGCCTTGCCCATGTTGTTCGCGGGCGTACCTCACCGCGAGCGGCTGGAGCGCGCGCGGGAGGCGCTCTTGGCGGTGGGCCTCGCCGAGCGCCTGCACCACAAGCCCAGCGAGTTGTCGGGAGGGCAGCGCCAACGGGTGGCCATTGCGCGGGCCATCGTCATGGGACCTCGGGTGCTCCTCGCCGACGAGCCGACCGGCAACCTCGACTCCCGCGCCGGCGCGCAGGTGCTCGAACTGCTCGACCGCCTCCACGCCGAGGGCTTGACCCTGGTGGTCGTCACCCACGACCCCGCGGTGGCTCGCCGCGCCGATCGTGTGCTGGTGCTCGTGGACGGAGCCATCGTCCGGCACCTGCGGGGCGAGGAACTGGACGCCCCCGGCGCGCTCTTCGCCGGAGGTGAGGAGGCGACGGACGAGGCGCGTGCGTGAGCCTCCTCGACGTCTTGCGCTTTGCCGGCACCGCCCTCACGCGCAGCCCCTTGCGCTCCCTCCTCAGCCTCCTGGGGGTGACCATCGGCGTCCTGGCCGTGCTCCTCCTTACGGCCCTCGGCGAAGGAGCGCGGCGCTACGTGGTGGATCAGTTCGAGTCGTTGGGGACGAACCTGGTCATCGTCGTTCCGGGCAAGACCGAGACCAGGGGCGCCTTGCCCGGCATCGGCGGCGCGCCGCACGAGCTGACCCTCGGGGACGCCGAAGCCCTCCGGCGGGCCTTGCCTGAGGTCTCGCGCCTCGTGCCCGTGGTCGTCGGCCCGGAGACCGTGTCGCACCTGCAACGCAGCCGACAGGTGCTGGTCATCGGCGCCACGCACGACTTCCTTCGCGTCCGCCGGCTGCGCCTGGCGCGAGGACGCTTCCTCCCCCGCCTGGAGCCGCGCCGGGCCATGCCGGTGGTGGTGCTCGGGCACGAGGTCGCCCGCCAGCTCTTCCC
>RFHU01000229.1 GCA_003695705.1 Planctomycetota bacterium
CGGTGGCGCCTGCGATCAGGCCAGCGCGAAGGGAGGGGGGGAGGGGCAGCGAGCCGACCAGGCCAGAAAGGAGCAGGGAGGCGAGGAGGGCCAGCAGCAGGCTCACCGAGCCCAGAGCCGCGGAGAAACCCTTTGGCGAGCGGCGCGGTGCGTCTCGGGCCGCGCCCACCAGGCGGCGCAGGAGGGGTTCGCTCGCTGCGCCGAGGCCTGCGGCGGCGCCCGCGGCGAGGAGCGCACCCAGGGCGCGAGCGGCCGGGGTGCCGCCCAGCGCCAGCCCGAGCGCGGCGCCGAGGCCAAAGGCCGGGAGGGCCCAGCGTGCTGGGGAAGGGGCCTTCCGGTTCGGCGCCGGGGGGGAGGCCGAGACCAGGCCCCGTGCGGCGAGGGCCGAGACCGAGAGGCGGGGCGGGAAGGGGGCGGAGCGGACCGCTCCGTCGGCGCAACTCAGCATCCGCGTGCCTGGGGCGGTGTGGATCACGACGCCGCCCACGCGCCGCGCCAACCCGCGCGGGCACGCGTGGGGGTCGAAGGCGATGGTGCCCACGAGGTAGCGGCCCCGCACCAGCGCGAGGGTGGGGCGGCCCGAGCCCGCGAGCAGCTTGAGGAGCAGCTTGGAGGAGAGGGGCCAGCACGACACACTGCCCGCTTCTCCCTCGTCCTGGGGTAGGCCGAGCAACGCTTGGACGTGCGCTGCGGGGGACGTCGGAGGAGGGCGGAGGGGCTGGAAGTCGCAGCGCGGCCGGCCGTAGGGGAGGAAAGCCAGCGCCGCCTCGCGCGCTCGGGGCAAGCGCGCGAAGGCGCGCTCGACTTCGCGCACGGTCATTTCGTCGGGCCGGACGATGGGCTTCCAGAGGGCTTCGGGAGCGTCTGCCTTCGCGGGGGAACCCCCTGGCGCGCCTTCCTCCGCGCCCACGCCCTCCGCCGAGCGGTCCCCCTCCCTCTCCGCGGCGGGAGCGGCGCGGGCGTCCTCCAGGGCGGAGCGTGCTTCCTCGGCGCTGGCGTAGCGCGCCGCGGGGTCGTCCTCGAGGAGGCGGAAGAGGAATTCCTCCCAGCGGGGCGCAAGCTCGGGGGCTACGCGGGAGAGCGGTTGGATCGTGCGCGGGCTGCGGCCGGTGAGGGCTTGGTAGAGGAGCTTGCCCAGCGCGTAGAGGTCGGCGCGCGCGTCCACCGGCTCGCCGGGGAGTTCCTGTTCGGGCGCCATGTACAGAGGGGTTCCGGCGACAAGGGTCTGCTCCCGGCTGAGGAGTGTCCCGTCGATGGTTCCGAGCTCTCCCACCAAGCGCAGGCTGCCAATGCCGAAGTCGGCCACCTTCACCCGCCCGCCGTCGTCGAAGAGGATGTTCGACGGTTTGAGGTCGCGGTGGACCACCCCCTTGCTGTGCGCGTAGCGGAGCGCCTCGAGGACCTCGCGGGCGAGGGCGAGCGCCTCGGCCTCGGGAAGGCGGCCTCCGCGTTCTCGAAGCCGCTCGGTCAAGGATCCGGCCGGGAGGAACTCGGTGGCGAGGAAGGGGATCTCGCCGTCGACGACGGCCCTTTCGATGCGCAACACGTGCGGATGGTCGAGGACGAAGAGGATCTGGGCCTCCCGCACCAAGCGGTCGAGAAGTGCGCCGTGGGGAATCTTGAGCGCGTAGAGGCGGCCGTCTTCGCCCCGCGCACGGTAGACGGTCGCTTGTCCGCCGCGCGCGATGAGCCCGAGGACCTCGTAAGGGCCCACGCGGCTGCCCGCGGGGAGGGTTCCCTGCGTCCAGGCCTGGGCCACGTCGCGGGCGACGCTGCGGAGCCGCGCGGCGAGGGCCGCGCTCGGCGCGGGCACCGGGGCCTCGGCCAAGAGCCGCTGCGCGCGCCCTCCGAAGGTTGTTTCGTCCAGGGGGCGGTCGAGGGTCACGGATCGTCCTCCGCGCAGAGTTGGTCCAAGAGGCGATGCGCCCGCGCCAGGCGGCGGGAGACGGTGCGGGAGCTGCAGCCGAGGGCCCGGGCCAGCTCCTCGAGTTCGAGGCCTGCCTCGTAGCGCAAGACGAAGCACTCGTAGGTCTCGGGGCCGAGCTCCTCGGCGAGGCGGGCGAGGAGGGTCTCGCCGTCCAGACGCCGGGCCGAGGCCTCGGCGGGGTCCGCAGGGGCGGACGAAGCCGGGCGAACGCGGGGGAGCGCGCGGGCTTCGAGGTCGCGGCGACGGCACCAGTCCACGAACACCGAGTGGGCCTTCAGGAACAGCCAGGTGTTCAGGGAACACCCCGGCCGATAGCGGGCCTCGACCAGCGAGCGCTGCAAGAGGAGAAGGGTGGCCTGGGTCAGGTCTTCGGCGTCGTCGGGGTTCCCCGTCAATCGGTAGAAGGAACGGCGGACGCGCTCGAGCACGCGCTCGACGAGTTCGGCGCGTGCGCTCTCTCCCGCGGGTCCCAGGGCCTTGGCCGCCAGCTCGGTGGTCTTCATCGTCCGCCCCAGTATCCGGGCCAAGGCGGCCCGGTCCGACAGGGTCCCCGCAGAGGCTCGCTAACCTCCGGAGCGGCAATGGCGACGGAAGGCGGCGGGGTGCGCGGTCCGCGCCGGGCGGGCCGCCCTCGCCGCGGCGCTTCGGCGGGAGCCGACCCTGGTGGGCCGGTATACTGCCCCGAGCGCGAGGGGCCCATGCAAGCCAAGGGAGCGGACCGCGAGCGGGTGCTCGAGGTCCTCCACGACGTGACCCGCGAGGCGGTGGAGTCGGCCAGCGAGGCCACCGGCGTCGCCGCCGCCGACGTCTACGGGACCGGCAGCTTCTACACCCTGCTCGACGGCGAGCGGCGGCGGACCCGCGTCTGCCAGGGGTTGAGCTGCCAGCTCGCCGGCGCGGTGGATTGCGCCGAGCGCCTGCGGGCCGAGGGGCACGAGGTCGAGTGGGTGAGCTGCCTCGGCCAGTGCGACCGCGCGCCCGCCGCCCTCGACCCCGAGCTCGAAGTCCTCGCGCCGCGGGAGCGCGGCGCGGTCTTGCCCGACGACCCCGAGCTGCCCGTGAACCTCGGGGGGACGGACCGCCCGCCCGGCGAGGCGCTCGCGCGCGCGCGCGCGCTGGGGCCGGAAGGAGTGCTCGAAGCCATCGAGGCCTCGGGACTGCAGGGGCGCGGTGGCGCGGGCTTCCCGGCCGCGATCAAGTGGCGCGCCGTCCGCGCCCAGGCGGACCCCGAGCGCTACGTGGTGTGCAACGCCGACGAGGCGGAGCCGGGAACCTTCAAGGACCGCGAGGTGATGCTCCGGCGGCCCTTCCTGCTTCTCGAAGGGCTTGCCATCGCGGCCCACACCGTGGGGGCGAGCGAAGTCTACATCTACATCCGCGGCGAGTTCCGCGCCGAGCGTCGCTCCCTCGAGGCCGCCCTCGCGGCCGCCGGAGAGGCCCTCGCCGGGCTGCGCTTCCACCTCGTCTCGGGGCACGGCGCCTACATTTGCGGCGAGGAGACGGCGCTCCTCGAATCCATGGAAGGCAAGCGGGGCATGCCGCGCCTCAAGCCCCCCTTCCCCACCGAGCGTGGGTTCCGCGGCAAGCCGACCCTCATCAACAACGTCGAGACCCTCGCCTGCGTGCCGTCCGTCGTCCTCCGCGGCGGGGAATGGTTCCGGGCCCTCGGGCGCACCGAGCCGGGGACCAAGCTCTACTGCGTCTCCGGGCACGTGGCGCGCCCCGGGGTTTACGAGCTTCCCCTCGGCGTGTGCCTCGACGAGCTGGTCGAGGCCGCGGGGGGCTACGTGGGAACGCCCCAGGCCTTCAGCCCGGGCGGGGCCTCGTCGGGCTTCCTCCCCATGAGCGAACGCCGCCGGCCCCTGGACTTCCGGGGCCTCGCGGAAACCGGGAGCATGCTGGGCAGCGCGGGGGTGGTGGTCCTCAACGAGAGCGTCGACCTCGCCGCGGCCGCGCGCTGGCAGGCGGTGTTCTTCGAGGACGAGTCCTGCGGGCAGTGCGCGCCGTGCCGCATCGGCGCCCGCGTCCTCCGCAGGGCCCTCGACCGCTACCTCGCCGACGGCGACCCGGCGGCCTTGGATGCGGTGGACGACGTGGCCTGGGAGATGCGGGAGGGGTCCATCTGCGGCCTGGGCATGACCGCGGCCCTGCCGCTGACCTCGGCCCGCGAGCACTTCCCGAGCGCCTTTGGGCGCAGGGGGCCGGACGCATGAGCGAAGCCTTCCGCATCCGCATCGACGGCCGCGAGGTCGAAGCGCGCCCCGGAGAGACCGTGCTCGCTGCCGCCGCGCGGGCGGGGATCGAGGTCCCCACCCTCTGCCAAGACGAGCGCCTCGATCCCATGGGCAGCTGCCGCATGTGCCTGGTCGAGGTGGAGGGGCAGCGGCGCCTGCAGCCGGCTTGTGCTTGGCGCGTCGAGCCCGGGCAAGCGGTGACGACCCAGAGCGAGCGGGTCGACCGGCATCGCCGCCTGCTCCTCGAACTCTACCTCGCCGACCACACGCCCCCTCGTGAGCCGAACGCCCCCGAGAGCGAGGTCCTGGCCCTCGCTCGGCGCTACGGAGCCGAGCGCCGGCTCGATCCGGTCGAGGCCCCCCGCGAGGGGCGCGAGGACCCCAACCCCTACATCACCTTCGACCCGGGGCAATGCATCCTCTGTGCGCGCTGCGTCCGCTACTGCGACGAGGTCGAGGGGGTCAACGCCATCACCCTCGCCGGGCGTGGCGCCCGCACGACCATCGCCACCGCCGCCCAGATCGGACTCCTCGAGAGCACCTGCGAGCTCTGCGGAGGCTGCATCGACACCTGCCCCACCGGGGCCCTGCGGGAGAAGAAACCGGCCTCCCTGCCGGTCGTGCAGGAGACGCGCGCCGTCCGCACCACTTGCAACTTTTGCGGGGTCGGCTGCCAGCTCGACCTGCACGTGGCGGGGGACCGGGTCGTCCGCGTCGGCTCGCCGCCGCCGGGGACGACGGTCAACGACGGCAACCTGTGCGTGAAGGGGCGCTTCGCCTACGACTTCATCCACCATCCCGACCGCCTCCAGACGCCGCTGGTGCGCGGGCGCGACGGCGCGCTGCGCGAGGCAAGCTGGGAGGAGGCCCTGGCACGGGCCGCCGAGGGCCTGCTGGCGGTCAAGGAGCGCCACGACGCCGACGCCTTGGGGTTCATCTCCTCGAGCCGCTGCACGGTCGAGGAGAACTACCTGGTGCAGAAGCTCGCGCGCGCCGCCTTCGGAACGAACAACTGCCACCAGTGCGCTGCGACCTGACACGCGCCAACGGTCGCCGGTCTGGTGACCATGTTCGGCGCGGGCGCGATGACGAACTCCATCCCCGAGATCCGCGACGCGGACCTGCTGTTCGTCATCGGCTCGAACACGACCGAGGCGCACCCGATCATCGCCATGGAGATGAAGCGGGCCGTGCGCCGGGGGGCGAAGCTCATCGTCGCGGACCCGCGCGAGATCTGGCTGACGCGCATCGCCGACCTGCACCTGCAGCTCCGTCCCGGCACCGACGTGTGGCTGCTCAACGCCATGGCCCACGTCATCGTCGGCGAGGGCCTCGTGGACGAGGCCTTCATCTCCGCCCACACCGAGGGCTTCGAGGCGGTGGCCGAGACGGTCCGCGACTACCCGCCCGAGGAGGCGGAGCGCGTCACGGGGGTGCCGGCGGCCGCCATTCGCGAGGCGGCGCGGCTCTACGCCACCACCCGCAAGGCGGGGATCTACTACACCCTCGGCATCACCGAGCACAGCCACGGGACGGACAACGTCTACGCGCTGGCGAACCTGGTGCTGATGACGGGGCACCTCGGCGTGCGTTCGGCGGGCATGAACCCTCTGCGCGGACAGAACAACGTTCAGGGGGCCAACGACGCCGGGGCGAGCCCGGTCTTCTACCCCGGCTACCAGCCGGTCGAGGACGAGGGCGTCCGCCGCAAGTTCGAGGAGGCCTGGGGTGTCCCCCTCAGCGCGAAGAACGGGCTGAACCTGAACGCCATGATGGCCGCCCTGGCAGCAGGCCGGCTCAAGGGCCTCTACGTGATGGGCGAGGACATCGTCCTCTCCGAGCCCAACGCAGGAAAGGTCGAGCAGGGCCTCAACCAGTGCGAGTTCTTGGTCGTTCAGGACATCTTCATGACCGAGACCGCGCGCTTCGCCGACGTGGTCCTCCCCGCCGCCTGCTTCGCCGAGAAGGACGGCGTGTTCACCAACAGCGATCGCCGCGTGCAGCGCGTGCGCAAGGCCGTTCCTCCGCCCGGGCAGGCCCGCGCGGACTGGGAGATCATCTGCGACCTCGCCCGCGCCGCGGGCTACCCCATGCCCGACTACGCGGGGCCCGCGGAGGTCTACGCGGAAATGGCACGCTTGAGCCCGAAGTTCGCCGGCATCTCCCACGAGCGCATCGAGGCGGAAGGGGGGCTGCAGTGGCCCTGCCCGACCGCGGACCATCCCGGGACGCCCACCCTCCACGAAGGAGGGCCCCTGCGCGGGAAGGCGATCTTCCAGCCCGTGAACTACCGGCCGTCGGCCGAACTCCCCGATCCGGAGTATCCCTTGCTCCTCAGCACCGGCCGGACCCTCTACCACTACAACGCGGCCACGCAGACGCGCCGGGACGCGGGGCCCGTCCTCCGCCAGCCGCACAACTTCGTGGAGATGCACCGTCGCGACGCCCGCAGGCTGGGCCTCGAGGACGGCGAGCGCGTGGTCGTGGCCAGCCGGCGAGGCCGCATCGAGGCGCATGTGTGCGTGAGCCCGCGCGTGCGGCCCGGCTGCGTGTGGATGCCCTTCCACTTCGCCGAGTCGCCGACGAACCGCCTCACCAACGACGCGGGCGACGCGGTCACGGGCACCGGCGAATACAAGGTCTGCGCCGTGCGCGTGGAAAAGCTGAGCGGCGCTCCGGCGTCGGCTTGCTGAGGGCGGGACCGGCGGCTCGTCGCTTTCAGCCGAGGAGGGGCGGGAGGCGGTCCGCCCAGGGGCGGGCGGTTTCGAGCTGGCTCGCCAGGCGCAGGAGGGTGGCCTCGTCGCCGAAGCGACCGACCCATTGCGTGCCGATGGGCAGGCCGTCCGGGCTCCAGTGGAGCGGGAGGCTGATCGCAGGCTGGCCGGTCATGTTGAAGAGCATGGTGTTCGGGGTGGCGGCGAGGGCGTCTTCGGCGAGGGTGTCGAGGGCCTTGA
>RFHU01000230.1 GCA_003695705.1 Planctomycetota bacterium
CCCGCTCCCCGGACCCCCCAGCGCAGGCGTCCCGAGGAGACTCGCGGCGCCTTTGCGCCAACGGGCCCCGCGGAGCACTCCGCCCGGACCGCCTCCTCAGGGAATGCGCAGCTCCACACCGGCGCGCATGCGCCGGGGGTCGCGAATCCGATCCCGGTTGGCCTCGTAGATCTCCTTCCAACGCTTGCTGGTGCCGTAGACCTTGCGAGCAATGGCGCCCAGGGTCTCCCCGCGTCCCACCACGTAGGTCCGGCGCGCGGGTCCGCTCCGTGCCGCCTCCGGAGGGGCCGGAGCAAGGCGAGCGACGCCCGGGCGAAGCGCGGAGACGGCGTCGGTCTCAGCGGACCCTGCCCCCGGCGCGGTCGCGACCGCCGCACCCTGCACGCCCGTAGGGGCGGGCGCCGGGACCGCAGGCCCCGCGAACTGTGCCGGCGAAGCCGGCTCCTCGCCGGACGTGGCGGGGGCGAAGCCCGCGCCGAGGGCTGCGGCGGGCGGACGGAACTCGACCTCGACCAAGCGAGCGAGCGCAATGGACAGAGCCATGAGGCACAGGATGCCGAGGCGTGCGGCGGTTCCCACGAGGGCCTCCCTCCTTGTTCGTCCTATCGGACGCAGAGGCCGAGACCTTTTCCCCGCAGCCTCCAGGCGCTCCGAAAGGCGGCGGTCCCTGACGCGCAGAGGCGGCGATCCCCCTCTTCGCACGAGGAGGCGCTCCCAGTGCGCCAGGCCCCCTGCCGCTGCCGACCGTCGCAGACGGCTACCCCCCTCCTCCCACGAGAAGGCGCTCCAAGGCGTCGCGCAGGGCGCCGTCGCCGGGCAGGCGTTCCAGGGCCTGCAAGAGCCACGCCCGGTCGCCAGCGACCGCGAGGGCTCGGACGAGCCGTTCGAGGGCCAAGGCTTCGTCCGCCCGCGCCAGCGGACCGCGGAGGCCGGGCTCGCCCACTTCTCGGGCCGTGCGCAGGAAGGCCACCCGCAAGGCATCTCGCCACCCCGAAGGGTCCGCGATCGCCAGCGCCCAGGCCGCCTGCGCCCGGGACAGGGCTCCGGCCTTCCCCAGAGCAGCGCCGAGGGCGGCGCAGTCCGGCTCGGAGACCGGGCCGCCGGCCAGAAGAAGGGCTGCGAGCATGCGCAGGGGAGGAGGGGTCTCCGCGGCCGCCAGCAGGGTGCGGGCCCGGGCCCGTCCGGCCTCGGCCCAGGGCTGCGGCAGGTCTGCCACGGAACGCAGCGCAGCCAAGCGAACCTCGAGCGCCACCCCGGCCGCGAGGCCGGAAGGCGCGACCGAGGCCTCACGGGCCAGGGACTCCTCGAGGCGGAGCAGGGCGGGCCCGGCGAGGAGCCCGCACCGCGCGAGCCCGGACACCGCCTGAAGGCGCACGTCGACGGGACGATCCGGATCGGCGGCGACCTGGCGGAACAGGCGGACGCGCGCGCGCGGTTCGAGCCCCTCGGCACCGACGAGCGCCTTGCGCTGGGTCCACACCGAGCCCCGCGACGCGAGGGCCCGGCCGATCGCAACCGGCGCGAGGGGTCCCTGATCGAGCGCAATCGGGCTCACCCGGCCGGGGGACGTGCGAGCGAGGCGTCCGCAGCAAAGGGGCAAGCCCATCAGCAACAGGGCCGCGGCCAAGAGCCCCGGCAGCATCGCGCCCGGACGGCGTCCGCTGGGCGCCGTAGGGGGAAGGGAGCGCTCCCAGCCCGGCGCCGCGCCCGGAGCCTCCTCGTCGAGGGTCGCGCGCGCGAACTCGGCCACGCGGTCGAGTCCACCCATGGGCCTCCGGAGGCGCCGTCCGTCCACCTCAAGCCACAGCTCGTCGAGTTCGCAGCGCCGTCCGCGCCGCTCGACCCCCTGCCCGAAGCTGCGACGGATGCTGAGGAGGAGCCGTCGGACCACCCGCGCCTCGCCTCGCGCGGAGCGGAGAACGAGCCAAGGCAAGGTCGCTAGCTGTTCGCTGCGGTTGCCGCGCCGACGAGGCCGGGCCAATTGCCCGGCCTCGGCCGCCCGCAAGTCCAGGGCAAGGAAGAGCCCTGGGCCGGCGAAGACCTCGAGGAGCGCTCGGGCCGCGGCCAGACGCGCAGCCGCCTCGCCCGGAGCGCCGCGCTCCAAGGCGACGAGTTCCTCGCGAACGCGCTCGGCGTCGCCCCGGAGCACGTGGATTCGCTCGCCGTCGCCCGCGACCCGGTCGAGGGGCACCGGACGCCCCTCCACGACCCTCCCGCAGCCAGCGCACAGGCCCCTGCGGACCGCCCAGGCGCCACAGCGCTCGCACGGGAGCAGACGCGTTCCGAACACCGGATCAGTCTATACGGGAAGAACCGCAGAGGACCAGCCCAAGGCCAGGGGCCCAGCCCGCCCAAGCGACGCGTGAGGTTCCGAGCCGGTGCGAGGAGTTGCCCTACGCCCGCGGTGACGCCGGGTCGCCCCTGCGACCCGGCGACTCCCCACGGTCTTCCGGACGCGCGCGCTCGCCCTCTTCCCGCTCCCGGCGGTCTTTGTGGGAGGCATCGGGTAGATTGCCCGTCCTCCGCCTGCAGACCAGGGAGTCGCGCGCGTGCCCGCGAGGAAGAAGACCAAGAAAAAGACGGCCAAGAAAAAGACGGCCAAGAAAAAGACGGCCAAGAAAAAGACGGCCAAGAAAAAGACGGCCAAGAAAAAGGCGGCCAAGAAAAAGACGGCCAAGAAAAAGACGGCCAAGAAAAAGACGG
>RFHU01000231.1 GCA_003695705.1 Planctomycetota bacterium
CCCCCGCTCGTCCGGGTCCTCGATCGCGCCACCGCCCGCGGCGACCTCCCCCCGGGCTGACGGCCGCGCGGGGCCGCGAAGCCCGGTCCGCCGAGCCGCGCGACGCGCGGGTCGCAGTAGGATCCAGTCGTGCAGGACCGTGCGGACACCGACGAAGCCCTGCTCGCGCGCTACCGCGCGGGCGACCCCTCCGCGCTCGACGCCCTGGTCGATCGCTACGGGCGCTCGGTCTACGCCTTCATCCATCGCACCCTGGGGCCCGAGGCGGCCGCCGAGGACCTTGCGCAGGAGGTGTGGCTGCGCGTGATTCGTGGGGTCGGCCGCTTCGACGGCCGCGCGCGCTTCTCGACCTGGCTCTTCCAGGTCGCCCGCAACGCCTGCCTCGACCATTTGCGCCGTCGGCGCCGCCACCCCCCGCCGGCCCGCGCCGACTCCGAGACCGCTTCGGGCCTCGACGGGCTGGCCGCCCCCGGGCCGAGCATCTTGGAGCGCGTTTCGGGGAGGGAGCTCGGCGCCCTCGTGGACGAAGCCGTACGCGAGCTGCCCGCGCCGCAGCGCGAGGTGTTCCTCCTTCGCGAGCACACCCCCTTGACCTTCGGCGAAATTGGAGAACTCCTCGGCGTCCCGCGCGAGACGGTGAAGAGCCGCATGCGCTACGCGCTGGCCGCGGTGCGCCGCGCCGTACGCCGACGCATTCGAGCGGAGGCTTCGTCCCATGGATTGTGACGCCCTCCAGCAGGAACTCCCCGACCTGCTCTACGGCGAGCTGGACGAAGCGCTCCGGAGCGCCTGCGCGGAGCACACGGCCGGGTGCCCCGCGTGCGCGCAACTCCTCGCCGAACTTCAGGCGGTGCGCGCCGTCGAACCGCGCCCCGTCCCACCGCCCCTCTTGGGCTGGCGGGTCAAGCTGGCCGCCCGCGACGCCCTCCTCAACGGCGACCCCGACGCGCTGCCGCAGGATCGGCGCGGCCTGTTCCTCCCGCTCCTCACCGCGGGCCTCCTCGCGACCCTCCTTGCGCTCACCGCCTTCGCCTTGGGGGTGGCGGTCGGACGACGCGCCGCGCGGCGTGGCTCTCCGCCGGCCCTGCCCCTGCCCGAAGTCCCCGACGCAGACGCCGTCCGCCCGGCCGAGCCCGGTCCGGGCGAACCGCGCGAACTCGGCGCGGAGGCGGACGGGCTCCCTCGCCCGCCGCGGCGGGCGCTCGACGTGCCCCAAGCGTCCGTCGCCTGGCAGCGCGTGCTCCTCGACGCCGCGCGCGCGCGCCTCGCCAAAGGCGAACTCCGCGCGGCGCGCGAATTCTTCGTGCACGCAGCGCGGATCGCTCCGCGCGGGCCCCTCGCCGCCGCCGCACGCCTCGGCGCGGCCGAGGCCGCCTTGCGCGCCGGACGGTCGCAAACCGCAGCCCACGAGCTGCAAGCCCTCCGCAAGGAACTCCTCGCCGGCCTCCTCTCCGGGGACGCGGCCTTGCTCCAGCGGATCGACGAGCTCCTCGACGAGGCCGCCCCTTCCTCGCCGCGCTGATCGGACCCCCGCGCCGGCCCCGCCGCGGGGGCCGGCGGGGACCTTCTGCTCCGTTCCGCTCGCCGCTCGCAGCGCGCCGCGGTCCGCGGACCGCCGGCCTCCTGTGCCCCTTCGAGCGCCTCGCACACCGGCCCGGCGGCTGGCGGACTTCCTCGCAACTCGTCGCGGCGCCGCCGACGAAGGACTCGACGCAGTGCCGGCCGCGCCTGCCGCGCGCACGTTCGCGCCATGGCGTGGGCCCTCCGGGAGCGCCGCGACCGCCTGCTCGGGGCGTCAGTCCACGGCCGCTCCCCAGGCGAGGATCCCTCCCCGCAGGTCCGCGACGTCGTGGCCCGCGCGCGCGAGCAGGCTGGCGGCGACCATGGAGCGGTAACCGCTGCGGCAGTGCACGACGATCGGCGCCCCGCGGGGGACCTCCGCAAGGCGGCCAGGGAGTTCGGGCAAGGGCAGGAGTTGGCTGCCCTCGATGCGCGCCTCGGCGTGCTCGCCCGGGGCGCGTACGTCGAGCACGTGGGGGGGCTCGGACGACGCGAGCGCCTCGCGCAGTCCGCGGGGCTCGTAGCGGCGCACGCGGCCCGCCGTCACGCCCGGAGCCGAGAGCGCCCGCCCGGGCCCGCCGGCTAGGTGTCCCACGACGCGATCGAAACCGACCCGGGCGAGTCGCACCGCGGCCTCGCCCTCCCGACCGGGGGGCGCCAAGAGGACGATGGGCCGCAGCGGATCGAGCACCGCACCGGCCCACCCGGCGAAGCGGCCGCCCAAGCCCACGTTGACGCTCCCCGGCAAGTGACCGGCGGCGAAGTCCTCGGGGTCGCGGACGTCGAGAAGCTGCGCGCCCTGGTTGGCGAGCCGCCGCACCGCCTCGAGGTCGAGGGCACGCTCGGCGGCGGCAAGCGCCGCGTCGAGGGTGGGCCGCTCCTTCCGGTTGAGGCGCGCGTCGTAGCCGAAGTAGGCCGGCGCCGGCGGCTGCCCGGCGGCGACGAGCCGCACGAAGGCTTCGCGGCTCATGGGCTGCAAGGCGTAATTGAAGCGCCGCTGCTGCCCGATGGTGCTCACGGTCTCGGGGCCGAGGGACTTGCCGCAAGCCGAGCCGGGGCCGTGGCCGGGGTAGAGGGTCGTCTCGTCGGGGAGAGCGAGCAGCTTCCGGTGCAGGCTGTCGTAGAGCGACTCGGCGAGTTCCTCCGCGCCGATCCCCACCGAGGCCATCAGGTCGGGCCGCCCCACGTCGCCCACGAACAGGGTGTCCCCGGTGAAGACCCCGTGCGGCCGCGCCGCGTCCGGGCGCTCGTAGACCGTGAGCGAGATTCCCTCGGGGGTGTGCCCGGGGGTCTCGAGAACCCGCAGCGTGACGCCCTGGGACGAGAGGCGAAGTTCGTCGCCGTCGGCGAGGGGAACGAACTCGTACTCGGCCTCGGCCCGCGCGCCGAGGTAGATGGTCGCCCCCGCGCGCTCGCGGAGTTCGATGTGCCCCGCGAGGAAGTCTGCGTGGAAGTGGGTGAGGACGACGTGTTCCACACGCAGTCCGTGGGCACTGGCCGCCTCGAGGTAGACCTCCACGTCGCGGCGCGGGTCGACCACCACGGCCGCTCCGGAAGCCGGATCGCCAACCAGGTAGGAGGCCTGGGAGAGGCAAGCGAGGTAGAACTGTTCGACGATCATGGCGCCTCCGCGCAACGCTCGGGTGCCCTTCCCCCGCGACCGTCGGCAGCGCGGCGGAGGCGAGGAGCAACCGCAGGGGAATCGGACAGGGGACGAAGCGGCGGGGGCGCGGAGCGCTCGTGCGGACGGGGCACCGCGGGCCTACTTGAGCTCGTCGCGGAGCACCTGCTCGCGCGGGCTGAGCGCGGCGTAGGCCTCCCGCTGCTCGGGGGTGAGCAATTCCTGGAGCGCGGTCCGGGCCTTGCGAACGTTCTCGCGGACCCCCGCGTCGAACTCCGCCGCCGTGATTTCCTTGCGGGAGAGGGCGCCCACCAGCCGTGCCCGCTCGTCGAGTTCCTCCTGCAGAATGCGCCGCAGGGCGCCTTCCTGATGCGGCTGCAGGCCCACGCGCTCGCGCAACCCGCGCAGCTTGATCTCCAGCTCCCGCCGGAGGCGGTCCTCCCAGCGCTTGCGGTAGCGCGCCTCCCACGCAGCGCGCTCCTCCTCGCTGGCGAAGTCGTAGACGAGCGGCGTGACCCGCCCTCGCGGCTTGCCATCGCCAACCGCGCGCTCGCGGCGCAGCGCCTCCTGCGCGTCGCGCGCCCCCGGCGGAAGCGGAGGGGGCAGGCTCGGGGGGGGCTCTCCCGGCACGGGCACCGCCGCCGGCGGCGCCCCGCCCCCTCCCGCCTGGTGGGCCTCGGCCAGGGCGTTCTTCGAG
>RFHU01000232.1 GCA_003695705.1 Planctomycetota bacterium
CGCTTCCCTGGATCGGGGGCGCCCTGGCCCTCGCGTTTGTCTGCGGCCTCGCACGCGGCGAGGACCCGCCCCCTGCGCCCGACGATCCGCCCTTCCTCGTGGGGGACACCCACACCTGCAAGCAGCCGCCCCTGCGGGTGACGCGCCCCAGTGACGCCTGGCAGTTCGTGGACCTCGCCCGCGTCGGGCGCGCCTCGGGAGGGACGAAGTTCCAGCTTTGGTACGGCGCCGCCCGCGCGAACATCATCATCAACGCCTGGGTCGAGGGCCTGCGCGACGAGATCAAGAAGGACCCCAGCGGCCACGCCGTCGAGCAGCGCCGCAGGCAACTCGAAGGCACGGTGCGCGAGCTGAAGGTGGTCCGTCGCAAGCGGGTCAAGATCGGCAAGCGTGTGGGCGCCCTCCTCGTCGTCACCGGGAAGGTGCCCGCGCGCCGCGATCCCACACGCCTGCGTCCGATCACCATCGAGAAGGCGATTTGCTACCGCCCCGAGGACAGCGTGTTCCTCGAGGTCCACCTCGAGTTCGAAGACCCCCGGCGCACCAAGCAACTCGAGAAGGACTTCAAGAAGCTGCTCAAGAAGGTGCGCTTTTGAGCTGCGGGCGCACCGCCCCCGACCCCTTCGCCCGCCTGCAGGCCGAGTTCTCCGCCTTGCCCCCGGTCTGCGCGCGCTTGCGCGCGGCGCCCGAGGCGGCCGCGGGCGCCGCCGCGCTCTTCGAGGCCTGCCTCCTGCGGGGACGCCTCCCCCGCACCACCAAGGAGCTCGTCGCGCTTGCGGTGGCCTCCCTCGCCGGGCTGGTGGAGTGGCGGGACCGGCTCGCGGACATGCTCGCCGCTCGCGGCGTCTCGGCGGAGGTCCTCGCGGACGTCGTCCGCGACGGGCACAGCCCACGCCTCCCCGCGCGCACCCAGCGCCTGATCGCCGTCGGTCGTCGGGCCGCCCTCAGCCCGGCCACCCTTTCCGCGCGCGAGATGGGCGCGGCGCGTCGCGAGGGAGTCGCCGAGGAAGAGCTCGTCGAGGTGGTCGCCCTCGCCGGTCTGCTCGCCTGGGTCGTGACCGTGGCGCGTGCCCTGGCCGCGACGTGAGCGGGGACCGCTTTCGGGTCCTGCGCGTGCTCGGCAAGGGCGCGACCGGCGAAGTGCTTGAAGCCGACGATCGCATGCTCGGCCGCCGCGTTGCCCTCAAGGTTCTCCGTCGCGCCACCGAGCGAGCGCGGCAGCGCTTCGAGGCCGAGGGGCGCGCCTTGGCCCGCCTGCGCCACCCCGCGATCGTGCGCGTCCACGAGGTCACCTCCTTGGGCGAGGCACCGTGCCTGGTCATGGAGCTCGTCGAGGGCGAGTCCCTCGAGGCGCGGATCGCCCGCGAAGGGCCGCTGGCCGCGCACGAGGTCTTGGCCGTGGGGCGCGCGGTGGCGAGTGCCCTCGAGGCCGCGCACCGCGCAGGGCTCGTGCACCGCGACGTCAAGCCCTCGAACGTGCTCCTCGCCGACGACGGGCGCGTGCTCCTCGCCGACTTCGGCGTGGCCCGCGACCGCGGCGCCGACGTGGAGCGCCTCACCCGCACCGGAGAGTGGGTGGGCACCCCGGCCTTCATGGCCCCCGAGCAGCTCCGCAGCGGCTTGGACGTGGGGGCTCCGGCCGACGTCTACGCCCTGGGGGCGACCCTCTACTGCGCGGCGACCGGCGTCCCGCCCCTGCAGCGGCAGAACCTGCCCGAGCTGATCGGAGCCGTCCTTTCGGCCCTTCCCCCGCCGCCCTCGAGCCTGCGCGCGGAGGTGGGCGGCGGCTTCGACCAGGTCCTTCTCCGCTGCCTCGCCAAGGAACCCGCGGAGCGCTACCCGACGGCGGCTCAGCTCGCCGCCGACCTCGAGCGCCTCGAGCGGGGCGAGGCCGTGGCGCGCAGCACCTCCTCGGTGGTGCTCCCCCTCCGCCGCCTCCTCGGTGGCCGGCTCCTCTACGCCCTCGCTTGCCTGGCCGCAGTTGGCATGGCCCTGGGCCTTGCTTTGGCCTACCGCCCAGCGCCGGCCCGCAGCCCGGCGGAGCCCGCGCGCCGACCCGCTGCGGCGGGCGGCGCGGGGACGGGGACGGACGCCCCGCCCCCGCCGGGCAGTCCCGCCGCGGACCCCGTCGCCGACGCCGCGCTCGTCGTCCTCTCCCACCCTGGCGTGCAGGGGGCCTTCTTCCTCGGCGGCGACGGGGCCCGCGTCCTCTCTTGGGACGGCGGAGGAACGGTCGTGCTCTGGGAGCTTGGGCCCGAGGGAGGGCGGGCGGTGCGTCGCCTCGCGCTTCCCGCGCCCCTCGTTGCCCTGCGTCCGGGCCCGCGCGGGCGCTACCTCGCCGTGGCGGGGCGGCGAGGCTTCGACGTTCTCGACTTGGTCGACCGCAAGGATCCTAGCGACGGGGGCTTGCCGGCACTCTTCGCCGTGCGGGGCTTCGCCTGGATCTCGCCCGAGCGCCTCGCCCTTTGCGGGGACTTCCCCGGCGTGCGCATTGCCTTGGCCCGCAGGAGCTGGCTGCCCACCGACGACGTTCCCCTCCGCGGTCCGGTCGCCCTGCTCGCGGCCTCGCCCGACGGCGAGTACCTGGCCGCGGCGAACGCCTTGCCCGAGGGCGAAGGCTACGCGGTGCACCTCCTCGGCACCGGGAACCGCGAGCGCATCGGCGGCTGGGTCGACTTCGAGCGTCCCACCGCGCTGGTCTTCGGGCCGAAGAGCCGTGCGGTCTACGTGGGCGACGCCGCGGGGAAGCTACTGCGGTTCACGGTCCGTGTGCCGCCGGCGCTCGATCCCGAGCGCTTCGCCGCCCTGCCCAGGCTCGGACTCCAGGCGTCTTCTCCGCGTGAGGCGATCACGTCGCTCGCAGTCGGCGGCGGGCGCGTGTGGGCGGCCAGCGGTACCCAACTCGGTTTCCCGCGCCGCGACCGTCGCGCCGGCTCGGTCTGGGTCTGGGACGCGCGCAGCCGCGTCGGGTTGGGCCGCGTCCTGCCGAACCGCAGGAGTCGTTACGCCGCCCTCGATCTGAGCGCCGACGGGCACCGCCTGCTCTTGGCCTCCACCAACGAGGGAACGGTCTCGGTGTGGGAGACCGCGCGCCTCGAGGCCGCGGCGAGGGACTAGACCTTGCTCGCGGCGGTGGACGTCCGCTGCGCAGGATTCCAAGCACCTTCCTTCTCGGGCCGGAGCGGTGGGGCCGCCGGAGCCCGCGGCGGAGGGTCGGCCCCGCGGGGAGAATGGACGGCGCCGCGCCGAGAGACGGAGAAGCGCCGGTCGGTCGCAGCGAAAGGAGCGGCGGTGAAGGTCCTGGTCCTCAACTCGGGCTCCTCGAGCCTGAAATACAAGCTCGTCGACACCGAAGCCCGCCGCACGCTCGTGGCGGGCCTCGCCGAGCGCCTCGGCCGGGGCGGACGGACCCACGCCGACGCCATCGCCGAGGCGGTGGCCGCGAGCGCGGCGCACCGCGTCGACGCCGTGGGGCACCGCGTCGTCCACGGCGGCGCCCGCTTCGTGCATCCCACCCTCCTCGACCCCGAGTGCGTCGCGGCCATCGAGGAGTGCGTGCCCCTCGCGCCGGCCCACAACCCGCACAACCTGGCGGGAATTCGCGCCGCCTGCGCGGCGCTCCCCGGCGTTCCGCAGGTGGCGGTCTTCGACACGGCCTTCCACGCGACCCTTCCTCGTCGCGCGCGGACCTACGCCATCGACGGAGTCCTGGCCGAGCGCTTGGGGCTGCGGCGCTACGGCTTTCACGGCACCTCCCACGCCTTCGTTGCGGCCGAGGCCGCTCGCGCGCTCGGCCGTCCCCTCGAGGAGCTGCGCCTCGTCACCTTGCACCTCGGCAACGGCGCGAGCGCCTGCGCCGTCGAGCGCGGCAGCTCCACCGAGACGAGCATGGGCCTTACGCCGCTGGAGGGCCTGGTCATGGGGAGTCGCTGCGGCGACCTCGACCCCGGCTTGGTGCTGAGGCTCCTGCGCGAACCCGGAGCCAGCCTGGACTCGGTGGAGGAACTGCTCGGCTCGCGCTCGGGGCTCGCGGGGCTCTCGGGGGTGGGCAACGACCTGCGCGACCTCGAAGCCCGCGCGGCCGAGGGGCACGACCCGAGCCGCCTTGCCATTGCGGTCTTCAGCCACCGGGTGCGCAAGTACATTGGCGCCTACGCCGCCGTCATGGGCGGGCTCGACGCGGTCGTGTTCACCGGCGGCATTGGTCAGAACGCGGTCGCCATGCGGCGGCGCATTCTCCAGCGCCTGGAATTCTTGGGGGTCGTCCTCGACGAGGCGCGCAACGCCGCAGTGCGCGTCGACGAGGCGCAGCGCGTGGCCGAGGTCAGCGCACCCGAGAGCCGCGTGCGCGTCCTCGTCGTGGCCACCGACGAGGAGCTGCGCATTGCCGAGCTGACGGCCGAGGTGGCCGCCGGGCTGCACCGGGTCGGCGCCGACGGTGCCGTGGGCCTCGCGGTCTCGCGCGCGCACGTTCACCTCGACGCGGCCTCGCTGCAGGCCCTCTTCCCCGGGCGCGAGCGCCTCACCCCCAGGGCGCCTCTTTCGCAGCCGGGGCTGTTCCTCGCCGAGGAGCGGGTCGACGTCCTC
>RFHU01000233.1 GCA_003695705.1 Planctomycetota bacterium
AGCGCCGACACGACCGATCCTTGGCTCGGAGGCAGGGGCTGCGGGCCAGCCTGTCGCTGCGGGGCTTAGGACACCGGTGTCAGGGACGGGCGCGTCGGACGTCCGAGCGGTGAGACCTCTGCTGGAGCGTGGCAATGGGTGACTCGATTTCTTCACTGGACCTTGGGCAAGAGATCGACGCGAGGCTCGAGGACGCGCTGTTGGAGTTGGGGATCGTCGGCTTCGGACCCGTCGCCCTTCCGATCCTGTCCGGGCTGGTACTGAACGTTCCCATTCTGTTGATCGGCGGGATTGGAGCGGCGAAGACCATGCTCGCGCGGCGCCTGGGTCGCTACGTGCTGGGCTGCGAAGTGTTCCGCGTCTACGACGCGTCCAAGAGTTTGTTCGAGGACGTGATCGGATTGCCGGTGCCCCAGGCGCTGGCCGCAGGCGAGGTGCGTTACGCTCCTACGCCGATTTCGATCACCACGGCAGACGGCGTGTTGATCGACGAACTCTCCCGCGCCAACCCGGCCATGCAGAACAAGTGGCTGGAGGTGATCCTCAGCCGCACGATCATGGGGCTGCCCTTGCCTCGGCTGCGGATGGTGATCTCCGCCATGAACCCGACCGGCCTGGAAGGGACCTACCCGCTCGACCCCGCGCTCGCGGGAAGGTTCCCGGTGGTCGTTACCGTTCCCGAGGTCTCGGACATGAACGAAGAGCAGAGGCTCCGGATCCTCCGCTCTCGAACCCACGAAGAGCCTTCCGCTCGAGCCTTGTGCGCGCTCGTCCAGTCCGGTCGGGACCGCCTCCGCGAACTCGAGGAAGGAGAAGCCGATTCGTTGGCGCGGTGGGCCAACACCGTGGGAAGCGTGCTCGAGCGCAACGAAGCCGGACTGGACGGACGTCGGCTGGGAATGCTCTTTCGGGTGTCCTGTGCAGCTCTGGCGGTGGGGCAAGCCATCTTGGGCGCCCCGCTGCGGGCCTCCGAGGCGGGTCCGCTGTTGCTCCGAACCCTGCGCGGCGCGCTCCCCTTCGCAGCTCTTGGGGAACCCGTCCGCGAACCGCTCCTTCGCGCGGCGCACGAAGCGGGCATGGGGATCATTCAGGGGCGGAGCTGGGTCGGGCAGTTCTTGCAACCCCGCAAGGCAGGTCCTTTGGCCCGTGAACTCGTTCGCCTAGGAAACGAGATCTGCGTAGAGACGCGCTTGCAGGCCGTGACGAGCTTGATCGAACAAGCGGAAGACACGTCCAAGACCGGAGAGGATCGAACCGAGGCAATCGTCGGCCTGTGCCAGGTGGGGCGGGCGGTCACCCGCGGAGAGCTGAAACTGCCCCCCGACGAGGCGCATCGCGTCCTCCGGGCTGCAGAGCACGCCTTGAGCTGGAGCGAGGAAGACGCAAATCAACTGGGCAAGGTCCTGGAGGAGTGCGGGCTGGCGCACGCCTTCGCAAGGGGGTCAGGCCGCCGCCAGTTGGCGGTACGGGTCGCGTATCGCGCCTTGTCAGAGTCCAGCAGCCATTCCCCTTATCCCCACCATCCCCTCGCAATGCCGCCCTTTCCTACCTCGCCGGACTTTGACGAGTTGCGCGAGCTTGCCCGGGAAGTGGAACAGAGCCTGGAGCGACTCTCATGCTGACGAAGGACGAGCAGACCACTGCCACCCAGAAGGGCGTACGCCTCGCCGTGTGGCGCGAAGTGCTGTGCGAAGACGAGGTCCGCTTCTTCACCGCCGAGGAGGTTCGCGTCCCCTGCACGGTGCTGCTTCGTGAGGGACTCGGGCCCCTCCACTTCTCCAATCGGCGTCGACCCGCTCGGAGTCGCAGGCGGAAAGGCCGTCGGCAAAGGTCGCGGTCGACCCGCCCGCAATCCGGGCCCGCTCTCGCGCTTCGTTCCCAGGCAGGAAGTCGAATCGAAGCCGACGCGATCGTTGCCTCCACCCCCTACGCCTTCGCCCAGCTTCTCCTCCATCGCGAGCTCGAGGTCTTTTCTCCCGAACTCCAGAACCTCCTGTCCGCGGTGCGCTCGGCCGCAAACGACACGGAGGCAGCCCAGGAAGTCCTCGTGCGCGCGCTCGAACGCGAGGAGCCTGCTTTGAACCAGCGGGCGTTTCGCCGCTTCCATCGCGCCGAGCCGCTGCCGAGGTCCCCTAAGGGTCCCGTATTCCTCACTCGAGTCTTCGAAGAGCTTTATCCCGCCGAAGCGGAGTATGAGGGGGCCACGCTGCGCGGAACTTCGCTCGAGGGAGCCCTGCTCGAGACGACCGTAGTTCGGAACGTGTGCGGTGCCGCGATTCCTCGAAGCGTCCGCGTATGGGTTCGCGGAAACGAAGACGCATTCGTGTGGGACGGAGAACGACTGACCCTGCCAGCGCTCAGTCGCCTGCCGGCCCCTGTGGTCGAGGCGCTCGATCGTGGAGGCCGATGTTCGGCCTGCCCCCGTGGCAACGTACTCCCCGAGCAGCATCTCGTGGCGCGGGCGCTTCTGCGGGTGCCTTCGCTGCCCGCCTTGAACAAGGCCCTGAAGGCCTCGCTTCGCCGTCCTCGCCACCGGGTCCTTTCCACCCCGGCCTTCGTACGTCGAAGCACGGACGCGATCCCCTTGAACCGGAGTGTGCGGGTCCTCGACGAACCGCGCCTCGCGGCCTGGGTGCTGACCCACCTCGTCGACGACTTCTACCTTCCCGACGACCGGACGCCCCGCACCGAGTTGGACAAGCGCTTCGCAAAGGAGGGCTACCTCGTTCTCTGCGACCTGGGTCTTGGCGCATGAACGAACGAGAGCTGGGCGCCCTGCTCGAGCGCGCGGCGAGCCTGGCCTGGTCGCTGGACGAAGGCCTGGGGCTCGTCCTGGTCACGCTCTCCAACCGCTCGCGGGTTGCCTTCGCGAAGGAGATCGAGACGGCCCGGATTCGGCGCAGCGGCGACGGCTTCCTGGTGGAGTTCGACCCGGAGTTCGCGCGTCGGTATCTCTCCGATACCACCGACTTCCTCTTCGTACTCGCCCACGAGATCATGCACCGCTTGCAGGGGGATCTGGACGCGGCGTCGGAACGCAGAGAATCCCCTCGCCTACGCTTGGCTCGGAACGTGGTCGCGGACATACGCATCAATCGCGATCTGTTGTCGCGCTACTTTCGCGGGGCGCCCGTGCTGCTGCGGCGGCTCTACGGAGGCGAGTCCTTTCTCTCGTCCGTCCTCTGTCCTCCCGACTTCCTTCTCTCCGAACCCGTCTTCAAGTTCGACGACGACCTCTGCGACCGCCAGAAGCGCAGGCTGAGACGCAGGCTGAGACGAAAGGCCAGGAGCGCCTTCGAGCGCAGAGGCATGCCTCCTGCGTTGGCCAAGCGCCTTGCCAGGTGGTACGCAAACGCCTGGTTCTCCAACCGCGCGACCCGCTCGAGCCTGACCCGCGAGTTGCTCGCTCTCCTTCCGAAGGAGCCTGGCAAGGTGCTCCTGCTCGGAGACCACAGCGAAAGAGAAGACGGCACTCGACCCGGGACGGCCCTCGGGGTTCTCGAGGAGCTTGCAGAGCCTCTCGGCTGGGGTTCTGGAGACGACCTCGAAGAGGACCGCGTGTCCCTAGAGGAGTCCCCGCAGAGTCGCCTGCAACAGATGCGCGTGGAACTGCGCCGTGCCCTCGTCGACGACGGGCCCGACCCCTTCGATCGCACCGGCCGGTTGTCGACCCCCCTCCCCTTTCCTTCCCGGCGCGATCTCTACCTGTTGGCGGGTGGTTCCTGGCCGGGCGTATTCCGAGCCCCTGCTCCCGAACCGGACGCACGCCTCCGGCGCGCGTTCGTCTACCTCGACGTCTCCGGATCGACCCGTGCCGCCCACGCCTCGATCTACGCTCTCATCCACGGTCTACGGGATTTGGTTCACGATCCGATCCACGTGTTCTCGACGACCGTGGTCGAGCTCCCCCTGCGCGACCTGGCCGAAGGGCGGGTACCGACCACGGGGGGAACGAGTTTCACCTGCGTGCTGCAGCACGCGGTCAAGGCTCGCGCGCGCCGGATCCTCATCATCACGGACGGCCACGGACCTCTTTCCACGTCCGCCGAGGCTCGCGCACGCAAGGCTCGGCTGCAAGTCCACCTCCTTCTGCTCGGCTGCCTCCCACCTTCCTCTGCACTGCTTGGGCTCGCCCACTCCATCCGCTACCTCCCGACCGGATGAGTCCCTCGCCGTGCCGTGCCTCGCCTCGCTTTCCTCTGCGCTTCGCCCGGCGCCGGCTTCCCTGCGGCCCCGTTCCAGAAGCCGCTCGGGGCCCGTGCCGATCTCCCGCCTGCCCGGCGTCCATTGGAGTTCCCCTGCCAGGGTTGCTTGGCGCCGGGCCTATCTCCCATTGCCCCGGGCCCTTAGCCTTCCTCGCCGCCTCCTTCCGAGGTGGGAAGGCTGCCCGCGACGAGGCCGCCGCCCGCGGCGCCCAGTCCGAACTCGTCGGCGAACGCAACGCCGCGGCGAGCCGGACGGGCCGCCGAGACGGTGGTCCTTATCCGTCAACTCCCGGTCGGCCGCGGGGCCCCGTGCGAAGGGGCCTGTGGTGTTCCCCCTCGCGCAAGGCTTTTTCACCGCCGGGAATCCCCGGGATCCCCAACTCGGAGTGGATCTCGGCCTCGGGCTCGGAGTCGGCTGAAGGCCCCTCGTGTTCTCTGGTGCCCGTGCCGTGGTTTCGCCGTCGGGGGGAGGCCGACGCGGAGGGAGGGGGGAAGGCAAAGGTCGGCCTGGAGGGGGC
>RFHU01000234.1 GCA_003695705.1 Planctomycetota bacterium
CGGGGTGATGTCCACCTTCGCGGTCCTGCAACAGAGCGAGCGCCTCTCGCGGGAGCGGGCCGCGGCCATCATGGCCGCGCAGTCCATGCTCGACGAAATTTCGGCCCACGCCCGGCAGAACCCGGTCAACTACCCCGCCGACACCATCGCCGCCTACAACGACACCGGCTTCGACGTCTTCTTCGGCTCCTACGGCGCGGGCGGAACCAACCAAGGCGTCCTGGGCCGCGGCGTCGAGGCCAGCGACGACGCGGTGGTCCCGCTCGCCCAGAGCACCGCCAAGGCGGCCAACTTCGCCGAGGTCTCCGCGGGCGTCGCCGCCAAGACCCTGCGCGCGAGCTCCGACGACACCCTGTTCCCCCAATCGCGCGCGGGCCTCTCGCCGACCATCAAGGCGCAGGCAGGCTTCGTGACCGTCAAGGCGCTGCCGCCCCCCCGCGACAAGCTCCTCGACGTGGACGTGGTGGTCGCTTGGCGCAGCGCCGACGGCGACCACCGGATCGCCTACTCGGCGCTCGTGGGGCCCCTCCAGTGAACGCCCGCGCCCCCCGTCCACGCTCCTTGACCCTCGTCGAGGTCGCCGTGGCGAGCGGAATCCTGGCCCTGCTGCTCGCCGCCTGCATGTCGCTCCTGGTCTCTACCCAGGCCGCGGGCTGGTACACGGCCGCCAGCTTCGAGCTCAGCGAAGAAGCCCGCCGGGCCCTGTCCGAGATCCGTCGCGACCTCCGCCAGTCGGGCTGGGAGTATTCCGACCAGAACCCCGCCGACCTGTGGGCGGGGAACATGATCGAAGTTCCCAAGCCCACCGACGCGGCCCCCGGCGCCTTCGGCACCCGCTCCACCTCCCGGGTCTCCACCGACGCCCTCCCTGCCGACGGGGTCCTGCTCCGCTTCCGCACCCGCGTCGCCTTCGGCGCGGGTCCGGGGCCGGGCCCCGCCGCCCTCTGGGACTGGAGCAACGACGGGGTCCCGAACCCCACCGACCCCACCCCCCTCTACGTCGTCTACCAGGCCGTCGCCGACGGCGTCTACCGCAACGTGCCCGGCGGCACGCTTCCCCGCTACAAGCTCGTGCGCGGCTACGGCCCCCTCGGGGCGGAGGTCCCCCAGGGGGTCGTGATCAACAACCTCGAGCGGGCCACCTTCGTCCGCGAGGACTGGGACACGGTCCTCGTGCAGCTCGAATTCCTCCTCCCTCATCCCACCGGCCAGGGGAGTTCCCCCCCGCCGCCCCTGCGACGCAAGATCCTGGAGCGCGTCCAGGCCATGAACCCGAGCGGGAAATGAAGCAGGAGAGCCCCATGGACCGCCCCCGCGATCGCTCGGCGCGCCGCCGAGGCTCGGCGCTCATCGTGGTCCTCATCACCGTGGTGGGGATCCTCGCCCTGCTGGGGATCCTCTTCCCCCTCAGCCAGTCCGGCCTCCGCGCCCAGCGACAGTCCCGCCAGCAGTTCGAGCTGAACCTGCTCCTCCGCGCGGCCATCGAAGAGGCCCTCGACGAAATCCGCACGGGCAACGATCCGGACAACGACGGGACGGGCGCCGTCGGACTCGCCTACGCCGTCGGCGAAGCCGGCGGCGACGGCTTCAACCTGCCCGACCCCCTCGAGGCCCAACTCGGCGTCGGCGTGGACGGCGTCGGACCCGACGCCGACGACCTCGCCCAGCTCGGCAAACCCCTCGCCGTGGCCATCGACCGCGACGGCGACGGAAACGACGGCAACAGCCCGGGCGAAGTCGTCCGCCCCCTGGGCCGCTACCTGGCCTTCGTTGACCGCCCCAGCCCCGACGCGCGCACCCTCAAGGTGGTGGTCGCCATTCCCGACTTCCTCCGCCCCGACGCCCTCGCCGGCGCCGAAGTGCGCCTGGCCGTGCCCCAAGGCGGCGCCCGCCACGCGCTGAGCATCACCGGCGCCACGGGCACGCCCGGCACCTTGCGGATCGAGTCCAACGCCAGCAAGGTCGTGGACGTGTCCATCGTCGACAACAGCCTCACGGTCCCCGCCCTGAACGTCGACGACCCGACCACCTACGCCCACGCCGACCTCGCGGCCTTCGTCGCCAACGCAACCCTAGTCAAAGGGAAGAGCGTGAACGGCGGCGTCCCTGCCTTGAACCTCGCCGGCGACACGGTCGAGAGCAACGGCGCGACGCTGTTCTCGGTGAACCAAGCCGAAATCGACCGCGCCGTGCAGGACGTCGTGGACTACGTAGCGGACCTCAAGAGCAGAGGGAACAACGCGCCCGGCGGGAGCCGCATCACCCAGAACTACGTCGTCTCGGAGGATTTCAACCGGTCCAGGAACGGCGGCAAGGACGGCTCGGGCGTCCACACCTACACCTCCATCGGAACGCCGACGAGCTACGACCCCGACGACGTGACGGCCACGGACCTGTTCATCCTCGGCCGGAGCTCGACGAGCGGCAAGGAACTCGACCTCGGCGACGGGATCCTGGGCTCCCCCGGGATCTCCATCTCCGGAACCGGCGTCCTCTTGATCGAGAACGGGAACTCCGTAGAGATCGGCTGGAACTCCGACTTCTACTGGAAAGGGGACGTGATCTGGATCGCGAAGCCCGGGGGCGGCGGCCAGGACACCTTCGAGATCTTCGGCGCGGACGTCAAGATCGACGGCAACTTGTTCGTGGTCCTCGACCCTGGAGAGAGCAACAAGACCGCCAAGCTCAAGCTCAAGGACTCCAACGCGCGCCAGCCGCACCTCGAAGTCAACGGAAGCCTCGTCCTGCTCGCTCCCGGGAACAACAAGCTCGAGCTCAGGCTCGAGGGCGGCCCGAACGCGAACCAGCCCTTCCTGCAGGTCAACGGCCTCTTGCTCGCTCTCGCCAAGAGCTTCAAGATCGAAGTCAAAGGGAAAGACAGCAGCAACAAGGCCTACTTTGGCGTCAAGGGGGGCATGGTCGTGGGCCACGCCTCCGACGGCTCCACCAGCCTCGACACGCTCGACTTCAAGGAATACCTCGACGCCGTCATCGAGTACGACCAGGCAGCCTACGACGCCGCCCTGAAGGGGCTCCTCAAGCGCACCCCGGGGCTCATTGGCTGGTCGAGCCAGGGGTACCTCGAGCGCCCTGGCGTCACGCTCCTGAGCGAGGCCCTGACCGTCCTCCTTAACGCGCAGACCGACACCACCGCCTACAGCAACGACTGAGCGCGCGCAGGCCTGCGGACGCAGCCAGGACCCTCCCCGCGGTGCTGCTAGACTGAGACGCCGTGACGCCTCC
>RFHU01000235.1 GCA_003695705.1 Planctomycetota bacterium
CAGCAGCCTGCCGCCGCCCCGCCCCGACCCCGACGGCCTCGAAGGCCCCCGCCCGGACGACGAAGACCGCTACCGCAAGCCGCCGCCGAACGTCGGCCAGCCCAAGCCCGCGGACTGAGCGGAAGGACGAGGCAATGCGCACCCCGCGCCCTGGCCCAGCCCCGCTCCGGCCCCCGTGCAAGCTTCACCGCCCCCAGTGAGTCGCGAGGAGGACGCTTGGCGGACCCCGTGAGCGCAGAGCGCAGCCGGCGCACGACCCGCCGCAGACCGGTCCTCCGCCGCGCCTCCTCCCTCGCAGAGCCACGGGCGGCGAGCGGGGATCGCCGGGCGGATGCCCCTCGCGGCTCGGCTTCGGCACCCCGCCGACGCCAAGCGAGGCGCCCTACGCTCCGCCCGCGGCCAGCCGGGCGCCCCGTTGTCCTTCTCGCCGCCTGCCTGAGCGCAGCAGGCTGCTACTCGCTCGGCGTGCGCCCCGTGGAAGGGATCCGCTCGGTGGCCGTGCCGGTGTTCGAGAACCTGACCCTCCGCCGCGGCCTCGAGCACGACCTGACTCGACTCGTCCGCCGCGAGGTCCTCGAGAGCACCTCCCTGGTCTTGGCGCGCCAAGGAAGCGCCGACGCGGAACTGCGAGGCGCGGTCGTGCGGGTGGACGAGGGGGTCCTGGTCTCCGGACCGGCCGAGGAGGTCCTGGCCAGCAGCGTCACCATCAGCGCGCGCTTTGGCCTCTACCGCGGTCGACGGCTGGTGGTGGGCGACGACCTCGACGGCGACGGCGCCCCCGACGCCGAACTCCTCCTGCAAGGCTTCGCCGAGTTCAACGCGGTCCGCGGTGAAACGCGCGCAGACGCCACGGCCGAGGCCCTCCGCGACCTCGCGGAGATGATCGCCTTTCGCCTCGGCGACCCGTGGGACGATCGCTACGAGGGCAACGACTCCCCCGACGCCGCCCAGCTCCTCGCCCCAGGACGGCACGCCGCCCTGATTCAGCGGGACGCGGACTGGTTCCGCTTCGAAGTCCCCGCCCGAGGCTCGCTGCGCGTGCGCCTGCGAGGCCCCTCCTCCCTCCGCCTCAGCGGGCGCCGTACCGAACCGTCGGGCGAGGGGGACCCCGCACGGCCGCGGGAGGCCACCCCCCGAACTGCAGGAGAGGGGCCCTTCCCGTTGCTCGCCCGCCGCGAGGCGCAAGGGCTCGAAGCCCTGGGCGGCGCCGAGCCGTCCACCCTGCTCGTGTGCGTGGAGGGGGACGACGAAGGCCGCCCCTACGCCCTCGAAGCGCGCGCCTCTGCGGACGACGGCGCGGAGCCGGACTCGACCCCCGCCCGCGCCCGCAGACTGCCCGGCGGAACGCGTCGCTGGCGCGTCTACGGGATTCAACGCGACGACGACTTCGTCGCCGTCTCCGTCCCCCGAGGCCTCGGCCTCCGCCTCCGCTTCTTGCTCCCCGACCGGGGACCCCTCACGGCCCGCCTCTGCGACGCCGCGGGCGAGCCCCTTGCGGGATCCCGCCCCGCGACGCCCGCCCGGCCGCTGAAACGCCCGCCGCAGGAGCGGAGCGAGCGGGTCTTGGTGCGGATCTCCGGCGACGACTCGGGACGCCCCTACGGCCTGCTCGTCGAGCTCTCCACTCCCTGAAGGCTGCGGGCCAAGGGCAGGGCCCGCCGACCCGGACCGTCCTGCGAGCCGCGACCTCCCCGGATCTCCACCGGACCTCCCGCGCACCCTCCCTTCGGCTCCGGTCGGGGGCTCCCGTATCATTCACCCCATGAGCAGCCCCGCCCCCCTCCCCGGCCACTACGCGCGCACGGTCCGCGCCTTCGTCCGCTTGGGCCTCGCCGGCATCGCCGCCGGCATGATCCTCGGCATTTGGTGGACCGAAGTGCGCCAGACGATCGCCTACACCCCGGGCGCACCCAGCCAAGTCGAGCGCAAAGGGTCGCGGGTACGGCTCGAACTTCCCCCCGGCTACCACTTCGAAGCAGGCCTCAAGCTGAAGCTCAGCCACGGGCACAGCACTCTGATCCTGGGCGTCCTTCCCCTCTGCTTCGCCCTCTGCCTCACCCTCGCTCATTCCCTCGGCGGTCCACCCCTGTCCCCGGGAATGCTCCGGGCCGCGTTCTGGTGTTACGCCGTGGGCGCCGTGGGCACCGTGGGCATCATGATCTACCGCGGCGCCGCGAGCCTCGCCGCCATCCGCGCCGGCAACTTCGACTACCAGGCCGTGCAGCAGGACCTGTTCGCGGGCAGCCGCGCCCTCAAGGGAGCCCTCTACGGCACCACCCACAGCCTCCTCGCCGTGGGCGCAGGGATCCTGATCTACGGTCTCTGGCGCGCAATGCGCCCTCCGGAGCCTACGGCCTGACCGGCGCTCGGCGCTCCCGCCCTCACGACCGCCGAGTTTCGACTCCCCCGCCTGCGGAACGCCCCTCGTCGCCGCCACCGCGCAGGGATCCTTCCTGCAGAGAACGCGGATTCCGCGAGGCGCCTTCGCGGGCTCAACGTGCCTTCGTACCCCGCAGCGCCTCCGCGACCCCCTTGCGGCCGACGTAGTCCGCGAACAGGCGCCGTTCTGCGTCCCGAAGTCCCTCCACCCGCCTCCGCTCTGCGTCCAGGACCGCGGCGATCTCCCCGCGGCCGCCGACGCGCAGCGCCGAGCCCGCGGCCTCCAAGAGCGCTGCTTCGTCCGCGTAGGCCTGCAGGCGGTTCCGCGCCGCGCGTCGGTAGACACGGCGAAGCTCGGCGCGGAGCGCCTCCCCACGCCGCTCCTCTCCGAGGCGTGCGAAGACGTCGCTCCGCGGGCTCCCGCCCGTAAGATCCGCCCGCCGACGGAAGGCGGAGCGGAGCAGCGCGGGAAGTTCGCTCCCCGCGAGCAACGAGTCCTCCCGCAGCCCCTCGGAATAGACGGCCCGCAGGAGCCCCGCCCGCTGCGCCTCGCGGTCCCGCAGCAGACGCTCGAGTTCCGTCTGCAGCGCGAGGGTGCGCCGCTCCTCGAGCCTTCGCGCGTAGTCTGCGACCGAGCCATGCTCCCCGTCGAGGTGGCGCTTCAGGAAGGGGTGCTTGGCCACCCTCTCCCGCGCCGTCCGCCGGGCGTCGGCGCCGAGCTTGGCCGAACGCGCCAGGCGCTCGAGGCGTGCCGCGAAGGACGCGTCTTCGCGGAACAGCGGCCGATAGAGGAAGTCCCGATACTCCGCCCAGGCGCGGTGATGCCGCGCGGCGGCCTCGGCCACCGCCTCCGAAGTGGCCTCCGGATCGATCACCGCCCGCGCGAACGCTTCCCCCGCCGCCGCGAGGCGCTCCTTGGCCTCGCGCTCGTCGAGGCGCTCGTTCAGCCAGGCCGAGAGGTCGTCGGCAGCCAGCAGCACCACGGCAAGCTCCGCCGCGGTGTAGAACCAACCGCCCAGGCGAGCGAGGCGCGATCCCGCGAGGCTCCCCAACAGGCCGCCCTCTCGTGCCTCGCGCAGGCTCACCACCCACTCGACGCTCCGCAGACCTGCTCGCACGGCCGCCGCGGAGAGCCCCAGAGAGCCAAGGGACACGGCGAAGGCCCTCCCCTCGAAGCCCCCCTCCCAGAGCATGGGCAGGGCGATCCCCGCCGCCAGGGCAGCGTTCGTCCTCAAGATCCCCTGCACGAAGCGCGGCTTCACCAACTCCTGCAAGTAGCGCGCGTAGGCGACTTCGCCCGCGCGCGCCCCCACGACGAAGAGACCGTAGTGGACGTAGAAGTCGGTCTGCGCAAGGCCGTCGAAGAACTCCTCGATGCGCGCGCGGTCCCCGGTCCTCGCCACGAGGGCCAACTCCTTGAGGAACAGAGCCAACCCGAAGTGCGCGGCGCCGCCCACTTCGGCAAGGGCTCGCTCGCCCAACAGCGGAGCCCAGCGAAGGGTCCCGTCCGCGCGGCGATAGCGCTCCAGAGGATCGGGCTGCCCGCGCGCGGCCCTGCGAAGCGCCTCCAGGCGACCCCGCGCCGACCCGTAGCGGAGCAAGTGGCGCAGCCGCCAGACCGTGGCGTCGAGGTGCGAGGCGCCGGTCGGACGCAAGAAGGCGTCCAGCGTCCGCTTCAGTTCCGCGTCCTCCCCCAAACCGAGGGAGGATCCCCGCACGTAGGCCAGCCCCCTCGCGTCGGCCGCGCGCTCGCTCCGCTGCCCCGCCGCGTGCGCGAGCTCGTGCCCGAGGACGACCGCGAGCATCCGCCGTGGATCGAGCGTCTCGGGCGAGCCCTCGGCCTGCCGCGCGAGCTCGTCGAGCAGGCCCCGCGAGACGAACACGCGTTCGCCCTCGCCGCGCGCGAGGATCCCCTCGCGCGGCAGCACGACGAGCTGACTCCGAGCCAGGTCGCTGGCGGCACGCCGATGCGCCTCGCGCTCGGGGCCCTCGCTCTCGGCCGCCCTGCGGCGCGCGTCGGCGATCGCGGACGCTCGGATCGCGTCGAAGACTTCCCTGGCGACGGCCTCGGAAAGCGGTGCGCGCGGCGGCGCCGTCGTCGCCGCAGGCCGCGCCGCCGCAAAGGCACGCTCCCGCTCCGCGCGGGTTCGGGCCCGCTTCAGCTTCTCGGGGTCCACGCGGTAGACGTCCAGGACCCGTGGGCGCGCGCCGACCTCGACCTCGATCCGCTCTCCCCGCACAAGCCAGTCCGCGCCCACGGCGCGGGCAGGATCGAAGTCCGACGTCACGATCCGAATCTCGGGCCGCCGACGCGCCTCCTCGAGCAGACGGTCGAAGAGAGCCTCCATGACCGACCGATTGCGGTTCGACCAATAGGTGAAGTAGACGTCCGCCGCGACGGGCCGAAAGTCGGGCGCCGAAAAGTCCGCCTGCAGGAAGCGGACGTTCGAGTATCCCAGCGCTCGCGCGGACGCCGCCGCCGGCGCGACCCGATGCTCGAGGTATTCGTAGCCTACGAAGCGGAGCTCCGGAAAACGTTCGCCGACCACGAAGCCCATTCGCCCGTAGGCGGTCCCCATGTCGGCTACCGTGCTCCCCGCAGGGAGGTTCAAAGCGCGGATCAACTCCTCGAAGACCCGATACGGGGTCTGCAAATACTCCGGGCTGAGGCCGATCCAGGCCCCGCTCCGCACCGGATCCTCGAGACGCTCGGACTCTGCCCGGCCGCGGACCCCCCCTTCCTTCTCGGACCAATCCCGCACCGACGGAAGCCCGAGGAGCGCGTCGAGCACCAGGTCGTGGATCCCCGCGTAGCGGTGCTCCACGGCCCAGCGACGCAGCGGCTCCGCCTCCTGAAGCGAGATCGGTCGCCAGACCAACTCCCGCACCAGGACCTCGCGCAAAACGCCGAGCAGCTCGCTCCGCGCCCCGCCCTCGGCGGCCAGGAGCTCCGCAACGGTGCGCCCCTTCGCGCGCAACGAATCCGCCGGATTGCCGCTCTCGAAGAAGATCGGCCGCTCCCCGTGCGGCATGGCCTCCAACCGGACGTGCCAGCGCAGGAGCGCTTCGGTCGGCAACTCTCCCAGCGCCTTGGCGCGCGCCTCCGGCTCGAGGAGACAGATCTCGGTCAGGAGGGCCAACTCCGCCTGAGACAGGGGCCGTTCGAGCAAGCGAGCGGCGTCCGCGCCCCGCGGCGTAACCTCGCGCAACCGCTCCACCCACTGCGCCGCCACCGGCGACGCATACAGGGCCACCCCGACGGCGAGGACCCAATCGACCCAGACCACGCGGGACCTGCGCACGCCCCCCAACCTACCCTTCCGAGCACCGCAGGGCCAAGCGCGATTTGGCCACGAACCGCGCTCGGTCTCGACGGCTGCGCGAACCCCTTCGGACCTGGTGCCTGCGACCGCGACGCGCTCCCGCGGAGCGGCGCAGGGCCTGCCCGCTCAGTCCTTCTCGCTCTCGGCCAACCGTTCGAGGTAGCGCTTGATCAACTCCCGCCAGCGGCCGGGCGCCTTCTTCGAGGCGGCGTTGGCGGCGTCCTGGTGGAGCTTGGCCGGCAGGTTTCCCCAACGACCCGCGCGCCCGTCGCGGTCCTTCGGGTCGCCGCTCTCGTCGGGGGGGATCCGCGCCTCCTCGCGCCGCTGCTCCTCGCCCGTCTTGCGTCCGTCCTTGGGGTTCTTCCGCTGCTCTTCGCGCCGCTGCTGCGCTTGTCGCTGCCGCTCCCGCTCCTTCTCCTCGCGCTGGCGCCGCTCGCGCTCGCGCCGCTCCTGTTCGGTCTCCTCGCGCCGCTGCTGCCCTTGCTGCTGCTGCCGCTGCTGTTGCTGTTGCTGTTGCTGCTGTTGTTGCTGTTGCTGTTGCTCCTCGACCTTCTTGATCAACTCGTCGAGGGCGGAGTGGGCCTTGTCCTCGAACTTCATCGCCTCGACGATCTTGCGCTGCTCCTCTTGGGTGAACTCGCCCGTGTCGGCGTCGTAAAGGCGCTCCTCGACTTCTTTCATCAGCTCGAGGATCTTCTCCAAGGGGTTGTCGAAGCCCGGCTGCCCGCCCCCCTCGGCGCCACCTCCGGCGGGCTGACCTCCCTTGGGCTGGCGCTTCTCCGCGTCCTTCCACTCCTTCTCGGCCTTCTTCTCGTCGCCTTCGCGATCGAACACGGGACCGCTCGGGGCGGCGAACGCGAGACCGCCTCCCAGAACGCTCGCCGCCAGGGTCGTCGCCAGTCGCCTCATCGTCCACCTCCCTGGTCCGGGGCCTCGCCGCCCTCGTCGCCCCCTTCGCCTTCCGCGTCCTGCTGCATGGCCTGGGCCTGCTCGGTGAGGGCCTCGTTGAGGTCGGAGAGAAGCGCCTTGATGTTCTCCTGAGCCGCGGTCACCCGCTGCAGGATCCGCTGCTGCACGGGATTCAACTCCCGGTCGCCGGACGCCTGCAGGGCGTCGTAGAGCTTGCGCGTCCGCTCGTTGACGTCTTCTTGCATGCCCTTGAGCATCTTCAACTCGGCCAGCGGCGGGACGAGACGGTTCACTCGCTGCTGGGGCTGCTGTTGTTGCTGCTGCTGCTCTTGCTCCCGTCGCTTGAGCTCCGAGTCGAGGGCCTTGCGCAAGGTCACCAGCCGGTCGAGCACGTCGGCCTGCACGTCCTGCGTCACGGGCCCAGGATCGAAGTCGTTCAGGAGCCGCTGGATCTCTTTGAGGTCGACGTCTGCAGCGGTCATTTGGTGGGCGTAGACCACCGCTCGCTCTTCTTTGAGCATCTTCTCGACTTTCTGGACCTCCTGCCGGACGCGCCCCTCGACGCGCGCCAGGCCCTTGAGTTCCTGCTTGGCTCGGCGCGATAGCCGACCGCCTTTCTCCTGCTGCTCCGCGTAGACCTTACGGGTCCGGCGATTGACCTCGGTCTGGATGCGGATGCCCTCGTCGAGCATCTCCCGCATGCTGTAGAGCTCTTCTTCTTGCTGGAGTTGCGCGTATTCCTGCTCCTTCTGCTCCAGCTCCCGCCGCGCCTCCTCGAGTTCCTCGAGCGCCTGCTTCTGCTCCTCCCGAGCCTGCTCCTCCTGCCCCGGTTGCATCCGCTGTCCCGCTTGCCGCTGGCTCTGGCTGGCCTGACGCATCTTGCGCGCCGCGCTCCGCCGGGCCTGCGCTTCCTGCCGCTCCGCCTCCTGGGCGCTCTTGCGCAGGCGCTCCGCCGCCTCGGCGGTCTCCTTCTCGAGCTCTTCTTGGCGGCGCTTCAACTCGGCCAAGTCCCGCTCGTTCAGTTGCTTCAGCAACCGGCGCTCGGCCTCGGCCAGCTTCTCCTCCGCCTCGCGCAGCCGCTCCTCGGCCTTCTGCTGGAGGGCCTCGGCCTCCTGACCGTCCTGCAGTTCGGCCTCGGCGCGGGCCATGTCCCGAGCGGCGCGGGCCAGCTCTTGGCTCGCCTGCTCCTCGGCCTTCCCTTCCTCCTTCTTGCCTTCGGTGCGGCGACGCTTCTCGGCGAGGTCCTCGAGGAGCTTCTCCAGCCGCTCCGCCTCGCGACGCAACCGCTCCTGCGCGAGGGCCCGGCGCTCTGCCTCGCTCCGCTGCGCAAGGGCCTTCGCCCTCCGCTCCAGGGCTTCGCGCGCCGCCTGCAGGCCCTTCTCCGCCGCCCGAGCCTCTTCCTCTCCGCGCTCGGCGGCGCGCTCCTCACCGCCCTCGCGAGCGGCCCGCTCGTATTCCTGCTGCGCCCGCTCGCTCGCAGCCCGAGCCTCGGAGACCCTCTTCGCGGCCTCATCCAGCGCCCGTCGGTCGTCCTCGCTCGCCGCGGCCTCGGCGCGGCGAGCGAGCGCCTCGAGTTCTTCGCGCAACTCGGCCGCCTCGGCGGCCACGTCCGTCTCCTTCGCTGCCGCCTGCCGGAGCTGCGGACGCAAGGCCCGGCGCAAGCCCTCCCGAGCCTGGGCCAACCGACGACGCGCTTCGGCGAGTTGCTGGGCCGCCTTCTCTTGCGCTGCCTGCGCCTGCGCGCGCCGCGCCCCCTCGGCCCCTTGGGCGGCGCGCCGAAGGGCCTCCTCCGCTTCGCGCATGGACGCACGGGCCGACCGGACGTCTTCCCGCGCGGCCCGCGCCCGTTCCCGCTGCTCGGACGGGAGGCCCTCGCTCCGCTCGGCGCGGGCCAAGGCCTGCTCGACCGCCTCCGCCGCCCGGCGGACCTCTGCCTGCTCGCGCGCCAGCCGCTCCGCTTCCTGCTGGCCCTGCTGGCCCTGCTGGCCTTGCTGGCCTTGCTGGCCTTGCTGGCCTTGCTGGCCTTGCTGGCCTTGCTGGCCCTGCTGGCCCTGCTGGCC
>RFHU01000236.1 GCA_003695705.1 Planctomycetota bacterium
CAAGCGCAGCACGCCCATCGTCGGCGGAATCGGTATGCTCGCGGGCACCAGCGCCGGCGGCCTCGCCTTCGCCGACCTGACCCAGCCCGCCCCCTGGATCCTCCTCGTCTCCCTCTGGGCGCTCGGCGCGCTGGGCTTCGCCGACGACTGGACCAAGACCTTCGGCGCTCGCCGCACCGCCGGCCTTACGCCTCGCCAGAAGCTGGTCGGGCAGGTGGCCCTCGGCTTCCTCGTCGGCCTCTGCCTGCTCTTCGTCTCCGCCCAGCGAGGAGAGCTCGACGCGCGCACCACCCTGACCCTCCCCTTCCTCGGCCTGGGCCTGGGAATCGGTTCGGCGGGCTTCGTCCTCCTCTCCGCCTTCCTCGTCACCGGGTCCTCCAACGCCGTCAACCTCACCGACGGCCTCGACGGCCTCGCGGGCGGCTGCGGACTCGTCGCCCTCGGCGTCTACCTGCTCCTCGCCCTCGCCTCCGGAGACCCCGCCGCCGCGGCCCGCCTCGGCCTCGCCGTGGTGCCCGGGGCCGGCGAGGTGGCCGTGGTCCTCGCCGCCCTCTTCGGGGGTCTGGTGGGCTTCTTGGTCTTCAACCGACATCCCGCGCGCTGTTTCCTGGGCGACGCAGGCTCACTGCCCCTCGGCGGCGCCCTGGCGGTGTCCGCCCTCCTCGTCCGCCAGGAACTCCTCCTGGCTCTGGTCGGCGCCGTGTTCGTGGTCGAGGCCCTCTCGGTCATGGCGCAGGTCGGATCCTTCAAGCTCACGGGCAAGCGCGTCCTCCGCTGCGCTCCCCTCCACCATCACTTCGAGTTCCAGGGCTACCGCGAAACGCAGATCGTCAGCGGCTTCCACGCCGCTGCCCTCCTCTGCGGCCTGGTCGGCCTCGTCGGTCTGGGGCTGTGCGCGTGAGCGTCCGCAGCCCCGCCCGCGTCGCCCTCGACCCCGACTCCCAGCACGTTGCGACCGCCCTGCTCCTGCTCGTGGCCGGCCTCATGGCCCTGGGCGTAGTGCTCGTCTACTCCTCCACCTCGGTGGGCATCGCCTTGCGCGCCCAAGACGCCACCCTCTTCCTCCGCCGGCAACTCCTCTGGGTCCTCCTCGCCTCGTGCACCTTCGTCCTCGCGCGGACTACGGAACTCGAGACCCTCCGCCGCCACGCTCTGCCCATCCTCCTCTGCGCGGCCGGACTGCTCCTGGCCGTCCTCGTGCCCGGCGTCGGCCGCAAGATCGGCGGGGCCCGCCGCTGGATCCGCCTCGGCCCGCTCAACGGACAACCCTCGGAGTTCGCCAAGCTGGCGCTGGTCGTCTTCGTCGCCGCCTGGGCATCGGCCCAGGACGGGCGCCTGCGCACCGTGCGCGGCATTCTGCCTGGCCTCGGTGCCGTTGCGCTCGTCGCCGGCCTGGTGGTCGTCGAACCCGACATGGGCACGGCGATCCTCCTCTCCCTGGTGGCCACGGTGATGCTCGTGGTCGCAGGCGTACGGGTCACCCATCTCGCCCTCCTCGGGGCCCCCTGCGCTGGGCTGGGGCTCCTCTTCGCGCTCGCCAAGCTCGACTACATCTGGCGACGGATCTCCGCCTTCCTCAACCCCGCGGCCAACGCCGACGGCGTCGGCTACCAGACCCGCCAAGCAGTGATCGCCCTGGGCTCGGGAGGTCCCTTCGGCGTGGGGCTGGGCGCCAGCCAGCAGAAGCTGCTCTTCCTGCCCGACGTCCACACCGACTTCATCTTCGCCCTGGTCGGCGAGGAGCTCGGCTTCGTGGGCACCGTGGCGGTGGTCGGCGCCTTCGCCGCCATCGCCGTCTACGGAATGCGCGCCGCCGATCGCGCCCGCGACCGCTTCGGCTTCCTCCTCGCCGTGGGCCTGGTCACCCTCCTCGGCCTCCAGTCCATCCTCAACATGGCGGTCGCCACCGCCTCGGTCCCTCCCAAGGGGATCGCCCTCCCCTTCCTCTCCTTCGGGGGCTCCTCGCTGCTCATGGCCGCCACCGCCGCCGGCATCCTCACGCGGATCGCCGCCGAGGGGAGTGCCCCCCGCCCGCTCCTGGACCGCTCCCCTGCGGAGGAGGACCGCGCCCATGACGACTGACCGCCCGCTCCGCGTCGCCTTCGCAGGAGGCGGCAGCGGAGGCCACCTCTACCCGGCCCTCGCCGTCGCGCGCGCCCTCGAACACCTAGCCCCGGGCGTCGAGACCCTCTTCCTCGGCTCCGACCGCCCCCTCGAGCGGAAGATCCTCGCTCCCAGCGGCTACCCGCATCGCGCCCTGCCCTCGGCACCCTGGAGGGGCATTCGCCATCCGCGGGCCGCTCTGCGCTTCGCCTGGAGCCAGGCGCGCGGCGTCCTCGCGGCCCGCGCGCTCCTCGCCGACTTCGAACCCGACGTGGTCCTTGGCCTCGGCGGCTTCGCCTCGGTCCCCGGCGCGCTCGCCGCCTGGCTGCGCGGGACCCCGCTCGCCCTCTTCGAGCCCAACGCCGAGGCCGGACTCGCGAACCGCGTCCTCGCTCCGCTCGCCCGCGAAGCCTACCTGCACTTCCCCGACACGACCCTGCGCTGCCGCGGAGTCCTCACCGGAGCCCCCGTGGGCGAACGCGCCCTCGCCCCCTACGACCGCCGGAGCGCCCGCGCCCGCCTCGGGCTACCGCAGGAGGGACGGGTGCTCCTCGTCATGGGCGGCAGCCAGGGCGCCCGGGGCATCAACGCTTGGATCGAACGCAGCCTCGCCGCCGGCGCCGCGCCCGCGGGCGTGGCCTTCCTCCACCTCGCGGGGAACGAGGAGGCCGCTGCCGGCCTCCGCGCCGCCTACGCCGCCGCAGGCGTCCCCCACGTCGTCCTCCCCTTCCTCGCGGACATCGCCCTCGCCTACGCGGCCGCCGATGCCGCCGTCGTGCGCGCGGGCGCCGCCACCCTCGCCGAACTCAGCGCGCGCGGACTCCCGGGCGTGGCCGTTCCCCTCGCCGGGCTGGCCGGTGGGCACCAGGTGCGCAACGCTTGCGCCTGGGAAGCCCTCGGAGGAGGCGCCTGGGTGCGCGAGAGCGCGCTGACGCCCGCCACGCTGGCCCACGTCTGCGCCGAACTCCGCGATCGGCGCTGGCTCACCCGCCGGGCGACGGAGGCGCGCGCCGCCGGCCGACCGAACGCAGCCCGCGAGGTCGCCCGCCGCCTGCTCGGGCTGGCGGGCCGCAGCGAACACACCCCCGGACGGCACGAGGCGACCGTCCACCTCCACAAGACAGCGGCTTGAGCGAGCCGGAGAGAAGAGCATGGACATGGGCAAGTACGTAGCAGTCGGAGTGTTGGCCATGATCGTCCTCGCGGCGGTCACCTACGAGCCCCCCCCGCAGGGGCTCCCCGAGAAGGAGGCCGCCCGGGCCTTCGAAGCGTCCTACGGCGACGCGCAGCCCGCGCCGCCCGCAGACCCGGCGCCGCCGCCGCTCCCGACCGCGCCGGCGACACCGCACCCCCCGAACGCACCGGCGGCCTCGGGCGCCGTGGCCGGCCCCCGCGGCGGCGCTCCGGGAGCGACCGCGCCCACGGCGCGACCGACGACGCACACCCCCGCAGCCGCTCCCGCCACGACGCCGCGGCCCTCTCCTGCCGGCAGCGCGTCGACCGGCCACTACGTGGTCCGCAAGGGCCAAACGCTGCGCGACGTCGCCCGAACGCTCTTCGGCGACCCCGGTCGCTGGCGCGAACTCTACGAGCGCAACCGCGGCGTACTTCCCGACCCGGACACCCTGCGCGAGGGCGTGACCCTTGCCTACGACATCGCCCAGGCCACGGCCCGCGAGGTCGCCGCGCGGCGCGCTGCGCGCGCGACCACCGAACCCGCCTCCGCGCCGACTTCCGCACCGCCCTCGGCGCCGCCTGCCTCCGCGCCGCGCCCGGCAACCCGCGAGCGCACCTACACGGTTCGCAAGGGCGACACCCTCTACGCCATTGCGCGCCGGGAACTCGGCTCGGGCGCCCGCTGGCGAGAACTCGTGGACCTCAACGGACTCTCCTCCGAACACGTCCGCGCGGGGACGGTGCTGCGCCTGCCGCGGTGAAGCGCACGGGCCGGCTCCGGAAAGCGCCTGCCGCGCGCACCCAGGGGAGGACCGCCAAGCGGTCCTCCCCTGCGCGCTTCCGGAGCGACCGCCGCGGGCCGACCTCGGCCCGCGGTGGCCTTCGGACCTACGCAGACTCGCCCGCGGTCGTCGCTACGTTCGCCTCCAGCCACTCGCTGATGTCCTGCGACTCGTACATGGGCTCCCCGTCCACGAACAAGCAGGGCACCTGCAGCTTGCCTCCCCGCTCGACCAACTCCTCCGCCGCTCCGGGCTCCCGACGGGTGTCCCGCAGCCGCACGCCCTCGACGCCGAGCTGACGAAGCTTCGCAAGCACGCGCACGCAGAAGGGGCAGGTGTCGAACTTGAACAACTCGAGGTCGACGTCGCGACCGTCCTTGAGCCGGACCATGGGGGACCTCCACATAACGACGAGGGACCGCCCGGGGCCTTTCCTCTCGGGCGAGCTTGAGACAGGATATCCCTCCATGGCCCGGATCGCCGTCGTCGAAGACAACAAGCACTTGCGGGACCTCCTTCAGACGCTGCTTCGCCTGAAGAAGTACGAGGTCGAAGTCTTCCCCGACGGGGCCGCGGCCCTCCAGGCCATCGATGAGCGCTTCGACCTCGTCCTCTCCGACGTGCAGATGCCGCGCCTGGACGGAATCGAACTCTGCCGCAGCCTGCGCAAGCGCTGGGCGAAGACCGACCTCCCCATCATCATGATCTCCGTCCTCGACGGCGAGGACGACATCCTGCGAGCCCTGGAAGCCGGCGCCAACGACTACCTGGTCAAGCCCTTCTCCCCCAGCCTGGTGAAGGCGAAGGTCGCCTACCACCTCCGGCGCGCAGCCCCGCCACCAACCCCTCGGGCTCCCGCGACGCCACCGCGTTGGGACGCCTCACTGAGGCCGGAACCCCGACGCTTCCCTGTCCTCTTCGACCGCTACGTCCTGCAGGGGGTCCTCGGGCGCGGAAGCTACGGCGTGGTCTACGACGCCCAGCGCAGTACGGATTCCCTCCGCGTCGCCCTCAAGGTCCTGGACGAGTCGGTCAGCCAGGACCGTGAGATGCTCGCCCGCTACTTCCGCGAAATCGGCTCCCTCTCCACTCTGGACAGCCCGCACATCGTGCGCTTCGTCAGCTCGGGCTACGAAGCCGGCCGCTACTTCCTGGCCATGGAACACCTCGAAGGCGAATCGGCCTGGCATGCCATGCAGACCCGCGGCGCCCTCCCCCCCGGAGAGGTCGCGCGCATCGGCGCCGGCGTGTCGCGCGCGCTCGCGGCGTTGGCCAAGAAGGGGCTCGTGCACCGGGACATCAAGCCCGCGAACATCATGCTCCGGCGCAGCGGCGAGGCCGCGCTGGTGGACTTCGGCCTCGTCAAGCGGCGCACCGAGAACGACCTGACCTCGCCCGACGAGTTCCTGGGGACGGCCGAATACATCGCCCCCGAGGTGATCCGCGGCGCCCCCGAGGACGTGCGCACCGATCTCTACGCGCTCGGAGTCACCCTCTGGGAGCTCTCCGCCGACCAGAACCCCTTCGCCGGCGAGAACACGATGGAGGTGCTCAAGCGCGTCGCCTCCGGACGACCGGCGCCCACCCTCGAGGAGTGGGGCTGCAAGGTCCCCCGCGAGCTGTCGCGCCTCGTGAAGGAACTCATGGATCCCGACCCACGCCGTCGCCTCACCGACCCCGACGAGTGCGCCGTGCGCTTCGAGCGCCTCGCCGTCTGAGCCGGGGCGAAGGCGCCCGCCGCGCCGGCCAAGTACCGCTCAGCCCCAGAAAGCCTGGGTGACCAGTACCTGCTGCTCCCGCTTGTGGCTCGCCGCAGAGCCCGTGGCGGGGGAAGCCGACTCGTCGCGGGCGACGCAACGCAGCGGAAGCCCTCCGTAGAGGGTCTCGCCGAAGAGGGCGCGCACGTAGTACCAGGCGCCCATGTTGCGCGGCTCCTCCTGGGTCCACACGACCTCGCAGCCATCGGCGGCGCGCCGGCCATCGAGCACGGTGGCCAGCGCCTCGCGCAGTTCGTCGTGCGGAAAGGGGTAGAGCTGCTCGATGCGGACGATCTCCACGTCCTTCTTCTCCCGCTCGTCCCGGTAGGCGAGCAGGTCGTAGTAGAGGCGCCCGCTGCAGAGAAGGACGCGCCGCACCGGCGCCTGGCAGCCTTCGTCGCGCAAGACCTTGCGGAAGCTCCCCCGAGCGAGCTCCTCCAGGCTGGAGGTCGCGCGCGGGTGCCGCAGGAGGCTCTTGGGGGAGAAGACCACCAAGGGCTTGCGCCAGCTCCGCAGCACCTGCTGGCGGAGCAAGTGGAAGATCTGGGCCGGGGTCGTCGGATTGACCACGCGCATGTTGTCCTCGGCGCAGAGTTGCAAGAACCGCTCCACGCGAGCGCTCGAGTGCTCCGGCCCCTGCCCCTCGAAGCCGTGCGGCAGGAGGAGGGTCAGCCCGCAGAGGAGGTTCCATTTGTCCTCGGCGCTGGTGATGAACTGGTCGATGATCACCTGCGCACCGTTGGCGAAGTCTCCGAACTGCGCCTCCCAGAGGACGAGGGCTTGCGGATTCTCCAGCGCGTAGCCGTATTCGAAGCCCAGCACGCCGGCCTCGCTGAGCGGGCTGTTGCGCACCTCGAAGCTGGCCTGCCCCTCCTCGAGATGCTGCAGCGGCACGTGCGCCGCCTCGGTCTCGACGTCGACGAGCACCGCATGGCGATGGCTGAAGGTCCCGCGGCCGCAGTCCTGACCGCTGAGCCGCACGGGGACCCCGTCCACCAGGAGGGTGGCAAAGGCCAGCGCCTCGGCGGCCCCCCAGTCGAGGGGGCGCTCGCCGCGCGCCATGCGCCGCCGCTGCCCCAGAATTCGCTCCAGGCGAGGGAAAATGCGGAAGCCGGCCGGGACCTCGGTGGTGCGCACCAAGAGTTCCGCCAGCCGATCTTGGGCGACGCTCGTCACCACCTCGTCGGCGCGCGCCTCGGGGCCGCCGCTGAAACGCTGCCACTTGCTCGTCGGACGCGGCCGCGGCCGGCTGTAGTCGTCGGAGCGAGCGCGCGAGAGTTCTTCCTCCAGGTAGGCGGTGCGCTCTCGGATGATGTCGTCGGCGTGCTCCTGGCTGAGCCCCTCAGGGCCCATGAGGTCGCGCAGGTAGGACTCGCGCACCGTAGGGCGCGCTCGGATCTGCTGGTACATGAGCGGCTGCGTGAAGCTCGGCTCGTCGCCCTCGTTGTGCCCGTGCCGACGGTAGCAGTACATGTCCACGAACACGTCGCTGCGGTAGCGACGCCGGTAGTCCATGGCGAGCTTGACCGCCTGCGCCACGGCCTCGGGGTGCTCGCCGTTCACGTGGAAGATCGGGGCGTGGAGCATGAGCGCGACGTCGGTCGCGTAGACGCTCGAACGGCTGTCGTGCGGGTTGGTGGTGAACCCGATCTGGTTGTTGACCACGACGTGCAGCGCGCCCCCCACCCGGTAGCCGGCGAGCCCGCTCAGGTTGAGCGTCTCCTGCACGATCCCCTGCCCAGCGAAGGCCGCGTCGCCGTGGAGGATGATCGGCATGACCCGCGCACGCTCCGCGTCTCCGAGCAGGTCCTGGCGCGCACGGACCTGCCCGAGCACCACGGCCGAGACGAACTCGAGGTGACTCGGGTTGAAGGCCAAGCGCAAGCGCATCGGTAGGCCGGAAGAGGTAATGCGCTCGCTGCGGAAGCCGAGGTGGTATTTCACGTCGCCTCGGCCCCAGTAGAGTTCGGGGTGCGTCTCGGCGTCGCTGTCGTCGAACTCGCGGAAGATCTCCCGCGGGTGCTTTTGCATGATGTTCGCGAGCACGTTCAGGCGCCCGCGGTGCGCCATGCCCAGGACGACCTCCTGCACCCCCTGCTGGGCGGCCGTGTCAATGGCCAGGTCGAGGAGGGGAATCAGGCTCTCGCCGCCCTCGAGGGAGAAGCTCTTCGCGCCCAGATACTTGCGGCGAATGAACTGTTCGAAGACCTCGGCGTCGGTGAGCTTGGCGAGGAGCTTGATCCGCTCCTCGCGGGTGAGGCGCAGGCGGTTCTCGGTCGACTCCATGCGCTCCTGCAGCCAACGCCGCGCCTCGGGGTCGTAGAGGTGCATGAACTCCACACCGATGTAGCGGCAGTAGGTAGCACGCAGGCGGCGGAGGACCTGCCCCACGGTGAGCCCTTGGGCGCCGAGGCTGGCGGTCGACACCGGGCGGTCGAGATCGGTTTCGGTGATCCCGTAGCGGAGGGGGTTCAGGGCGTCGATGGTCGGTCGCGGCCGCCCGAGAGGGTCGAGCATGGCTTCGAGGTGGCCGTAGGTGCGGAAGGCCTGGGTGAGTTCGTCGAGCTTGTCCTGCAGGGAGAGGTCGTCGACTCGGGCAGTGGGTGCGGCGGTCGCTGCGGAGCCACCGTTGCCTCCGACGGCCGAGGCGGGGTTGAAGATGCTCCGTCGGGGGACGCTCGGTCCGAGTCGGGTGGGCTCCTCGCGAATGGGATCGAACACGGCACGCCACTCGGGGTCCACCGACTCGGGCGCGCGCAGGTACTGCAGGTAGAGCTCCTCGACGAAGGGGAGGTTGTAGCCACCGAAGTCCTTCACTGCCGCCTCCAGGGAGCGCCGATCCTACCTTCCCAGGAGGAGCGCGCCCCCCGCCAGCAGGAGGAGGACGAAGACCACCAGCCGGAAGCGCCGCTCGTCCACGGCGCCGTGGAGCCACTCCCCGACCCCCAGTCCCAGGGTCGTCACCCCGAGGAGCACGCCCAAGGGGAGCGCGTGGTCGACGGTCAGGCGCCCCTCGAGCAGGTAGCCCGAGACGATGCCCACGTTGAGGGGAAGGAAGGCCATGGTCAGGGTCGCCCGCAGGGCGGCCTTGTCGAGTTGCGCACGCCCCAGCACGTAGACCAGGGGCGGGCCTCCGGTGGCGTAGGCGCCCTGCAAGACGCCCGCCGCGACGAGCCCCAAGAAGGCCAGGGGTCGGGGCAGCGGCGGGCGCACCGGCGCGCCCGCCCTCGAGAGCGCCCACAGCTCGTAGGCGGCGAAGGACGCGACCGCCGCGCCGAAGGCCCGCGCCAGGGTATGAACCGCAAGCCGCGTCGCGAGCAAGTAGCCCAGCACCGCGCCCCCCGCCATCAGCGGGAGGACAGCGGTCAGGAGGAGGCGCCAGCGCGCCGCACGCCAGTGGCGCGCGCCGACGACGAGCATTTGGAAGAGCGAGGCCGGCACGAGGAGCGGGAGCAACTCGGGAATGGGCGCGACGAAGGCGCCCGCGGTGAGCGCCACGAGCATGCCGCCGAAGCCGGACATCGTCTGGGCGGTGAAGCCGAGGAAGGCCGCGCCGGCGAGCACGACGTAGGGGTAGGAGAGAGGATCCACGAGCACCTCGAGGGCTCGCCCACGAGGGTCGCCGCCACCCTCCCGCCCCGCAACGTCCGGCGAAAGGCCTGCCGACGCACCGGTGCCCGCGGGACCGCGGGTCTTCCGCCGGCTGCTCCCCGCTCGCCCCTGCGTCCCGACGGACCCGCGGACCCGGCACCTCCCCACGACAGGCTCCGCCCGCCGGCCCTGCGCCGGGGCCGGCGGCGCCCGCGTGGGGTCAAGGCCGAGGCGCCCCGCGCCCCGCGAAGGGGGCGAGGGCCCGTTCGAAGGCGCGAGCGCTGGCGTGGCGACGGCGCGGGGATTTGGCGAGCCCTCGCATGATCACGTCCCGCAAGAGCGGCGGGAGGTCGGGCCGGAGCTGACCGAGGGGCAGCGGCCTCGCATCTCCCGCGTGCAGCGCCCAGAAGCCCTCGGGCGTCTTGGAGGAGTGAGGCAGCCGAGCGGTGAGGAGCTTGTAGAGGATCGACGCGGCGGCGTACTGGTCCGACGCAGCGTCGCCGGCCTCGCCTCGGGCTTGTTCCGGCGCTGCGTAGCGCGGATCGAGCACCTCGCGCGGCCCCGCGCTCGAGACCAGCCAGTTCCAGAGTCCGAGGCCTTCGACGCGCGCGCCCCCGTCGGTTGCGGCGTGCACCCGCGCCGGGGTGAGGCCGAGGTGCGCGAGCCCCTGTGTGTGCGCGCGCGAGAGACCGCGCAGGAGCCCCACCCCGAGGCGGGCCGCCCGCGCCGGGGACAGAGGAGCCTCCGCCGCGGCAACGCCTTCGAGGGTCGGGGCCGAGGAGTCTTCGCCGACGACGAAGCACAGCCCCCGCGCGCAGTCGGCGGCGACGGTCTCTAGGAGGTGCGGGCCGGAGCAGCCCACGGACGCACGAACCACCCGGACGAAGTCCGAGCAAGCCTCCGGCGTCGTCGCAAGCCGAGGGCACACCACCCACAGCCGCGCTCGAGGACCGGCCTCGGCAGGCGCCGCGCGATAGGTCCACACCGAGCGGCCCGCCTCGACGAGTTCCTTCAGCCGCCACGAACCGAGCGCCTCGCCAACGAGTTCGGCCGGATCCTCCACCCCCGCCAAGGAGGGCCGGGCGCGCGAGGCTCCTCGCGCGCCCCGGCGGGGGCGCCGCGAGGCGCCCGAGGCGGCAGGTCCCCGTCTACTGCGGGGGACGCGCCGCGAAGCCGTCTGCGTGGCACGCGCCCGCTCGGCGCAGGCCGCGGCCTCCGCGTGCGCACCGAGTTCCTCGTAGAGGACCTTGGCCGCGCCGAACTCGCCGGCCTCCTCGTGCAGCTTGGCCGCCAAGCGGCGATTCCCGGCCTTGAGGGCACAGCGCGCCCCCCGCGCCGGCTGCCCGGCCCGCGCGAAGAGCTCCGCAGCCTGCGGGAAGTCGGGGAGACGCTCGGCGAGTTCGGCGGCCCGCGCGGTCTCCCCCGCCCGCAAGAGCAGCGGAATCCCCTCGGGGTCGCCCGCGGCCTCGAGGGCCGCGCCGGCGTCGAGCAGGCGCGCGCGCGCCGCTTCGTCGAGCGGGCCGCGCTGCGGGAGACCCGCGAGGAGGCAGCGTGCGCGCCCCCGGAGGTCTCCGGCCTCCTCGAAGAGCAGGGCCGCGCGCTCGAAGTCCCTGGCGCGCTCGTAGAGTTCGGCCGCCCGCGCCTTCGCTCCCTCGCGCTCGAAGAGGCCGGCCGCGTGCCGCGCGAGGCGTGCGGGGGCCTCGTCGAGGGAGCCCTGCTTGCCGATGGCGTGCCAATACTCGCGCGCCGCGCCGAGGGCGTGTCCCTCGGCGTAGAGTTCGGCAGCCTCCGCGAACCGTCCCTGCTCCTCGAGCAAGCCAGCCGCCTCGAAGCGCCGTCCGGCGCGCAGGTGCACGGCAATGGCCTCGTCGAAGAGCCCGCGCTGGGCGAGCAGGCGCGCCGAGTCGACCGAGGGGTCGCCCAGGCGCGCGAGGTGCAAGGGCGCGCTCTCCGAGCCGGCCTGGCGGTAGGCCTCGATGGCCGCCTTGGGCTTCCCGGCGGCGACGAGGGCCTCCGCCTCCAGCTCCCGATATCCTCCCCGCCGGTAGACCTCCGCCGCCTCGGCCGCAAGGCCGGCGGACGAGAGCAAGTCGCCTGCCTCCAGGCGACGGTCGAAGAACTCGAGGTCCCGGGCGGCGGCCGCCGCTCGCCCGAGGCCGCGGTTGACGACCAAGCGCAGACGCAGGGCGAAGGCACCCAGCGGACCCACCCGCAGGACCACCGAGAGAAGCCGGTCGAGGAGGATGAAGAGCACCGCCCCGGCCCAGAGAAGGCGGTGACCGTCGAGGAAGCGGAACAGGCGGCGAATTGCTCCCAGAAGGCCGCGCGCGAGGTCGCCCTCCGCGGTCCCGGGGTCGGCGAACCAGCCTAGGCGCACGGCCAACGCATCGAGCGGAGCCTGCCCCTCGGCGCGCAGAACGAGGTCGGCGACGTGGAGGAGCGCAACGGCGCTCGCGAGGGCTGCTGCGGTGTCGAGGAGCCGAGAGCGACGCAGGACGGGCAAGGGCTCGGGCTCGGCGAACCGCTCTCGGCTCGGAGGAGGAACGTCCAGAAGGTCGGAGCCTCCCTCCCAGGCCCCCTCGGGGCTCGCTGCGCCCGCGTCCGGGAGGCGCTCCGGATCGTGCGGCGCGGTCGCTTCTTCCTGCTCGCCACTCCGGTCCGGCCCTGCGCGCTCGGAGGACGGCGTCCTGCTCACGCCCGCGCGCCGACGGCGCCGTGTGGTGCTCTGCCCCGGCCTGGGGACGGCGCGGGTGGCCTCGCGCACCCCCGACGCGGTCCCCTCCCAGGTCCCCGAGCCGTGCCCGCGCCGGCGCGGGCGCCGGCGGCGTGCGGGCCCCGGCCCGTCCACTTCGAGAGGAGCCTCGTCGAGGCCCGCGAACAGCTCCAAGGCCTCCGCGGCGGAGGCAGGGCGATCCGCCGGCGACTTGGCGAGCAGGGTCCGGAGGGCCGCGCCGAGCTGTGGGGGAATCTCGGGGTCCTGCGCGCACGGGTCGGGCACCTCGGCGGTCATGTGCTTCTGCAGGATCGCGAGCGAACTGGATCCTTCGTAGGGAGGCGAGCCGAGGAGCAGGTGGTAGAGCATGGCCCCCAGCGCGTAGAGGTCGGTTCGCGGGCCGACCTCCTGCCCCTCCACCAACTCGGGGGCCATGTAGTAGGGCGTCCCGATGATCGTGCCGTCGGTGGTCACGTTCAGGTCCGAGGGCAAGGCCTCGCCGCGCGCGAGGTTGAAGTCGACCAGCTTGGGAGTCCCTCGCGCGTCGAGGAGCACGTTCGCCGGCTTGAGGTCGCGGTGCACGATTCCTCGCCCGTGGACCTCGGCGAGTCCTGCCAGGAGTTGCCGGGCCAACCAAACGATTTGTGGAGCCGAAAGGTGACCAACCCGGCGCAAGTAGGCGTCGAGAGCACCGCCACCGAGGAATTCCAGCAGCACGTAGGCGAAACCGTCGCTCTCGCCCGCTCCGTAACAGCCGACCACGTTGGGGTGGTCGAGGCCCATGAGCAGGCGCGCCTCGCGCTGGAAGCGCGCGAGTGTGCTGGGCGAGGTGACGTCGGGCCGCACGATCTTGATGGCCGCACGACGCCCCCCCTTGCGGGCCTCGTAGACGGCCCCCGTCGCCCCCTGCCCCAGGCGCAGGACGACGCGCCACCCGTCGACCTCCGCGCCGAGCAACTCCTCGCTCATGGAACGATGGTCGGCCAACCCGCGGGTACACGCAACGGGGGCCGGCCGCTCGCGCGACCGGCCCCCCCTGCCGGCTGGGGACCCCGACCGAGTCTTCCGCCCCCGTCAGCCCCCTTCCGCGCGGCTAGAGGAGCGCGCTGGCGACGAAGGAGGCCGCCGCCAAGAGCCCGAGGAGGGCAAGTCCCGCGGGAAGATAAAAGAACGGGCTCGTCCACCAGGCCACCTGAACTCCGGCGCTGCGCCGGACGACGTCGCGGTAGTCGGCGGAGAACACGTGCCCCGCGCTGGCCGAGGCGAGCACGGCAAGCACCGCCGCGTCCCAGCCAATCGACAAGCCCGCTTCGAGAAGCGAGCTCTCCCCGGCGTGGATCGCAAAGGCAGTCCTGGCAAGGGACAGGATCGAGATGGCCACGACCAGCCAGCGGGCCGCGGGCAAGTAGCGGCTGAGCCCATGCCCAAGGAGGTAGGGCACGGCGGCGAGCGGAAGGACGATGAGAGCGATCGGCCCGATCAGCGCAACGAGGATGAAGGCCCCAACCGCGGCGAGGACGCCGCCAAGCCGGTACCAGAAGGCAATGGCCACCACGTGGCGCTCGAAGTCGAACATGCGCTGGGTGTGCGCCGGCAGCGGGCCTTCGGGCGCCGCCGCCTTCCCGAACCCGGTTCCGGCCGCGCGCGAAGGGGGCCTCCTCCCCTGCGCCCCCCCTCGAGCCGAAGAAGCGACCGGCGCCGTTCCGGTCGCTCCCTCCGGACGCTGGAGCAGCTGCTTGCAGTTGCCGCAGAAGACGCGCCGTCGCGAGGCGTAGCCCTCGGTGACCTTCTCGGTCGCTCCGCAACCGCAGGTCAGGGCCATGCGCCCGCTCCTGGTTCGCTCCACAGACACCGCGTTCGTCATGAATGCCTCCGTATTCGCCAAGGTAGGAAGCGCCGCCCGCCGCCGCGATTCCGAAGCCCTCCCGCCTTCGGAATCGCCGCAAAGAGCCTTTGCGGCGGGGGTTCCGCCGCGGTTCCCGTTGAATGGCCCCGGGCTCCGGCCCACGGACCACGCCCGCGGCGCCCGGCCCGGGCGCCGGGCGACCGACGACGCAGGCCCTCAGAGGCTGGCGGCGGCCCTCGCGGCGGCGAGCACGAGCGTGAGCAGGATCAGGCCCGCGGGGACGAAGAAGAAGGGGCTCGTCCACCACGAGACGCGCACCGTCGGGGTGCGCTCCACGAGCGCCCGGTAGCGCGGGGTGAACAGTTCCCCGGTCTTCCCGAGGACCAGCAGGGCAACGACCGCCGCATTCCAGCCCAGAACGCTGAGCGCGCCCAGGGCAGCGAAGAGGTCTCCTCCAGCCAAGCCCACCAGGCTGCGCAGGATTCCGAGGCCGGCCAGGACGACCGCCGCCCAGCGCGCCGCCGGGTGAAAGCGGCTCAGGCCCACACCAACCGCCAGGCACACCCCGAAGGGCAGCGCGAGGAGCGCGGCCGGAGGACCCAAGAGCACCCCGCACAGGGCCGCCGCCAAGACCCCGAGGAGGCCGAGCAGGCGGTACCAGACACCGAGGGCGATCACGTGCCGCTCGTGGCCGGGATCGCGCCCTTCGCGCGAGGGGCGGGGTCCCTCGAGGCCTTTCGCGTCGAACGACTCGGATCCCGCGCCCCCCTTCGCTGCGGTCGCGGTGGCGTCGAGCCGGGGCACCGCGACCCCAGCCGCCGGGGCGGTGGCGGCGGGCGTGCGTGCGCGGTGCTTGGGCCGACTGAGGCCGCGGTCGCAGGCGCCGCAGCGAACGACGCGCCGGGCGGCCTCGGACCGGGAAACGACCTCCACCCCTCCGCAGGGGCACGAAAGGGCAAGTCGGCCGTCGTGGGTCTTGCGGACGGTCACGGTTCGGGACATGAGCTTCCTCCTCTTGCTCCTCGGGCCAACCCCAACCCTAGTACGGAGGAGGGGCGGAGCGATTCCGAACCAAGGTCGAGTTCGGAAGCGCGACCGACCCCGCGGGGCGACTCGCCGTCTCCGCGCGCGATCCCCGCGCGGGACTTGAGCTTTCTCCTCGCATTCCCCAGGCGAAGCCCACCGCTCCCAGGGCGGGGCCGGGGCGACGGCAAGCGCGGGTGTCCCCGCGAGTTCCTAGCCCGCGGCGTGGGTGCGGGAAAGAGCGGACCGCACGTCGCTCAACAGCTCCTCGGCCCCCAGGGCGCGAGCCAACAGTTCGTCGGCGCGGTGGGTCAGGGAGCGGCACGCGCGCAAATCGAAGGTCCCGATCCGTTTTCCCCCGTTCCGCTTGAAGGCGACGTGCCCGCGCACCGCGCTCTGGATCCGGACGCCAAGTCGGGCAAGCAGCGAGAGAACCCGAGGAGGCAATCGTCTGGGGTCGAGGGGGAAGGCGCGCAGGAGTTGGCGCGTGACGTCGAAGCCGTCGCCGTAGGTGAGCCACCAGGCGTAGCCCCAAGCGCCGGCGAGCAGGGCCAAGCTGGCGTCCCGCAAGTCCGCGTCGGCAAACCGCAGCGCGGAGTACTTGGTCTGCGGCGTGGCGGCGCCGTCCGGGGCGAAGGCGGGGGGAAGTTCGGCGGCGACGACGAGGAAGGCGTAGCTGTTCTGCTTGAAGTAGAGGCGGTGGGGACCCGCGGGTGCCTCGGCGTCGCCGAGGCGCCCGAGGGGCTCGGAGCGGAGGCGCCCGAGCCACTCTGCCTGGCAGGGCGACAGCGGACGCGGCCAGCCGAGCTCCTCGTGGTGGAGGCCGTCGACCGAGGCGTAGGCGAGGCGCTCGAACAAGCGGGAGCGCTCCCGTGCGGCGAAGCGCACCAGGGGGGTGCTCGCGACGCGCGGTTCCTTGGGTCTGCGCGGGCCGGCCAGAAGGATCGTGCTCCGGGTGCGGACCTCGGCAGGGAAGAGGCCCGAGGGGATGCGGTCGAAGTTGGCAAGCCGCCAGGCGCGCGCCGAGGCGAGGACGAGTTCGCGCGCGCGACGCAGGCGAACGCTGTAACCGAGCGAGAGCGGCACCACCAGCCCGCCGCGGCCCTCCGGCCGAAGCAAGGCCTCCAGGCCCTCGACGAAGGTCGCGTAGAGGTCGCCGTCGCCCGCGGTCGCGAAGTCCGCGCATCGCGCCCGGTCGCGCAGCTCCCCGCGCAAGGGGGCGTAGGGGGGATTGCCCAAGACCGCGTCGAAGCCGGGCGCGGGGCGCGCGAAGGGGGCTGGGTAGCGGTCGCGGCAAGCGAGCGGTCCGTCGAGGTGGTCTCCGAGGAGCAGGCGCTCGCCGCGGAGTCGCACCAGAGGACCCGGCTCGTCGGAGACGGCGGCGAGCAGCGACAGCTCGGCCAAGTCGAGGGCGCGGGCGTCGAGATCGAATCCGTAGAGGTTGTGCTCCAGAGCGTGGCGCCCGGGTCGCGGCACCCCCAGGGCGCGGTAGAAGCGACGCAGGCGGCGCAGCGCCCCCAGCAAGAAGGCGCCGCCGCCGCAGGCCGGCTCGAGCACGGCCAGGGAACTCGCTCGCTCGAGCAAGGCCTCGCGTCGCGCTGCGGAGGCTCCCGCCAGAGTAGCTTCCAGGGGCTCCAGCAGCGCGCCCACGGTTTCCTCGACCACGTAGTCCACCACGTCGCGCGGGGTGTAGTAGCTCGCCTGGCGGCGCCGCAGCCGCGAGGGCAGCAGCCGCCAACCGCCGGGGCCGCGCCCAAGGCGACGCGTGAGCACGATCTCGTGGGCCCGCGCGAGCCGCTCCGCCGACGCCGGGGTGGGCGGGACGCGGCGCAGCGCCTCCAACGCCGGGGCCGCGGCAGCGGCGCCCTGCGCGGCCAGCCACTCCGAGAGGTCCTCGTGCGCGCCCTCGTCGGCGAAGCGCCGCCGCCAGAACGCGGCGAGGAGGGCGTCCACCCGAGCCTCGAGCCGGGCTGGGTCCTCATCCGCGCCCCCCAGGGATCGGGCGAGGGAGAGGCGCGCTTCGCACACCGCCGACGCCAGCGCCCGCACCCGTGCCCGCTCCGCACGCGGACCGCGAGCGGCGTCGCGCGGCCTCGCCGTGCCATCCTTCCGCCTCGACGCAGCTCCGAGCTTCGACACCCAGCCTCCCCCGAGGGCACCCGCCCTTCGCGGCACCCCGCGCGGAACGCCCCGAGGACGCGCGCGACCTCCCAGCGCAACCAAGGGCGAAGACCGAAACCCCAGCCGCCGAGGCCAGGGTAGCCGGCAAGGCCGACGCCTTCCCCGATCCGCACCCGGACCCCGCCCCCCCGGCGGTGCTCGGATCGCGAGGAGCGTTCCCGCTGCGGGTCCCCGAGGCCGCGCCCACC
>RFHU01000237.1 GCA_003695705.1 Planctomycetota bacterium
CGCATGGTGCGCGCCGAGCGCCGCCGCCGGCATCTGACGGCCGAAGAGCTCGGCCGCAAGATCGGCAAAGGGAAGACCTTCGTCCACGACCTCGAACAAGGCTCCACCGACCTCGTAACGGGCGAGACCCTCGCCAAGATCGCCCGCGCGCTGCGCCTCGACCCCGAGGTGCTGCTCGAAGCCCAGCGCGCGGAAATCCGCGAACTGCGCCGCAGCCTCGGCCGCCTCGAGCGCGCCCACACCGAGCGCACCCTCGGCGAACTCGAGCTCGAAGCAGGCCCGGGCGTGCGCCGTGGCCTGCCCCTCGTCGAGGCCGAAGACGGCGGGCTACCCCACCGCTTCGACGGAAGCGCCCCCGAAGGCCGGGTGCTCGACTACCTCTACCTACCTCGCCTCCGCGTCCACAACGGCTTCGCCGCCGTGTGGAAAGGCGACGACATGGAAGGCCCCGGCGAGCCGTCCTTCCGCTCAGGAGAAGTGCTCGTGTTCAGCGCCGACCGGGAAGCCCGACACCGGGACTTCGTCCTCGCCGTCAGCCAGGGCCGCAGCCTCTTCCGTCAACTCTTCTTGGACCCCAAGGGTCGGGTCCGCCTGCAGCCCCTCAACCTCGACGCCCCTCCGCTCACCCTCCCCCGCGAAGAACTGGAGCACCTGTTTCCCCTGGCCGCCCGCCTGGTCACCTACTGAGAACTGCCCATGGCCCTCGATGCCCCGACCCTGGTCCTGAACAAGAACTGGCACGCGATCACCACCACGACGGTGCGCGAGGCCCTGCTCCTGCTCTGCCGCTCCGCCGCTCGCGCGGTGTGCCCCGCCTCCTACGAAATCTTCGACCTCGAAGCCTGGCTCGACCGCTCCGCCCGCCGCGTCGCCGAACTGCCGCGCGAACGCTGGGTCGCCACCCCAAGCTGCGCCATCGAGGCCCCCGAGGTGATCCTCCTCAGCGCCTTCGGCGGCGTCCCACGACGCGAAGTGGCCTTCTCGCGCCGAAACCTCTACCGGCGCGACGGCTTCGTCTGCCAGTACTGCAAGCGCCTGCTCCCCCCCAGCCGTCTGTCCATCGACCACGTGATCCCGCGCTCGCGCGGAGGGAGCACGAGCTGGGAGAACTGCGTTCTGGCCTGCGTCCGCTGCAACGCCAAGAAGGGCAACCGCACCCCTCAGGAGAGCGGGCTGCGCCTCAGCCGCCCCCCGCGCCGGCCGTCCTGGTCACCCCTGAGCGAGACTCTTCCCCAGCGCCGCCCCGAGAGCTGGAACCGCTTCCTCGGCAAGGCCGCGGCGGGCTGAGCGCGCGTTGCGCGGCCGCCCTCTTCCCCCAGACGACGCGCCGCCTTCAGGGCCGTGCGGCCTCCACGGCCAGAGCGCGGAAGCGCTCGCCGCGCGCTTTGAAGTTGGGAAACATGTCGTAGCTCGCCGTTGCGGGGGCGAGCAGCAAGGCCCCTCCGGGAGGGCACCGCTCGAGGCCCGCCCGAAACGCCTCCTCGAAGCCGCCCCGCACGTGGACGACTTCCGCGCCGCCGCCCCGGGCGGCGACGGCAGCGCGCAGCGCACGCGCGAGGGCGCCGCCGATTTCGCCCAGGCACACGACCGAGTGCACCCCGGCGGCGGCCTCCGCCAGCTCTTCGTAGCGCGCCCCCTTGTCGGAGCCCCCCAGAAGGACCACGAGCGGCCCCTCGACCGCGGCGAGGGCCGCCTTGGCCGCCGCCGGGGTCGTCGCCATGGAGTCGTTGACGAAGCGAATCCCCTGCGGAGAGACCGCCACCGTCTCCAGGCGGTGCGGCAGGGGACGAAAGGCGCGCACGGCACGGCGCACCGCCTCCGGCGCCACCCCAAGGGCCAAGGCCCCGCTCGCGGCCACCAGCGCGTTCTCGAGGTTGTGCTCGCCGAGCAGGGAGAGCTCCCCCCGCCGAAAGAGGAGCGCCCCCGCCGCGCTGCGGGCTTCCTCCCCGGTCCACTCCACCGCCAAGCCCGCGCCTTGCTCGCGCCCGCTGCGCAGCCAGCGCGCAGACCCCAAGCGCCCGGGCAGACGTGCCTCGAGCTCCTCCGAGCCCGCCGGCGAGGCCACCGCGCGCGGCCCGAGCCCCAGCAAGGAGAGCTTCGCCTCGTAGTAGTCCTCGAGCCCCCCGTGCCAATCGAGGTGTTCGGGGCCCAAGCTGGTGAAGACGCACACCTCCGGCGCGCGAAAGCGCGCCCCGGCCACGCGCGCACGGGCCAAGCCTTCGGCCATGAAGGACGAGACCTCGACCACCACCCGGGCCGGGCGCCGCCGCGACGCAACCAGTTCGAGGAGCGGCCGCTCGTTGTTCCCAACGGTCTCCGCCGAACCGAAGGCTTCCCGCACCATCTCTCCCAGAAGGGTCGCGGTGGTGGACTTCCCCTTGGATCCGGTGACCACCGCGTAGGGCGTCTCGAGCTCGGCGAGCCCCAGGGCCAGTTCGCTGGTGAGCGGAACCCGCCGCTCTTCGAGCCAGGCGATCCATGGCGAACGGGGCGGAATCGCAGGGCTCTTGACCACGAGGTCGGCCCCGGCGAAATCTTCGGCACGGTGCTCTCGGCCGAGGACCAGTTCGACCTCCGAGCCCTCCAGGGCGCGGAGCGACGGAGCCAGGGCCGACGGTGGCTTTCGGTCGAGGACGCGCACCCGCGCCCCCCGCTCGGCGAGGACGCGGGCGGCGGCCGCGCCCCCGCCGAAGACCCCGAGTCCCCACACCACGACCCTGCGCCCCTTCACCCTCCTTCCCCTCCTCCCAGGTAGGACTCGGCGGCCCGCTCCAGCTCTTCCGGCGCGGCGGGCTCGCCGCGCGGCGCAAGGACGAAGGGAGCGGGCTCGTGGCGGTCGACGAGGGTCCCCGGCCAGAGCAACTCCGAGAAGAACCCAAGGGGAAAATACTGATACCAGGGCGGCGCGAGCTCCACGTCGCGACGCTCGGGGTACCGCCCCGCCGCGCGGACCACGACCCTCCGGGTCCCGTAGTGCACGAAGGGAACCTCGAGGGATCCTTCTTCGGGGTCGCTGCGCCCCACGAGCGAGCCGTCGACGTAGACCGCAGCCCCGGGCGGGTCCGTGCGCACGATCAACCGCCGCTCCACGCACGCCGAAGAGGCGCTGAGCAACGCCACCGCCAACGCGGAACGCAGGAGCTTGGATCGGGTGCGGGCGGTTGGCATACGAAGGAGGGCCGCGCCGGGCGGCCCTCGAGGTGTCGCTTGGGTTTCGACTACGGAGAGAGGGGGATTCGAACCCCCGGAGCCAGACTGAACTGACTCAACGGCTTAGCAAGCCGCCGCGATCGACCACTCCGCCATCTCTCCTGGCCGGGCATTGTAGCCGGGCTTCGCTTGAGGGCAACGGCCAGCCGCGCGAAGCCCCGCGGCGCCCTCGGCGGCGAGCCGGCCCGCCGCCTTGCCGCAGCCCGCGTGCGGTCGCCAGGCCTCCCGCCCGGTCGACGCCGAGGCCTGCGGCGTCGGAGGGTGAGGGATTCGAACCCCCGAGCCCTTGCGGGCCTCCTGATTTCAAATCAGGTGCTTTCGACCGCTCAGCCAACCCTCCTCGAGCCGAAGCACGCGGGCAAGCATACCGCGGCCAGGCCCCGCCCGCAGCCCAGAAGCGTTCCATTCCGAGACCAGCGCCCCGTCGGGCCCAGGCCCCCGTTGTTTGAAGAGGCGTTGGTAGGTCGTGGAGAACTTCGGCACAACACCACCCTCTTGTTTGGAACCATGGGGGTCCTCCCTTCGCGCGCCGCCGCGCTCGCGCGGCGGAACCTTGCTCGCGCCGCCACGTGCCGGCGAGCCACAGGGCGCAGAGGCCCAGCGCTCCGCTGTTCCGCGGCTGCCTCCGCGCCTCCCGCGGCGCGGCGCAGAGCTCCCTCCGCGCCCGACGCCCCAAAAGAACGCGCTGTGGAAAGCGACGGAGCAAGCCTCGTGGCCTGCGCTCCTAGCCCCGAGCTGCAGCGGGGGATGCGCGCACGCAGACCCCCGCTGCAGCTCGGGGAAGCGCTGGGGAAAGCGCGTCCCGACCGGGGCGGCTTCACGGTGGCCCCCGCCCGGAAGCCCATGATGGTGTGCCTTGCAGGGAGAACGACGCGATCCCGAACGACGGTGTACCTTTTCGCGCGACGCATGCACGGATGCAGAGCGCGCACGCAACGAAGCTCCGGCTTGCGTCGCATGGCGAGAAAGCGCTGGCATCGTCCCCGGCCCCTTGCTACTCTCACCCCGTCGCGCGGCGAACTTTCGCCGCGCGCTTCTCGTTGCCTCTCGTCACCCTCTAGCCGCGGAGCCCTCAAGAGCGCGCAACTCCTCCGAAGTGTGCGCCCGGGGGTGGGGATGTGCCTGTGGCCCAAACCGAGCAGCGCGAGCTCCTCGACCCGCTCTTCCAGCAAAGCCTCTCCATCGTCCGCCAGAAAACGAAGAAGCCCATCTTCGAAACCTGGTTCCGCAACCTTCAGCTCCTCGACGTTACCGACGACGTCATTCGCATCGGCACCCCCAACAAGTTCGTCAAGGAGTGGCTCGAAGGCTCGGACTTGCTCCACACCCTGGCCGCTGCAGTCCGCGAGGCCTTCGAACGCAGCCTGACCCCTGAGCTCGTCCTCACCGAAAACCCGCTCGAAGGAGAGAGCGAAGAGCAGCCGGCCCCCGAGCTGCGCAGCGCAGGTGCTCTCCCGCCCCTTCCCCACCGCGCCGGCGAACAAGACCCCCTCCTGGTCAAGGGCTCGAGCATTCAACTCAAGGACGACTACGTCTTCGAGAACTACATCGTCGGCCCGAACAACCGCCTCGCCCACGCCGCGAGCATGGCCGTTGCCGAGGCGCCGGGCCAAGCCTACAACCCTCTGTTCATCCACAGCGCCGTCGGTCTCGGCAAGACCCACCTCTTGCAGGCGATTTGCCACGCTCTGGTCGGACGGCACGCGCGCGCCAAGATCCTCTACCTCTCCTGCGAGGACTTCGTCAATCGGTTCATCGAAGCGGTCAAGGACGGCGAACTGGAGCAATTCCGCTACAAGTACCGCAACGTCGACGTGCTGGTGATCGACGACATCCACTTCCTCGCCGACAAGGAACGGATCCAGGAGGAGTTCTTCCACACCTTCAACACGCTCTACAACGCACAGAAGCAGATCATTCTCAGCGCCGATTGCGCCCCGAGCGAGATCCCGACCCTCGAGGACCGCCTCGTCTCGCGCTTCAAATGGGGCCTGGTCACGCGCATCGACCCCCCGGAATTCGAGACCCGGGCGGCGATCATCAAGCAGAAGGCAGAGGCGCGCGGCTACCGCTTCCAGGACGACGTGGTGAAGTTCCTCGCCTCGCGGATCGATTCGAACATTCGCGAGATCGAAGGCGCCATCAACCGTTTGGTGGGCACGGCCTCGCTCATGAACCGGCCCGTCGACCTCGCCTTCGCCCAGCAAATCCTCAGTGACCTCGTCGGAACCGAGGTCCGCCGCGTGCAAATGGCAGACATTTGCGAGGCCGTGGTCCAGCGCTTCAAGGTCAAGCTCTCCGACATGCAGTCCAAGAAGCGGACCAAGCGAATCGCCTTCCCGCGACAGGTGTGCATGTACCTCGCCCGCGAGCTCACCGACCTCACCCTCTCGGACATTGGCGCCCACTTTGGCGGACGCGATCACACCACCGTGATCTACGCCATCGAACGCATCGAAGAGCGCGCCCGCAAAGAATCCGACATCGCGCAGATGCTCGAGGAGCTCAAGCGCGAAGCGCGCACCCCCCGCCGCTGAGCGCCACCCCCCGACCAACCCGGCTTCCCCTCCTCGGGCTGACCCGACCGACTTCGTCGGCGAAGTCGTCCCTCAGCCCCACGTTCCCTTCGACCCCACGGTCTCGTGCGGCCCACGACCTCGTGCGTCTGGGAACGCCGCGAAGCCAGGCCGTCGTCGGCACGGAGCGCCGCTTGCCAAGGCCGCCGCTCCGCCGGCGCCACTCCCCGCGGTTCTCCTCCGGCCGCCTCCCCCGGAAGCCTTCGGGCCCCCGCTCGGCCTGCCCCTTTGACGCTCCCGTGACCAAAGGCCTTTCGCTGGCGCGTGGAAGAACTGTGCGCGGCGTCTCGTTGTCTTTCGGTCCGCAGGGGAAAAGGGCCGGGGCGCTGTCTGCGGAATTGCGCGCGGTCTTTCGGTTCGCGCCCGACCTTGGGGAAGAACCCCCGAGCGAGATCCGCCCCGGGTGGAGGATCCTGAACAACCAGCGGCTCCCCACCCATCGAACGCCCATCCTCTGCACGTCCCGCGCGCGCACGCGGCCTTGCGCAACCCCAAGCGCGAAGTGCGTGGCGGTCTCCTCGACGGCGAGTTCTCCACGGAACCGAGTGCGCTAGAGAAGATGACGAAGAGATGAATTCCTTCTTGGAAGAAGAAGATTCCCTCCCGCGCAGGCACGGACTGCGCAGCTCCGAAGGAGAGAAATCCGTTGCTCCCCGCTTGCGGACGTGGGAGAATCCTCCCCGTTGAGGAGACCGCGAATCGCCTCCTCGACAAGCTCTCCGGAGCCCACCCCGGACGGACCCCCCGAGAGCACTGCCGGTGGTGCACCGCCGACCCAGGCGCCGGCGGTGTGCGTCCTGTCCGACGTGCTCCGTAGCATGAGGCCCGAAGAGGATCGATCCATGAGCAGCCAGAGCACGGTAGCAGAAAGCCTCCGCTTGAAGTTCGTCGCAGACGCCAAAGACCTGGCCGAATGCGTGGGCATCGCTGCGTCCGTGGCGCCCGCCAAGGCGACGCGGCCCGTTCTGCAGAGCGTCCTGCTGCGCGCCGAGGACGGCGTGGTGGAGGTGACGGGCTCGGACATGGAGGTGGCGGTCCGCGTTCGCTTCGAACAGGTCGAGGTTGGCCAGGACGGAGCCCTTCTGCTCAACGCGGCGCGCTTCCAACAGATCCTGCGCGAACTGGCGGGAGAACGCGTGGAGATCACCGCCAACGAGCGCGGGGTGTGCACCATCAGCACGAGCGACGCGAGCTTCCAGATCATGGGCGAGGAGGCGGAGGCTTACCCCGAGCAGGCGCCCTGGCCGGCGGAAGGGGTCTTCCGCCTCGGCGCGAAGGAGTTGGTGGGCATGATCCGGCGAACGCACTTCGCCGCCCACCCGGAAAAGACGCGCTACGCCATGAACGGCATACTCCTCGACCTGCGGGAGCGCCGGCTCCACCTCGTGGCCACCGACGGCAAGCGCCTTGCCCTCTGCGAGCGGGAGCTTCCCGAGGAAGTGGCCGCGCCCGTGCACGTGGTCGTTCCGACCAAGGGCATGAACTTGCTCCCTCGCGTTCTCGAGGAGGGAGACGCCTTCGTGGAAATTGCGGTGGGGCCGGCGCAGGTCTTCTTCCGCACGCCCAAGGCGTTGGTGACGGCACGCCTGGTGGAGGGGCACTTCCCCCCCTACGAAGAAGTGCTCCCCAAGGGGCACGACAAGGTGCTCACCTTGCCTCGGGAGAGCTTCCTCTGCGCGCTGCGCCGGGCTTCGATCTTGGGCACCAAGGACAGCCAGTCGGTGCGTTTCGCCTTCGACCGGGAAGGCCTCGAACTCACTGCCCGCGTCCCGGAGGTGGGAGCAAGTCGGGTTCGCTTTCCCCTCGACTACCCCTTCGATCCCCTTTCGGTGGGCTTCAACCCGGCCTTCTTCGTCGACGTGCTCAAGGTCCTCGCCACGCCGGAGGTCCGCCTCGAACTCAAGGACCCCAAGAGCCCTGCGGTGATCCGAGAGGGCTCGGACGACGGGTGGAGCTTCGTCTACCTCGTCATGCCCCTGAACCTCGAGGGCTAGGCCTCGAGCTTGGGCGCGCGGGGCCCTCTCGTTCGCCCCACCTCTCCGGACGCCTTTCGGGCGGGAGCCCGGGCTCGCCGGCTCCGCCCTCCGGGCCGCGTGTGCAGAGCCTGGGGAGAAGGTAGTTCGTGCACAAACGGAAAAGTTCCTCAAGTGGTTTCCCTTGTGGAGGTTGCGCTGTGACGCCGCGTCCCCTTCCCGGTCGTTCTCCCCGTGAAGAGAGAGGTCCTCGCGCGGTCGGCGACCTGATCGGGCGCCTGAAAAGCCAGGTGGGGCTCGGACGGAGCGCGGCGGCCCTCGAGCGCCTGGAGGCGGCCTGGGTCGAGGCCGTCGGCAGGCGAAGCGCGCAAGGCGCTCGGCTGAGGAGCTTCCGCGGGGGCACCTTGACGGTGGACGTCGACTCGGCGGCCTTGGCGCACGAACTCGGGGTCTACCACCGCCGAGCGCTGCTTGCGCGCCTGAGGGAGCGTTCGGGGCTCCCGGTGACGGAGCTGCGCCTTCGCGTCGTGGGCGAGGCCTCGCCGGAGCCCGAAAAGGGGCCCGCGGGGACCGAAAATTTGGCATAATGGTCCCAGTTGCAGGAAGTTAGGCGGCAGGCAGCCGCCGTAAGGACGGAGCGGGTGGCACCTCAGACGACCGAGGCCAAAGCCGACGGCAAGCGCTACGACCAGGACAGCATTCAGGTCAAGGAGGGGATCGAGCACGTGCGGGCTCGGCCCGCCATGTACATTGGCGACGTCTACGAGCGAGGCCTGCATCACCTCGTCAGCGAGGTCGTCGACAACTCGATCGACGAGGCCATGGCGGGCTACTGCACCGAGATCAGCGTTACGCTCCACGAGGACGGCGCGATCACGATCCTCGACAACGGTCGCGGGATTCCGGTGGGGATCCACAAGAAGGTGGGCAAGCCGACCCTCGAGGTGTGCCTGACCGTTCTTGGCGCCGGCGGGAAGTTCGACAAGGACTCCTACAAGGTCTCGGGAGGCCTGCACGGGGTCGGCGTGAGCTGTGTGAACGCCCTTTCGGAGTGGCTGGAGGCGACCGTCTACCGGGATGGCAAGGAATACCGGATGCGCTTCGAGCGCGGGAGGACCACCAAGGAGCTTGAGGAGGTGGGTCCCACGCAGCGCCGGGGCACCAAGATCACCTTCAAACCCGACGACGAGATCTTTCGCCAAGGAACCCGCTTCGACTACGACACCATTGCATCCCGGCTGCGCGAGTTGGCCTACCTGAACGCGGGGCTGAAGATCACCCTCTGCGACGAGCGAGGCGACGAGGAGCGGAGCGAGGTCTTCCACTTCCCCAAGGGATTGCGCGAGTTCGTCGCCTGGCTGGCGACTTCGGAGGAGAACCTGCTGCGCGAGCCCGTGTTCCTCAAGGGGAGGGTGGACAGCCCGGACTCCGGCGGAGCGGTCGAGGTGGAGATCGCCCTCCAATACCAAGACACCTACAACGAGACCATTGCCACCTACACGAACAACATCAACACCATCGAGGGCGGAACGCACCTGACCGGTTTCCGGACGGCGCTCACCTCCTCCATGAATGCCTGGTTGAAGGAGAACAAGAACGCCTTCAAGAAGCTCAAGGAAGACGAACGACCCAGCGGCGACGACTACCGCGAAGGGCTCGTCGCGGTGATTTCGGTTCGGGTGCCCGAGCCGCAGTTCGAGGGGCAGACCAAGACCAAGCTCGGGAATTCCGACGTGGCCGGGATCGTGCAAAGTGTGGTCGGTCAGCACCTCCGGGCGTGGTGCGAGCAGCGCCCGGCCGAGGCGAAGAAGATCGTTGGCAAGGCGCTCCAGGCGCGCAAGGCGCGCATTGCGGCCCGCCGGGCCAAGGACCTCGTCCGCATGCGCAAGGACGCGCTAGGCGGTGGGGGAGTCGCCAAACTCAAGAACTGCGACTCGAAGAAGCCTGAAGAGTGCGAGCTCTACCTCGTGGAGGGCGACTCGGCCGGAGGCACGGCGACCGACGCGCGGGATCCGCGCACGCAGGCCATCTTGCCCCTGAGGGGCAAGATCCTCAACGTGTGGAAGGCCACGCACGAGAAGATGCTCTCGCACCAAGAGATCGCGACGATCATTCAGGTGCTCGAAACCGGCGTTCTCGCGGACTTCGACCTGAGCAAGCTCCGCTACCACAAGATCATCATCATGTGCGACGCGGACGTGGACGGGAGCCACATTCGCACGCTGATCCTTACCTTCTTCTTCCGGCAAATGCCCGAGTTGATCAGCGCAGGGCACGTCTACCTCGCCCAGCCGCCGCTGTTCAAGGTGACCCCCAAGGGGAAGCGGCGGAAGAAGGGAGAGAGCGAAGACGCGCACAGCAAATACCTCATGGACGCCGAATCCCTCGAACAGGAGTTGACCCGTCTTGGCCTGGAGGGGACTCGCCTGGTACGCAGCCAAGGGGAGGGACTCGAGGCCTCCGGGGAGGAACTCGAGCGACTGATCGCGACCGTGAAGGACGTGCTGCGGGTGGCGCGCGACCTGGAAAAGAAGCAGATCGAGCTCCGCGCCTACTTGGCTCGTCAGAAGGAGGGGCGCCTGCCCTTCGCCCGGGTGCATCAGCCCGGCGGCAAGGGGGGGAAGGCGGTCTACTCGGAGGAGGAACTCGACGAGTGGCTGCGCGCCGCCCGGGAGCGGAAGCCGGACCTCAAGGTGTGGTCGCCTGGGGATCCCCTGGAGGAGCGTCCCCGAGCGGACTTCGAGATCGTGCGCTTCAAGACCCCCAAGCAGAAGCTGGAGGCTGCGCTCGCGGTTCTGGGCGAGTACGACCTGGGTTGGGAGGATCTCTTCGCGCCCGAGCAGCAGCAAGGCGAGGAGCTCGTGCACCCCTTCGCCTTGGTTCGGGGGAGCGAGCGCGAGGCGCTGCGCTCGCTTGCGGATCTGCCGGCGGCCGTCGAGACCCTCGGTCAGCGGGGGGTCGAGGTGCAGCGCTACAAGGGCCTTGGGGAAATGGATGCCGACGAACTCGAGGAAACCACCATGAAGCCCGGCAAGAGGGTCCTGGTGCGGGTGACCATCGACGACATGGCCGGGGCCAACAAAATGTTCAGCACCCTCATGGGAAGCAAGGTCGAGCCGCGGCGCAACTACATCGAAGAGCACGCGCTTTCGGTCGCTGCCGACGAACTCGACGCTTGAGGGACGCCCTCGCAGCGTCGCGGACCGCGGCGCTGTGCGCCGCGGCCCGCGACTTCCATCGGAGAGACAGGATTCGAACCTGCGACCTCTGCGTCCCAAACGCAGCGCTCTACCAGGCTGAGCTACTCTCCGGCGGGAAGGATCTTATCCGTCTCGGGGCGCCTCGGACACTGCGGAGGCGCAGGATCGGGCGCGGAGGGCGGCGAAGGCCTTGCGGGCAGCCGCTTGCTCGGCGCGCTTCTTCGAGGTCCCGCGCCCGCGCCCGTATTCGATTCCGTCCAGAAGGGCGGCGACGACGAAGGTCTTCGCGTGATCAGGACCCTCGGCGGCGACGAGCGAATACGAGGGGGTTCGCTTCCATGCGCTCTGGGTGAGTTCCTGGAGGCGCGACTTCCAGTTGGTGCCTCCGCCGCCGGCAAGCTCTTCGTCGAGGGCGTCGGCGACGCCCCACAGGACCATGGGCCGGACGGCTTCCAGGCCGCCGTCGAGGTAGACGGCCCCGATCAGGGCTTCGGTGACGTTGGCGAGGACGGAGTCGGGCAGGGGCTTGCGCCGCAGCCCGCCGCCGGTGTGGACGAGGGCTTCGAGCCCCAAGGAGCGGCCAAGGCGCGCCAGGGCCTCCGTCGAGACCACGGCGCTCCTCAGGCGGGTCAGCTGCCCTTCGTCGAAATCGGGGAAGGCCCAGTGGAGGAAATGCGCGCACACCAAGCCGAGCACGGCGTCTCCAAGGAACTCGAGACGCTCGTTGGCCGGGCGTCCTTCGCCGCGGGCCGAGGCGTGCGTCAGGGCCTGTGCGAGGAGGGAGGGGTCGGCAAAGCGGTGTCCGATTCGCTCCTGAAGGCGGCGCAACGCTTCTTGGGCCCGTGCTTCCACCTGCCCCTCCCCGTGGCTTCGGGCGCCGGGGCTCCCCCTATCCGCGCCGGCGCAGCAGGCAGAGTGCGACGAGGAGGAGGGCGAAGACGGCCTGGGCGGGGAGGTTGCCGCCCGAGGAGGGGCTGAGGCTGCAGCCGCCTCCTCCTCCTCCTCCGCCTCCTCCTCCTCCTCCGCCCGAGGCGGGGGAGACCTGACTGCCGCCGCTGAATCCACCGCCGCTGCCGCCGGTGCTCGTTGGGGGAGGCGGCGCGGCCTGCGCGGTGCTGCCTTCGACGGTCAGGGCGGCGGCGAGCTTGACGAATTGGCCGTCGGGGTTCTCCACGGCGACGTCGTAGGTCCCGTTGGGGAGGTCGGGGACGGTGAAGGTGAGTTGGGTGGGGCTGCCGCTGCAGGGGACTACGGTGGCCCCGACCAGCGCGCGGGCGCCGTTCTGGAAGTTGCTTCCGCTGAGGACTGCCGAGGCGCCGGGGCGGGTGCTGGCCGGGGAGACACCTTGAAGGAGGGGCGCCGGGGCGCGCACCTCGAAGCCGCCGGTGAGGACGGAGCACTCGTAGGTGGAGGCGTTGAACACGCGGACGGAGCGCAGTTGGGGCAGGGCGGAGGGGAGGACGGTCAGGGTCACCGCCACGCTGCCCGAGGTGAAGTCCTGGGGCAGGGGTTGGGTGATGAACAGGGCGTCGCCGGGGGGACCGGGGACGATCACCGAGTCGGCGCGGTCGATGCCGACCCCGCGGATGGAGAAGCGCTGCTCCGAGTTGGGGAGTACGACGGGGTGGCTGAGGCTGCGCACGTTGATGCTGCTGCGCGGCAGGGTGTTGATCGCGCCGACGTTGGTGGACTGGCCGAAGTTGACGAACACGAGTTGGGGGTTGGCGGGGGAGGAGAGGCCGCCATTGCCCCAGAACGTGGTCCCGAAGTTGGTGTCGATGGTCAGGCCGCTGGTGTGGGTCGAGAGGTTGGCCGAGGTGACCGGGCCGTCGAGAGGCTCGGCGTAGACCACGTATTCGCCTTGCTCGAGGCCGCGAATGCGGAAGTTTCCTTGGGCGTCGCTGAGGCAGCTCGAGGCGGGTTCCCCGTCGCGGTCCTCGGCGACGACGTGGGCGCCGGAGACGGGTTGGCCGTTGCGGAGAACGCGGCCGACGATCTCGCCGGGGTTGCCGGCGCTGGGGTAGAGGGCCGAGGCACCGGCGACGTCGTCCTTGGCCAGGGAGCGGAGGCGGGTGTCTTGGGGGTTGGCGAAGGGGTTCATGGTGGCCGAGACCACGCCCGTGTGATCGAGTCCAACGAAGTGGCCGACTTCGTGGGTGGCGATGGACTGAATGTCGAAGCGGCCCGGCTGGTTGCTGGTGGTGAAGGAGTGTCCTCCCGCGTTGAAGAGAATGTCGGCGTCGAGGATCTGGCCCGTGGAGGGGACGAAATCGACCGGGGTGATGGCGACCAAGCCGGAGCCGGGGCCGAAGAAGCCGCTCTCGTTGTTCGTGTCCCAGAGGACGAGGTGAATGTCGTCGGAGCGCCAGTCGCTCCGCGCCCGCGAGGCGGCCGAGGTGTCTTCGACGAAGGTCAGGCGGCTGCTCGGGATCTGCTCCCAGCGCTGGAAGGCCAAGCGCACTGCGGTGACGTCGCTTTCGTCGCTGATCTGGGGGTCCGCGGCCGCATTGATCGTGTAGCCAATGTTCGCGTTGCTCCACACCAGGGGAAGCGCGCCGGTCTGCAGGCTGACGAAGGCGTAGCTGGAGTAGCCGAAGCCCAAGAGGGCGAGCGCCACGGCGACCAGCGGCGCCCGGTGGACGAAGCGCATGGACACCAAGGTCAGCGGGCAGCGGACGGGGCAGCGGGCGACCTTTCTCACTTCTGCTCCTTCTTGGGCTTCTTCGCTTCCTCGGCGATCCGGCGGGTCACTTCGGCCAGGAGTTCGTCGAAGGGGCGGCCTTGCTCCGACTTCGCCTCTTCGACGTGGCCGGTGGCGAGGTCGACGAGGCGCAGGCCTTCGAGGTCGCGGAATGCGAGGCGCTTGCCGTCCACTTCGCGCACCGTGAACTTGCCTTGCGAGAGGCCGACGGCCGCGCGAAGGCCGTAGCGGTTGGTGCGGTCGAGGAAGAGCAAGACCTCTTCGCCGACGGCAAAGGTGGGGGCGCCGGAGATGGCGCTCCCGCGGTCGCCGACGACGCCGCCGTAGACGGTGAAGCGGAAGGTCTTGCCCTGGAATCCCTTGAGCGCGTGGAACACCTCGAGTTCGATGTCGGTGACGATGGCTCCGTGGGGGGCCTTGCGCGAGGCCTTGTGGGCCACCCGGCCATGGACCACCACCGCGGCGCGCGCGACGAGGTCGCCGAGGTCCAGGCGCAGGACCGTCGCGGCCTCGGCCTGGGGGGCCAGGGCGCCAAGCAGGGTCGCCAGCAGCCAGGCGACGGCGATCGGCGGGTTCGTGCGGCCCATGGAAGCTCCCCGGGGGGCTCCGCGCGCAAGGGCAGTGCCAACGCCTGTTGAGGGGCTGTGGTCCTGTAAGTCCTTTTTTGTTGAGGGAGTGCGCCGAGGGCGCGGCGGGCTGAGACGCAAAACGGACACAGATCGCCTCACCTTCTGGGAACCTTGTCGTACGGTCTCGCGGCAGCGAGAGGGGCTGGGCCGCTCCGGGGGGGGCGGCCCAGCCTCAGGCCGGGGCTTCTTGGTCCGGGCCGGTCGCGGGGGCGTTCTCCTTCGCCGCAGGGGGCGCGGAGGCTGCGGAGGGCGTTGCATCCGCGGCGCCGCTTCCGGGCGCGGGCGCAGCGGCGCCCGTCGCTTCGGCGCGGTCGGCGAGGCGGTTGATCTCGTCGGCGATGTCCACGAAGAAGTCGCCGTCGCGAAGGTGAATGCGCGTCTTTTGCCCGGCGTTGATCTCGCGCAGCACCATGCCGATGCGGTAGGCCGAGCCTTCGATGCGGTGGCTGTGGACGATGGTGTAGACGCCGAGGAGGAGGGAGCAGCAGACGATGACGAAGGCCAGCACGCCCACGGCGACGAACCAGGATTGGCTTGCGTCGGGGAGGGTCTGCCCCGCCGACCGCAGGGTGTAGGCGAGGGCCACCAGGCAGCCGACCAGCGCCAGCGAGGCGACCAGCGTGACCACGTAGAACACGTGCACGCGGCTATTGACCATGTAGTCCTTGCGGCGTTCTCCCGCCATGCTTCGTCCTCCGTCCGGTCCGGGGGGCCGGGCGCACACTATACATGCCCAGCGGCCCGCTTCGGGCGTCCTCGCCGCGGCGCGGGCCGCGCGCAACCCCAGGGCTACCGGACGGGTCGGGCGGGCGGGAGGTCGTGCGCGTCGAGGGCGCAGCGGAAGGTCACGCCGGGATCCCGGGCGTCGGGGCGAAGCCCCATGCGGCAGGTGGCGCTCGCAGAGCGAGGGCGGGAGGGGTCGAATCCTCCGCGCACCGTTCGCGCGGAGTCGGGGGCCTTGCGGTCGCTCCCGTAGGGAACGAAGGGCGAGGCGGTCCACTCCCAGCCGTTTCCGGTGAGGTCCAAGATCCCCTCGCTGCTGGCTCCTTGCGGATAGGAGCCGACGGGGGCGAGTCGGCGCGGGTCGCAGTGAATGCGCTCGGGGTCGAAGGTTTCGCCGTAGGGGTAGGCACGCTGTTCGGGACCCTGGGCGGCTCTCTCCCACTCGAATTCGGTGGGCAGGCGGCGGCCCGTCCACGCGGCGTAGGCCCGGGCTTCGTGCCAGGTGATTCCCGTGACGGGGAGGCGGGCGAGGCGCCGGGGCAGGCCGCCGCGCTCCGGCCAGCTCGCAGGCCGCCGCGCTCCGGTGCTTTGAACGAAACGCGCGTAGTCCTCGTTGGTGACCGGGGTCAGATCGATCCAGAAGGGGCGCAGGCGTCGCTCGTGCATGGGGCGGGCGTCGGGATCGTCGCGGTCACCCACGACCAGGAAGCCGCCGGGGACGAAGACCATGTCCGCTTCGGGGTGCGACGGCGCAGGCGGGGGCAGGGCTCGCAGGAGTTCGCGCCGGAGGGCCGAGACGGACGGGCGTCGCCGGGGCTCCAGGGCGAGCGCCGCCTTGAGCGGCGCGTCGAAGGCGCGCCCGAGGTGGGGGGCGAGTTCGCTGGGGAGTTCGAGTCCGGCGGGGCGCCGCCCGGTCAGGGTTTCGAAGAGGAGGACCCCCAGCGCGTAGACGTCGCTCGGGGGCGAGGGGGCCG
>RFHU01000238.1 GCA_003695705.1 Planctomycetota bacterium
CCCCTCCTCCTGCGCGCGGGGACCCCTCGTCCCGACCCCTCTCCGAAACGAGGAGCTACCGCGCCGCGCGCCCCGGGAGCGATCGCTACGTGGCGCGCGCGGCGGAGGAGGCACCGGCGCCCCCCCCGCCCGCGCCGCGGACCGGCTCCGGGCCGGCGCGCGAGCGCTCCGGCCCCTTCGCGTCCGCGGAGGAGGGGACCGCAGAGCCCAGGCTCTTCGGGGAGGACCCCGACGCCCTCGATCTGGCCGAACTCTTCGCCGAGGAGGAAGAGGACCCGCACCGCACCCTGCGCTTCGAAGCGGTGGACTTCGAGAGCGAAGGGGGGGCCGAGCCGGAGCGCGGGGTCCCGGCGGAGCCCGCGGCCGGCGACCCGCCCGGCCCCGGGGAGCTGGGTTCCGAACTGGGACCCGGAACCCTGGTCGCCGGCTTCGAAATCCAGGAACTCCTCGGCGAGGGAGGCATGGGCAGGGTCTACAAGGCCCTCCAGCGCAGCCTGGACCGGCACGTCGCCCTCAAGGTCCTCACCCCGGCCCTTGCCGCCGACGAGAGCTTCTCGCGGCGCCTGGAGAGCGAGGCCAAGGCCGCTGCCCGCCTCCGCCATCCCAACGTGGTGGGGGTCATCGAGCAGGGGACCTGCCCGCGGACGGGGGTCAAGTTCGTCGCCTTCGAGTTCGTCGACGGCAAGACCGCCGAGGACCTCGTCGCCGAACAGGGGCGCCTCCCCGAGCGCGACGCCCTCACCATCTGCCTCGGGGTGGCCGAGGCCCTCTCCTGCGCCGAGGAGGCGCGCATCGTGCACCGCGACGTCAAGCCCGAGAACATCCTCATCGGGCGCGACGGCATTCCGCGACTCGCCGACCTCGGCCTCGCGCGCCGCCAGGGAGACGATCCGAGCAGCGAGACCCGCCACGGCCTCTTCCTGGGCACCCCCCACTTCGCCGCGCCCGAGCAAGCCCTGGGCGTGGAGGAAATCGACGTGCGGGCCGACCTCTACTCGCTGGGCATCTGCCTCTGGCGGCTGGTAACCGGTCGAGTCCCTTTCGAGGCCCCCACCCCCATCGCCATCCTCACCCGGCACATCAACGAAGACGTGCCCGACCCCCGCACGGTGGCTCCGGAAGTCTCCGAAGGCGTCGCGCTCCTGGTGCGCTATCTCTCTGCCCGCGACCGCGAAGACCGCTACCCCACCGCTCGCGACGCCGCCCAGAGCATTCGACGCGTCCTCGAAGGGAAGCCGCCGAGTACGCCCCGCGCGAGCGGTCGGCTCATCGGCAAGCGAAGCGGTTCGGGGGTGCGCACCGGCCCCGTGGCCCTCGGCGCCTCGGCCGACGCCGCTCCCCCTGCGGAGCAGCCCTCTCGCAGGGCCTTCCGGGGGAGAGGCTTCTTCGACGACATCCCACGCGCCGAGGAGGTAGCGCCAACGTCGGGTTCGGGGGTGCGTGTCTTCCGCGGGCGGGGCTTCTACGACGACCCCGAACTCCTCGCGCCCGACGCAGGCGCGCCCGTCGAAGAGAGCCCCCAGGACGAAAGCTCGTGCTCGGACCTGCTTCCCGGCCTCCGCCGGCTGCTCGACCGCGACGGCGAGCGAGCCTACCGCGTGCGGCGGCGTTTGGGGGAGGGCCCGCGCGCCTTGGTCTACGAAGCCGAGGTCGATGGCGAGCGCAGCTTCCCCGGCTACGCCGCGCCGCTGGAGCGGGTCGTGATCAAGGTGGCCAAGGATGGGTGCGACTTCGCGCGCGAGCACGAATTGCTCTCCCTGCCGGACCCGCGCTTGGTGCGCTTGCTCGGCTCCGGAGAACTGTCCGACGGCGCCCCTTACATCGTCTTGGAGCGGCTCTACGAGAATCCGGCGCTGCGCGCGGGGTCGACGGACGCGCTCGAGCGGGTCGACGCGGCCACCGCCACCGAGCTGTTCGTCAACCTCCTCGAGGGGCTCAAGGGACTCCACTTCCGCCGCCAGCTTCCCTTGATCCTGGGGAGCATCGCGCCCCGCAGCGTAATGCTCCGCCTGCCGCCGGGACGGGCGAACGCCGCCCGCTACGAGCAGCTCGTCCGCGCGGGCGACTACGAACCAGTGTTCGTCGACGTGCACCTCGCCACCGACAAGCGCAACCTCCCGGCGGAGGGCGCGGCGCGGAACGCAGCGGCCGCCACCGCGGACCCGCGGTACCTTGCCCCCGAGCTCCTCCCCGCCGGCGAGGAAGGCGGGCCGCAGGCGGGGGCGCTCTCGGAGCGAGCCGACGTCTACGCCCTCTGCCTGACCTACCACGCCCTGCTCACGGGCGTCGAGCCCTACGTCGAGGAGGGCCTCGACGAGCTACCGCCCGCCGAGCGGCTGCAGCAGCTCCGCTTCCTCAAGCGCAAGCGCTCGCCCGTGGACGAGGAGCGAGTACGGGCGAGTGCAGGGCGCGAGGCCGACGCGGTGCTCGACCTCTTGCGCCTCGGCCTCGCTCCGGATCCGCAGGAACGCCCCGCGGCGGGGGCCCTCCTCCTGCGCTGCAAACGGACCTTTGCGCTGAGCGAGGCCCGCCCGCGCACGCGACCCGAAGAGCACCGCTACGCGACGCCCTCCCTGCGTCTTCGCCAGCGCGTGTTCGGACGCCGGGGCCGCCGCTGAACGGAGGGAGCTTCAGCCCGCCCCACCGCCTTCCGGAGCGAGCGGCGACGCGGCGGCGTCGTCGAACCGCCGCAGGCGGAGCTCGTAAAGCAAGGTCCCGACGATCCAAGGCAGGAGCAGGGCCGCAGCGGCCGCGAGGGGAAGGGGCAGGAGCAGCCAATCCCGGAAGGGATAGTCCTCCGGATGCTTCACGAAGTGGCTCCAGACGTAGGAGAGCGGGACCGACCCCAGGGCGAGGGAGAGGGTCCAGCGACGCACTCCGGCGGCGAGGGCCGGGAAGCCCGGAGCGCCGACCGGTCGGGGCGGCTCGGCGAAGAGGGGGCGTCGCCAGAGCCGGTGGAGCCACACGGGGAGAAGGAAGAGGAGCGGGAGGAAGAGGCTGCCCAGAGTGAGCGGCGCGGCGAGGAGGCCAAGGCCGACGAACGCCGCGAACCAGCGCAGGGGGCGCAGGGATGGGCGGGCCCGCCCCCAGCGGCTTCCGACGGCGCAGAAGGGGCCCCAGAGGAGGGCCCAGAGCACGAAGAGAACCCCCCACCAGAGAAGAAAGGGAAGGGCGGCGAGCAGGCTCTGGTCTACGCAAACTCCGCAGGCAAGGGGAAAGACCACGGCGAGGGCCTCCGGGCGAGGCGGTCGTGCGAGAAGCGAAGCGCCGCCGACGCGAGAGTAGCAACTCCAGGAACGCTCTTCCCGTGAGCCCTCCACCGGGACGAAGGCAACCCGGTCGAGCGGGCGACTCCTGCTCGCGCAGGCGCCTGCCCTGCGCGCGAGCCCTCGCTGCAGCCAGCGAAGGGAGGAAGGGCGTCGCCGAGCGGGGACGAACCCCACAGGCCCGCGAACGGGCGGCCGGCGCTCACTCGATCGCGTTCGCGGGGTCCTCCGCCTCGCCCCCGCTCAGGCGGCGGAGGCGGAGGATGCCCTCGAGGAGGACCCACACCGAGAGGGCGAGGAGGAGGATGGTCAGCGCAACGAGCAGCCAGGACCCCTTGGCCAGGTAGGACTGCAGGTTGAGGACCATGGCGAAGCTGGTCATGGCGGCGAGGAGGGCGCAGGGAACCGCCACGACCCAGGCGTTGCGCCCGCGGCGAAGCAAGTAGAAGGTGAGCACCAGCAGCGAGAGCCCGCCGAGCATTTGGTTGCTCGCCCCGAAGATGGGCCACAGCTCGGTCCAGAAGGGCTTTCCCTCTCCGGTGGTTCCGAAGATGAGGATCAAGGGGAGGAAGGCCGCCAGGGCCGAGCTGAGGTAACGGTTCTGGAGCGGACGGAAGGCGTAGGTTCCGGCGATCTCCTGAAGGATGAAGCGCTGAATGCGCGTGGCCGTGTCGAGGGTCGTGGCCGCGAAGCTGATGACCACCACGGCAATGGCCGCCTTGGAGAAGTCCTCGGGAAAGGAGAGGCCGTGGACGAGGAAGGAGGCACCTCCGTCCACGAAGGCCGCCAGCTTGGGCTGCAGGCCGCCGGCGGCCTTCCAGCTCCCGTAGTGGACACTCCATTCCTGGGCGCTGGCGAAGCCGGCCGTGCAGCAGAGGACGGACATGAGGGCGAGGCTCCCTTCGCCGAGCATGGAGCCGTAGCCGATGGGCCGGGTATCGCGCTCGTTGTCGATCTGCTTGGCGGTAGTTCCCGAGCCAACCAGCCCGTGAAAGCCGGAGATGGCGCCGCAGGCAATGGTCACGAACAAGAGCGGGAACCAGCTCACCTCGCCGCCCTCGGGGGTGAAGGCCACGCTGGCGTTGAAGGCGGGGGCCACCACGGGAGGGTGGTAGAGGAAGAGAGCCAGGTAGAGGGCACCGAGGCCGACGAAGAGTTGATGCGAGTTGATGTAGTCGCGGGGCTGCAGGAGCACCCACACCGGGAGGACCGAGGCGACGAAGGAGTAGGCGAGGAGCAGCAGGGTCCAGGTCTTGACTTGGCCCTGGGGACCGTCGCCGAAGAGGGAGGGAAGGCGGAAGTCCGAGGTGAATTCCACCCCGACCCACACCATGCCCCAGAGGAGGAGGAGGGCGACCAGGGAGGGGCCGAGGAGGCGGGCGCGCAGCTTGGTGATGACCAGGCCGATCCCCACGGCGACCACGATCTCGAAGTTCACCGGGAGGACGGTCGCGGGGTAGGAGGCGAACAGGATCCCGATGACGACCGCGAAGACGGCAATGACCACCCAGGCGAGGAAGAAGACGAGGAGGAGGAAGAGGATGCGCGCGCGGGGGCCGACGATGCGCCCGGTGAGGTCGGCGATGCTGGTGCCGCCGTTGCGGGTGGAGACGAACAGGCAGCCGAAGTCGTGGACCGCGCCCAGGAAGACGGTCCCCAGGACGACCCACAGGAGCGCAGGCACCCAGCCCCAAATGACCGCGATGGCCGGCCCCAGGATCGGCGCAGCGCCGGCGATGGAGGTGAAGTGATGCCCGAGGAGGACGTGCCGGTGGGTCGGCAGGTAATCGATGCCGTCGCGCTTTTCGTGGGCGGGGGTGGCGCGGTCGGGGTCGATGCCGAACACGCCTTCGGCGACGTAGCGAGAGTAGAAGCGATAGGCAAGGACGAAGCAGAGGAGCCCGAAGAGCGCCAGGAAGACCGCGTTCATGCGCGGGCACTATACGGCGCGCGGGCCGGCGGGTCACGGCGCGCACGCGGCCTCCGGAAGGGACGGGACGACGTGCGCCCCGGCCGCGGACGCCGCGCGGGGCCCTGCGTTGACAGGCCGCCGGGGGGGCCTCCATGATCGGACGACCGGAAGGAGGCCCCATGCCGCTTCGTCAGCTCGCCCCCTGCGCCGTCGCCGCGCTCGCGCTCGTGGCCTCGTCGGCCACGGCGCAGGAGGAACTCGCGCGGAAGGTGCAGGCGGAGCTGCACGAGGGGCAGGCCGCGCTGCGCGAGGCGAGCCGCTCGCGGCGGGCGGGCGACGAGGCGAAGGCGCGCTCGGCCCTCGAACGCGCCCTCGCCGCCTACGCGCGGGTGCTGGAGGCGGCGCCGCGACTGAAGGGGGTCCCACCCGCGACCCTCGCCGAGGCCGTGCGCGTCGCCCACTACAACACGGCCTGCGCACTCGCTCTGCTCGGGCGCACGGCGGAGGCCATCGACGCGCTGGGCCGCGCGCTGGAGGCGGGCTACGACGACTTCGCCCGCCTGGAGCGCGATCCCGACCTCGACGCGCTGCGCACCGAGGCGCGCTTCGTGCAGCTCCTCGAGCGCGAGCGCGAGCGGCTGCTGCGACGAGCCGGCGCGGAGGACGCACCGCGGCTCAGCCCGCGCGCCCTCTTCCCCTACGACTTCGACGTCGTCGCCATCGACGGGCGCCGCCTCCGCCTCGCGGACCTGCGCGGGAAGCTGGTCGTCGTCGACTACTGGGGCACCTGGTGTCCACCCTGCCGGAAGGAGATTCCCCACTTTCAACGCCTGGCCGAAGAGTTCGGCGACCGGCTCGTCGTCCTCGGCCTCGCCTGGGAGCGGGGCCTCGCGCCGGAGGCGGCCCTCGAGCGCGTGCGTCGCTTCCGGCGGGAGCTGAAGATCCGCTACCCCCTCGCCGTACTCCGGCGCGCAGAGGACCTGGCCCGGGTCCCCGAACTGAAGGCCTTCCCAACCACCCTCTTCATCGACCGGCAGGGGCGCGTGCGCGCGCGCGAGACCGGCTACCGCGACTTCGAGACCCTCCACCGCCTCTTGCACGCCCTCGACGACGCCTCGCCCGAGGAAGAAGGCACCGCGCCCGAGGCCGCTCCGGCGGACGACGAACCGCCCGCGGACGGGAGCGGCGGGCCCGAACCGCCCGGCAAGACGCCCGCGCCCGCTGCGGGCCCCCGGCGTCGCTCCTTCTGACCCCGCCCGCAGCCCGCCCCCTGGACAGGCGAACCGGGGAGGAGCAAGATCGCGCCTCCACAGGAGGAGCCTCATGAACCGCACCCGCCGCTTCGCCTTCGCCGCGCTCGCTCTGTTCTGCGCCGTCCCCGCCGCCGCCCAGGACCCCGGCGAACTCCAACGCAAGATGCAGGAGGCCTACGACTGCATGACCGAGGCCAACGGCCTCCTCTCGTCGCCGGAGACCCGGGCTGCTGGCGTCGAGACCTACGAAAAGGCCTGCCGCCTCTACGGCGAAGTGCTCGCGGCCTTGCCCGAGGCAGCCCTGCCGGAGACCACGCGCCGGGAGTGGACCATGATCGCCCACTACAACATTGCCTGCGCCCGCTCCCTGCAAGGGCGGAGCGACGAGGCCTTCGCCGCCCTCGAGCGGGCCATCGCGGCCGGCTGGCGCGACCTCGACCACATGAACAAGGACCCCGACCTCGAGCCCCTGCGTGGACTGCCTCGCTGGAAGCAGGTCGTGGGCAAACTGGAGGCGGCCCGCAACGCCAAGCTCATCGAAGCCGCCAAGCGCTCGCTGGCCCGCGGGAAGCTGTTCGACTACGACCTCGAGGTGCGGACCCTCGACGGGGAGACCGTCCGCTTGGCCGACCTGCGGGGGAAGGTGGTCATCGTCGATTACTGGGGGACCTGGTGCGCCCCCTGCCGCGAGGAGATCCCCCACTTGGTCGCCCTGCAGAAGAAGTACCGCGACCGCCTGGTCATCGTCGGCATCGCCTGGGAGCACGGCAACGCCGCGGACGAGGACGTCGAGCGAGTAAAGGCCTTCGCCAAGGAGCACGGGATCGACTACCCGCTGGCCCTGGCCAGCGACCCCGCCGAACTGCGCAAGGTCCCCGGTTTCCAGGGATTCCCGACCACCCTCTTCATCGACCGCAGCGGCACCGTACGCGCCAAGGAGGTCGGTTACCGGCCCTACCCCGTGCTCGAGGCGTTGGTCGAGGCCCTGCTCGCCGAGGAGACCCCCCCGGCGCCCGCGAAGAAGACCCCGCCGCCCGCCCGCGAAGACTGGTTCTAGGTGGGCGAAGACCGCGCCGCGGCGCCGGCGGGCGAGGCGGAGCGGGGGCCCGGCGACTGCGCGCGTCCCCCCGCCGCAGCGCCGGAGTGGGCGCGTGCGGCGGGAGCGCTGCCCCTGCCGCGCGCGCAGTCGCGCGAGGACCTTCGGCCCGAGCTGGACCTGGTCCGCTCCCTGGGCTCCGGCGCGCGGATTCTGAGCGCGGTGGACGGCGGCGATGGCGCCGCGGCCCTGGGAGCCCTCCCCTCCCTCGCGGGGCTCGACCTCTTCGACCCCGACCCGCCCGTGCTGGCGCTCGCGCGCCTCAAGCTCCGCCTGCGCGAGCGGGCAGAACTCCACGAGCGCCGCGCGCTCCTCGGCCGCGAACCGCTGCCTGCCGAGGAGCGCGCCTGGCGGCTGCGGCGCGAACTCGAGGCCCTCGACCTCGACCCGGGGCTGCTGGGACCGCCGGCGTTGCTGGGCGAACGCGGTCTCGACGGCGTCGGCCGCCGCGAGCAGATCGAGGCGGCCCTGCGCGCGCACCTCGACCCGGCGCCTTGGGGCGTGCTCCTCTCCCTGGACGATCCGGAGGCACAGGCCCCGCGCTTCGCGGCCTTGGAGGCCGCCCTCGCCGCGGCCTGCGCCGAAGTCCTCGCCCCCGCTGCCCTCGACGCCGTGGCGGGCTCCGCCCGCGAACGAGCGGCCCTGGGACTCCCCACCGGTGAGGCCTTGCGCGACCGCCTGCGCGAACTCTTCGCCTCCCTCCCCGCGCGCGAGAATCCCTTTTTGTGGCAGCTTCTCTGCGGGCGCGACGCGCCGGCCGGAGCGGAAGTCTGGCTGGGGCGGAAGCCGGGCCTGGCGCGGACCGAGGTGCAGACCATCGCGGCGGCGCCGACCGAAGCGCTCGCCCGTGCGACGGCGGGGGCCTACCGCTGCGTGCGCCTGGGCGCCCTCCCGGCAGAGATCGTGCCCGACGAACTGGCCGCGCTGCTCGAAGCCGCGCTGCGTGCGCTGGCGCCGGGTGGCCTGCTGACCCTGCGGGCGCTCGGCGAACTCCCCCTCTCCGAGGCGACGCCCGGCGGACTCGTGCGCGACGCGGGCCTCTCTGCGCGGCTGCGGGCGGCAGACCGGAGCGTGCGCCCGGGCCGACTCGTCGTGCTCCGCGCCCGGTAGGCTTCCGCGAGCGGTCGCGCCCGCGCCCCTCCTCGCGCGGGGCCGCGAGATCGCCGGGCTGCTTGCGACCTCGTCAGGACCTCTCGTCGCCGGGCTGCTCGGTCGCGGGACCGGGGGCGCGGGGGACGAACACCAGGCTGGCGGAATTGACGCAGTGGCGAAGGTTCTTCTCGGTGAAGCCCTCCCCCGCGAAGACGTGGCCGAGGTGCCCGTCGCAGCGCGCGCAGCGGATCTCGGTGCGGAGGAGGCCGTGGCTGCGGTCCTCGAGGCGCAGCACCGCGCCGGGCACCTCGTCGTCGAAGGCGGGCCAGCCGCAACCCGAGTGGAACTTGTGCTCGCTCCCGTAGAGGTGCGCGCCGCAGCCTGCGCAGTGGTAGTCGCCCGGTCCCTCCTGGTCGAGGAGGGCCCCGCTGCCCGGGGGCTCGGTGCCTCCTTGACGCAGCACGCGGTAGGCCTCGGGACCGAGGAAGGCGCGCCATTCGGCCTCGCTCAAGCGCACCTTGCCCTCGGCGTCGCGCGGAAGGTCGCGGAAGCGGTCCAAAGGGCTCGCGGGCCCGCTCACGCAGAGCCTCCTCGAGGCGCACGCGACCGGGCGGACTCCCGAAGGGCCCGCGGCCCGCGCCCGGCCGTGGGGCGAGGGACTTCGGCTCCCCAGGGGTCGCGGCCTTTGCCGTCCGCCGTCGGTGCTGGGATCCGCAGGGCGTCGGCCGCCCACCGACGACCCGCCGAGGCGCGCGAAGTCCCGGCGACGCGCGGGTCGTGGCCGACGAAGGATGCGCTCGGGCCGATCTTCAAGGGCCTTGCTATCCGCCAACCTCGGCGGGGTCGTCCACCAGCTCGGCGATGGTGATCGAGCCCAGTCGCTTGCGGACCAGCGCCTGGAGTTCGCCGAACTTCGCGCGCAGCTTGCAGCAACCCCGGATCTTGCAGAAGCCGTCGTCGGTCAGGCACTCGAAGACGGTGAAGGGACCGTCGATGAGCTCGATCACCCGCGCGACGCTCAGCTGGGCGGGGTCTGCCACCAGGACGAAGCCACCGCCGTAGCCCTTGTGCGAGCGGAGCACCTTTCCCTTGACGAGGGTCTGAAGGATCTTCGAGAGGAGGGCCGGCGGCACCTGCTGCTCGCGCGCAATGACGTCCAGGGGAGTGGGCGTCTTGCTGGCTTGCTCCGCGAGGTAGATCAGGGCGCGGAGTCCGTAGTCGGCGCTGCGGCTGAGGATCATGCCGGAGTATAGCAGGCGGGCCTTTGCCCGCCCCCCGCCCGGGAAGGGTCCGCAACGCTCCGGGCTCGCCTCCGCGCCGCCGAAACTCGCCCGGCCCGTTCGGTCCGTTCGCTCTCCGGGGAGCGCTGCGAGCGGAAGGAGGTAGACTCCGCCGCGTGGCCTCCGACGTCGACCTCGCCACGCGCCTCCGCACGGAGCTCGCGCGCCTCCGCGCCGAAGGGCGAATCCCCTCGCAGATCCGCCTCGCGCCCCCCGCCTGGAACGCAGTCCGCACCGAGCTACGCTTCGCCGCCTTCGGCGCCCGGCAGCGGGTGCTCTTCGACGGAGTGCCGTGCGCGCTGGCCGTCGGCCTGAGCGAGCCCTTCCGGATCCGCTGCGCCGCCGAGGGCTGATCGCGCGGCCGAGGTCCGCGCGCCCGCCGGTCGGAGGGCGGATCCCCCCGCGTCGGGCTGGGCGGCGAGGAGTCCGTCCGGGCGGGCCGTGAGCCAGGCGGCGAAGAGGCCGGCCACCGAACGAACGACGGCGCCACGCTCTCGGGCGAGCTCGGCGCGGGGGTGCGAGTCGGTGCCCGCGATTCCGTCGAGGAGCTCGCTCGCGAGCAGGCGCTCGCAGGCGTCGCCGGGGAGGACGAGGTGGGTGGCCACGGCGTAGCAGCGCGCGGCCCCCGCCGCACGGAAGGCCTCCGCCGCGCCGAGGAGCGTGCTGCCGGTGCGGATCATGTCGTCGTAGATGACCACGACCTTCCCCGCGACCTCGCCGTCGTGCCCGAGGACGCGGGTGCGCCCGTCCCCGAGGCGTCGCTTGGCGGCGAAAGCGAACGGGCAGCCGAGGTCGTCGGCGAGGGACTGCACCCACTTGGCCCGGCCGGCGTCCGGAGCCGCGAGCACGAGGTCGTCTCCGGCGGCAAAGGCGCGCGCCGACGCGAGGGCTAGGTCCTTGGCGTAGAGGTGAAAGGCGGTGACGTCGTCGGCGAAGTAGAAGGGAATGCCGGCGGCGTGCAGGTCGAGGAGCAAGAAGCGGGTCCCGAGCGGGGTGGGAGGGACGGTGCTGAGGAGCCTCGCGCGGGTCTTGGCCGTGACGACCTCGCCGGGGCGCGCGGCACGCTCCATGGTCTGGCAGCCGAAGTAGGGCAGGACCCAGGTCAGCCGCCGCGCACCGTAGCGAGCAAGGGCGCAGGCCAAGTCGTAGGCGAGCAGGGTCGAGGACTCGTCCGGGGTACCGGCCACCAGGACGACATCGCGCCCGCGGACGTCCACCTCGAGGCGCTGGTAGGTCTCCCCGTCGCTGAAGGCGCGTCGCTCGACCGGACAGGGATCCCAACCGGTCGCCTCCAGCAGGCGGCGGGCGAGCGGGGCGTAAGTCGGTATGGAAGCGACCAGCGGAGGGGTCATCGCGGCCTCCTGTCGGGGGCGGGATGTAGGGTCCGCGCCGACGGAGGGACCCCATGAGCCTGCCCCTGAGGATCTACGTGTGCGGCGCGCACAGCACCGGCAAGACCACCCTCGCGCGGCATCTCGCCCGCGAGCTCGGCCTGCCCCTGATCAACGAGGTCGCCCGCCAGGTCATGGCCGAACTCGAGCTGAGCTTCGAGTCCTTGCGGGTGGACCTGGGCAAGGTCGCCGAGTACCAGGCGGAGGTCTTCCGCCGCCAAATGGAGGTCGAGGAGCGCTACCCCGAGGGATTCGTCTCCGACCGCACCTTCTGCAACCTGGCCTACGCGGCGCGCCACTCGACCATCCTACCGGAGCTCATCGACCACCGCGCCGAGCGCTACTTCGCGCGGGTGCGCGAGGAGAGCCTGGTCTTCTTCGTGCGGCCCCACCGCGAGTGCATGACCGACGACGGAGTGCGCGAGAAGGTGGGCTGGGACGAGATCAACCGCATCGACGGGATCCTCGACTTCATCCTCGGCTGGCAGCGGATCCCTTGCATCGGCATCTCCGAGTTGAACATGAAGGATCGGGTGCGCACCGCCATGACCGCGGTCCGCCTCTACCAGAAGGCGCGCGCCGCCGCCGCGCGGGCGCAGAGCGCTGCGGGCAACGGCCACGGCAACGGCAACGGCAACGGGGGCGGAAAGGGCAACGCCGAGGTCGGTGCCCACGCGTCGGTCGCCTGGTCCGAAGCGCGCTACTGATCCCGGTCGCCTTCGGCGGCCGGCGCCTCCTCGGCGCGGGCGTAGCGGAGGAGCAGGGCGAGGTCCCAGGCCGTATCGAGGAAGAAGTGGCCGGGGAGGAAGAAGAGCTCCGCGTGCGCGAGGCTGCGATCGATGGAGAAGAGGGCGTAGGCTCGATCGCGGTCGAAGGGGCGCACGCGCACGGCGGCGCAGGCGAGGAGGTAGAGGACCAGGCCTGCCTGCGCGTTCCTCGAGCTCCGCAGCCAGGCCTCGAGGCCGTAGCGGCGGAGCGCCCAGGCCAGGGCCACGCCCAGGCAGGCGGCCACCGCCCCGCGGAAGAGGATCGCTCCGCGCGCGGTGGAGTGGCCCCACTGGGTGGAGCGGCCCGGGGCGAAGGGGGCGCGCAGCCAGCGCCCTAGGGCCTTTTTCCTGCGCCGCCGGGACCTCGGGGGCGGCAAGTCCGCCGCGGCGGAGTCCGCCCGGGCGACCGACCGCTCCGAGGCGGCGTCGTCGGCGCGCGCTCCCGCCCTTTGGGCGAGGCGCTCCGCGGTGAGGTCGAGGCGATGGAGGCGAAGCTCCTTCGCAGGGGCTTCCCCCGGCGAGGGCTGGCTGGGGTCGACGTCGCGGGCAGCGTTCACGGGCACGGCAACGGTACCTTGGCCTGCGCCGGCGTGGGGTTTCCTCCGGCCGGCGCGCGGAGCCGCGCGCCCCGCACAGGCGCCCGCCCGGCCTCGCAGCCCCACGCCCTTCGGTGCGCCGCGGGCAGTCCGGCCCCACACGGCCCCGCGCCGCGCCTCCAAGGCGCCTGCGGCCGCGCCGTGCCTCGCCGCCTCCGCCATCCCGCGCTCGAGCTCCGGGCCCGGCGCCCCGAGGCCCGGCGACCTACGGACCGGGCCGACGGGGCGCGCGGATCGGGTGCTCCTCCGAGTGCTCTTCCGCGGACTGCGAACGGTTGGCTCGAGCGTGGCCCCTTCCGTAGGCTGGAGGCATTGGCGGGAGTTCCGGATGCAGGGTCTGCGCCTCTCCAAGGTCCGCTGCCCCTACTGCCACGACGGGATCGATCGAGGCGTCGAGGCGGTGGCCTGCTCGAGTTGCGGCGCCTCGCACCACGAGGAGTGTCTCTTGGAACTCGGCTCCTGCGCGAGTTGTCGAGCTCCGCGCCCTCGCTTCGCGGGGCGCGCGGCCACGATCGCAGGGTCCGCCGAGGCGCCGGACGACGGCGTTCGCTTCCCCTTCGATGCGGTGGACGCGCGTGGGGATCGGGTCCAGGGGGTGGTACACGCCGCCGACCGAGAAGATGCGCTGCAGCGAATTCGCGCGCAGGGACTCCTGCCGACCCGCGTCCTGCCCGTGCGCGACGATCCCGCCAGCGGCCGCTTGTCGTCCTTCCCCTACGTCGCCCGCAACGGGGATGGCGTGCGGGTCGAGGGGGTGGTGCGGGCCCCAGACCGCGCGGACGCAGTCCGCCGCCTGCAGGCCCAGGGGCTGACCTCGATCTACGTGCCCCGGGTGGCCGGCCCCGGAGAAGCTCGGCGCCGGCGCGGCCGCAGGCCGTCGCCGCGAGCGACGGGCACGGTGCGGGGCGCGCCTCGGGTTGGGTTGACCGCTCTGCTCGCAGCCTTCGGCCTGCTGGCGCTGCTCGTCGCGGCGTCGCTCGAGGGCGGCGACGCGAGGATTTGGCAGGGGCTCGCCCTTGGGGCGGGGCTCTCCGCGCTCTTGAGCTGGGGGCGGAGTCCGCTCGGCGTGGTCTACGGCGCGCTGCTCCTGGTCTTCGGCCTCAGCGCCTTCGTGGGGGCGGAGTCCTCGCGGCACGTCCGCGTCGAACACGGAACCGTCGTGGCCCTGGGCTCGGCCTCCTTCGCGCTGGGAATGGTGTTCCTGGCGTGGAGCGGCGTGGAGCGCCTCCTCCGCAGACCGTGAGGAGCGGACTGGAGGCGGGGAAGTCTACCCCCCGGCTGCCCTGGGTCCCCGCGAACTCCTCGCTCTCCCTCTCCGCCCCCGCCGCGCGCCGACCGTCGAGGCCGAAGGCGGGCCCGCACTCCCGGTCTATTCGCCGCGGCGGGCGAAACGGACCGTCTTCTTGCGTGCGTCGAAGCGCCAGCCGACGTCCGGCCCCAGCGCGGCGGCAATGCGGTCGAAGACCTCGCGGAGGGGCGCGTCCGCGAATTGGAGCTCCAGGCTCTCTTCCTCGGGGTCGATGGAGGGAGCGAACTCCAGCGCAACTCCGCTCATGTCCTCGAGGAAGGTCGCCACGTCGACGAGGGAGACGTCGTCCATGTTGAGGGCGAGTCGTCGCTCGAGGAGGCCTTTGCTCTTCTTGCTGCGGCTCTTCTTGCTGCGGCTCTTCTTGCG
>RFHU01000239.1 GCA_003695705.1 Planctomycetota bacterium
CCTCAGGAGGACGGACGGCGGCGCAGGCGGCGGGTCCGGCTCCTGCGCGTGGGGGGCGGGGTCGTGTTCGGGGTGTGGGGTTCGAGGAGGGGTTCGGTGGTCCCGCTTCGGTCCTCCGGAGCGGCTTCGGGGACCCGCAGGCCGAGGCGCCGCAAGCGCTCCGAGACGCCGCGCAGGCCTCGTTCGCGTGCCTCGCGCAGTTCCTCGGGGGAGGGGCGAGCGCCTGCTTCGAGCAGCACCTCGAGGACCTTGCGCAGCTTGGCGTCGCGGCGTTGGGCGCCCTCGCTGCCGAGGCGGCGGAGGGCGCAGAGCAGGGGGGTGAAGCCGGCCTCGTTGCGGGCGTCGGGGGAGAGCTGCGGATGCGCGAGGGCGTCGGCGAGGATCTTGACGTTTCCGCCGAGGGCCGCGGCGTGGACCAGGGTGTTCCCCAGCGCGTCGCTGACGCGCTGGCTGGCGCCGAGGCGTCGCAAGGCGCGGTAGAGGGCCACGTCGCCGCGGCGGGCGGCGAAGAGGAGGGCCGGCTCGGCCAGCTCGCCCAGGGGGCGGTCGAGGCGCGCGCCCGCCTCGACGAGGGGCACCAGGAAGGCGCGTCCGCGCCCGCCGAGGGTGTGGACCACCGCTTCGAACAAGCGGTCCGGGTCGACTTCGCCGGCGCCGACGCGCGCGAGGAGGTCTTTGCCTTCGCCGCGCTCGAGGGCCTGACGGAGCGCGCGGAGCTCGCTCATGCGTTTCCGGCGCCGGGCGGGGTCGACTCGGTCTCCGCCGGCGCCGGGGACTCGTCTCGGCCGGGCGTTCCGGCGCCCTCGGCGGTCGGGGGAGTCGCGCCTTCGGCCGGGCCCTCGCCTCCTTCCGACGGCGAAGGAGACTCCCCGGCCGCGGCGTCCTCGGCTCGTTCGGCAGGCCGTCCGCCGGCCGCCTCGGCGGACCTGATGGCCTGCGCCGCCTGGCTGCGGAGTTCGGGGACCCGATGCTCGATCACTTTGTCGAGGCGGCGGAGCTCCCCTCGACCCAGCCGAGGCAGTTTGCCTTCGCTGGCGACGAGGGCGCGCTGGGTGCGGTCGCGCACCGAGGCCCACAGAGCGCGAAGGTCGTGGGCCTGGTCGCCGAGGGTCAGCTCGCGCGCGTAGGTGCGCTCGAAGAGCGCGTCGAGGGAGAGGTTCTTGGCGTGCACGCGCTCGTCCCACCACCAGAGGCCGTAGACGACCCCCAGGGCGAGCAAGGAAGCGAGCAGTTCGAGTCCGACCCAGCGCAGGCGGAGTTCCTCGGATTCGAGGAAGTTGAGCGAGCCCCACACGGCGAGGCCTGCGACGAGGACCACGGCCAGGCCGAGGAGCGCGGAGCGGAAGAGGCGCATGCGTCGTTCCGCGACGAGGGTGTCGATGACCCGCGCGTGCACGCGCAGCCGGCGCGCGTGCTGGTGCAGGCGGCTGATGACGTTGTCCAGGCGCCGCTGGGGGGCGCGGAGCACCTCGGCGAGGACTTCCTCGCGGCTGCGGTCGAAGTCGTCGAGGGGCAGGCCGCCGTCGGTGTGGGCGTCGGGGACCGGCAGGTAGGTGTTGTAGATGTGGGGGAGGTCCTTGGTGGGGATGGCCTTGGAGAGGTTCCAGCAGAGGGCGCCGTAGGCGCGCGCGAAGTCGCGCATGCTGCGGAAGCGGTCGACCTTGTTGAAGATGACCAGCAGCTTGTGGTCGAGCCCGGCGAGGGAGTCGGTGAGGATCTTGAGGGTTTCTCCGGTGGTGCCCGGCTTGTCGGGGTCGAAGAGGAGCAGGATCACGTCGGCGCGTTCGGCGAACCAGCGGACCACCGCGGGGAAGTCGTAGGCGCGTTCGGTGCGCGCGTCGGCGGCGTCGATCATGCCCGGCGAGTCGACCAAGGCGATCCCCTTGAGGCGCTCGAGGGGGCGCAGGCGGAGCACGAGGTGGCCGAGGAACTTGCCGCCGAAGCGCTCGAGGTCTCCCCAGTGGAGTTGGGGGTTGGTCACCACCGCGGCGCCGTCCTTGTCCTCTGGGGGGTCGCCGTGGGTGATGATGGTGAAGCCGTCGTCCACGGGCGCGATGCCCGTGCGCTGGACCTCTCCGCCCACCAAGAAGTTGATGAACGACGACTTCCCCGAGGAGTGGTTGCCGAGGAAAAGGACCAGGGGCAGCCCCGAGGTCTCGCTGGCAGGAGGAGAGGCCTCGAAGGCGAAGCGCTCGGCGATGGGGTCGATGACCTCGGCGTAAATGCTTCGGGTCGCGGACTCGACGGCCTCCACGACCTGCGGATCGAGGGCGTTCACGGAAGACCTCGCGGGTAGACGACCTCGCCGCGCTTGAAGACGGTGCGCACCAGGCTCACTCCGAAGTGGGTGGGCAGGTAGCTCCAGGTGGGCACGTCCCACACCACGAGGTCGGCGAGTTTGCCCACCTCCAGCGAGCCGCGGTCGTGGCCGCGCCCGATGGCGTGGGCGGCGTTGATGGTCGCGGCGACGATGGCCTCGGCGGGGGTCAGCTCGAGTTGCAGGCAGGCCAGGGTGAGGATCATGGGCATGGACTCGGTGAGGCACGAGCCCGGGTTCAGGTCGGTGGCCAGGGCGACGGGAACTCCCGCTTCCAGCATGGCTCGCGCCGGGGCGTGCTCCCGGTGTCGCAGGTAGAACGACGTGCCGGGGAGGAGGACGGCCACGACCCCGGCTTCGGCGAGGGCCGCGATGCCCGCGGGGCCGGTCTTGGCGAGGTGGTCGGCGGAGACGGCCCCGAGCTCGGCGGCGAGCTCCGCGCCGCCCGTGGCCACGAGCTCGTCGGCGTGCAGCTTGAGCCGGTATCCGAGCTCGCGAGCGCGGGTCAGGATCCGGCGCGACTCCTCCACGCCGAAGACGTGCTCCTCGCAGAACACGTCGCAGAACTCGGCCAGCCCGGCGAGCTGGGGGAGGATGGTTTCCACGAGGGTTTCCACCCAGCCGGCACGGTCCTGTCGCCACTCGTCGGGAATTTCGTGGGCGGCGAGGTTGGTGGCCACCAGGTCCACGGGGTGCTGCTCGTCGAGGACCCGGATCGCCTCGAGTTGGCGGCGCTCGGCCTCGAGCTCGAGGCCGTAGCCGCTCTTGGCCTCGGCGGTGGTCGTTCCGTGGGCGAGCATGCGGTCGAGGCGGGGGCGGGCGGCGGCGACGAGCTGCGCGGTCGTGGCGGCGCGGACCGCGCGGGTGGTGGCGCGGATGCCGCCCCCCGCGCGGGCGATGTCCGCGTAGCTCTTCCCCTCGAGGCGAAGCAAGAACTCGGCCTCTCGGCTGCCGACCCAGGGGAGGTGGGTGTGGGGATCGACGAAGCCGGGGAGGACCACTCCTCCCCCGGCCGAGACGGTGCGCGCGGCGCGCACCGAGGCCTCGACGTCGGCGCGCGGTCCCACGGCCACGATGCGCCCGTCGCGCACGGCCACGGCGGCGTCGGAGATGCACTCCAGGGTGCGGCGGGGGCCTCGCCAGGGGGCCGGCGGTCCGGCCAGGGGGACCAGCTCGGCGATGTCGGTCAGCAGCAGGTCGGCAGGGGCGCTCACGGGGCCACGAGCTTACCCTAGCCTGGGGCCCCACCGTTCTTCGTCCGCGCAGGGGACTTGGTGCCTGGCTTCGACGCGGGGAAGGCTTGGTGTCTGCCCGCGAGCCTGCGTCGAAGCGGGGAAACTCAGGAAGGCGGCGCGTCGACGACGGCGGTGCCCGTCGCCTCGGCGCGGGCGGTTCGTTGCGCGCGTTTGAGGAGGCGTCCTCCGGTCTGGGCCAGGGCGAGGCCGCAGGACATGAATCCGATCGCGGTCAGGAAGGAGCCGGGCGTCAGCTTCCAGGGCCAAGTCAGGTACGGACTCAGGGCCGAGGCGTAGCTGGCGATGGTGGCCACGGTGGCCAGGGCGTAGTAGCCGAGGCAGAGGAGGCCCGCCCAGGCGGCGAGGCGACGGACGAAGCCCAGCCAGGGGCCGGGGGCTGCGTCGTCGCCGCGGCGGGGGAAGCGAGCGAGGCAGGTGGCGCCGGAGGCCGCGAGGAGGCCCAGGCCCAGGTAGAGCACGCCGGCAAGGTGTTCGTAGGTCCAGGGGGCGTACTTGAGGGCGAAGGCCCACAGGTCCTGCCCGCGAAACTCCCCTGCCCATAACTTGCGTCCGAAGCTGCCCAGGGCCGTGCGGAGGCGGGCGCTCTCGAGGGCGAGGGCCGTGAAGGCGAGGAGGCCGACGAAGCCCGGCGCCGCCACCACGCGCCCGACGTCGCGCAGGGCCCGTCCCGGTTCGTCCGCGGCCGCCACCCGCACGCGCGTTCCGCACACGAGCAGGGCCACGCCCCCGGCCAGGGCGAGCAGGGAGAGGTTCTCCCGCAGCGCGGCGGGGAGGAGCGAGGCCGCTTCGTGCTTGGCGCCCTCCACGGTGCGGTCGACTTCGTCGACGGTGGCGGCGAACTCGAGGTGTCCGGTCTCGCGGGCGACGCCGGCCACGGCCTGCTTGATGGCCTCGGCGTTCTGGAAGTAGTCGATGCCGCCCGCGAGGCACACGGCGGTCAGGCCGCCGACGATGAGCTGCGTGCCGAGGGTGCGCCGCGCGCGACGAGGGTCGGCGGCCTTCTTCACCGCCTGCGAGGCCGCGCGGACTACGCGATCGCTGATCTTGCGGCGTCCGTCCTCGCTCATGTTCCCCCGAGCCTAGAGCGCGTGCCGAGGGCCCGCAAGGGAGGCTCCGGGCGCCCGGTTGCGCGGGGAAGGCGGGCGGGCCCCGGGCGGCGGTCGATCCGCCCTCAGGGGTCCCGGTCGTTCCTGGGCGGAGGGGTGACGGCGGGCGGGGTGGGAACGCCCGGCCCGTTGGGGCCTGCGGGGCAGGTGGGGTCGCCGCCACCCAGGCGCAGTCGCTTCGCGGCCCGGTAGGCGAAGGGAACGAGCAACTCGTCGAGGATGAGGGTGTCGAGGGCGTCGAGCTTGCCGGCACGCAGCTTGGCGACCCCGAGGCGCGGAACGGTCGGGAGGGCCTCCACCCCGCCGGCCTGCTCGATGGAGGCAAGCTTCGCTTCGGCTGCGCGCGCGAAGCGCGCCCGCGCCTCCTCGCTCAAGGCGCCCTGCAGGTGGCGGCGGCGCACCGTGGCCGTGCGCACGTCGGCCCCCGGCAAGGGCACGTAGGAGCGCAGGAGGGCGCGCACGCGCGGATCCTGCCACGCCTCCGGGCGAGGCGCGAGCACCGACACCGCACGGCCCTCGGCCCACAGCACCAGCCGGCGCTGGGGGGAGCGCACCTCGGCCCAGCGGCCCGCGAAGGGGAAGGAGTCGCCCTCGCCGAGGTCCACCGGACCCGCGCGCCACGCCCCCCCCGGACCCAGGAACACTTGGGCCGCCGCGGCCTCGTCGAGCCAGGGGAAGACCGGCGCCGAGTTGAGCACCAAAAGCGCTTCACCGTCCGCCACGACCTTGACGACGCGGTTGACTCCGGCGTTGCCGGGCAGGCAGCGGAGGCCGGCCGGCAGGTCGAAGGCGAAGCCGGCAACGCGGTCCGCGTGGGAGCGGAGGGGGCCGGCGGGGCTTGCCGATTCCTTGGCCGAGGTGCGCTGCGCGCCCGCGCGGGCTTTCCACAGCGCCCAGCCGCCTCCCGCCAGGGCTCCCAGGACGACCGCCACCGCCACGACGCGCACGAGCGAGGGCTTCCCCCCGGAGGCGGCCAGCCGGCAGCCCAGGCACGCGGTTCCGCGCGCGCAGAGGGCGCAGGTGTGGGCGCCGCAGACCGAGCAGCGGCCCTCGGCCGGGCGCTCGGGGTGGCGGGCGCAGGGGCGCCCCGCCTCGGCGGGGGCGCGCGGAGCCGTGTCCGCAGGGTTCGCGTCGGTCCCGGGAGCGCTCACGGGGCCCTCTACTCCGCCTTCGCCCGCTCGCGCGGCAGGTGGCCCAGGGAGCGGGCCATGCCGTAGCGCGCGCGCAGCTCCTCGGGGTCGCGGGTCGGGCGCTCGATCTCCGCCTCGAGGCGGGCCAAGGCCTCCTTTCGCCGGGCTTCCTCCTCCTCGCGCGCGTCGAGGCGCTCGTCGAGGGCGTCCGCGGCCTCGTCGAGGTCGTCGGCGCTGGCCTCCAGCACGAAGCGGTACGGCTTGACCACTTCGCGGTAGCCCGCGCCGTTGAACACGGTCTTCACGGTGACGCGGCCTTCGAAGCGCACCGGGGGAGCGTCCCGAGCGGGAGCCGCATCGCCGTTCGCGCCGGGCTCGCGCTCGTCGTCTTCGTCGGTGGCGGGGACCTCCTCCCCTCCTTCTCCGCCCTCGGCGACGGTCGCGGCCGGAGCGACGGTCCCTCCGCCGACCCGGGCCAAGCGGCCGCTCGCCACCCACTCCTCGCTGACCTCGTAGTCCTCGGTCTCGTAGCGCCGCTCGAGGACCAGGCGCAGGCCGTTCGGCGGGACGAAGGCCGCGCTCTTGCAGGTCACCTCGACGTCGTCGGGGCGCGCGGCCTGGGCGATGAGGGCGCGGCCGGGCCCCGGCCGCAGGTCCAGGTAGCACCAGCGGCTCTCGGGCCGGTCGGGATCGGTGCGGGGCAGGACCACGAGGCGGAACCGACCGGCGAATTCCTCGGGCACGAGCGAGGGCAAGGCTTCCACGGGGAGGCGCGCGGGGCGCCCGTCGTCGCGAGCCGTGCACGCGGAGAGGCCGAGGAGGCAGGAGAGCGCCGCAAGGCGGAGGCTATGGTTCATGGGGGCGGTCCGGGCTCAGTTGGGGGGGGTGATGTAGACGTCGACGGTGTGGCGCACGCGGGGCCCACCGCCGGCCTGTGCGGCGGCGAGGTCGGTGTTGCTGGCGATGAGGTGGCGCTGGACGCGCTCGCGGGCGAAGCGCACGTGGACCCGCTCGCGCCCGGGCAGGGTCCCGCCGGTGGTCTCGACCTGCACGTCGACGAGCCCCTCGCCAACCACCTTGATCAGGCTGCGCGCGCCGGCGGGGGGCTGGCGGTAGAGGGCGAGGCGGACCTCGTCGACGAGGAAGTCCCCGTCGTCGTCGAGGCCGTTGGTGGGGTCCTCGCCGGGCTCGGCCTCGAAGCTGAGGAAGAAGCGGTCCGGCTTCCAGGGGACGCTCTGGGCCGGGTTGGGGGCGGTCTCGTCGAAGATGTCGCCCTGGTCGATCACGTTGTAGGCGATCTCCACCGGCGGGGCGGGCCCGCCGGTCACGACCAGGTTTCCGGGCGAGGAGGACCCGGCCCCGGTGAGGGAGAGCTCGCGGCGGACTTCGGCGAGGATCCGCTCGGCGTCGACCTGCACGTCGGTGCTGGTGAGGACGACGTTCGAGGAGGTCGCCGTGCTGCCGACGAGGCTCGCCATGCCCGCGGCGACGATGAGGAACACGGTCATGGCCACGGCGACTTCGACCAGGGTCAGGGCTCGCTTGGGGGCGTTCATTCGGGCGAAGGCTCCTCAGCGCGTGGGGTCGAGTTGGGGCGCGTCCATGAGGACGGTCTTGAGCTGGTAGCGCCGCTCGCCGCCCTCGTCGCGCCAGCGGACCTCCACGAGGACGGGGAGCATGGAGTAGGCGGCGGTGGGGTCGGTGGCGCCGGCGTCGATGTCGGTCGCGTCGTCGAAGGGGGGGTCGAGGTCGACGGGGCTGGCCAGGCCCCAGAGGGCGGCGTATTCGCTCTCGTTGAGGAAGCGCACCCGCAGGAAGGCGTTGGCGTCGCTCGGGTAGGAGACGACCTTCCGGTCGAGGAGCCCCGTGCCGGCGGCGTTGGTCCAGGCGGCCAGGAACTCGCCGGGGGTGGAGTCGGGAAAATTTCCCGTCGCCCAGTTCTTGCCGCCGATGTTGGTTTTGGTGGTCGAGGTCCACCAGGCGGAGAAGGCCGCGTTCTTGCTGTCGGCCCGCATGTGTTCGATGACGCGCTCCGCGGTCTGCTGGGCGATCATTGCCGGCCGCGAGCGGCTGGTCTGCTGAAGGGAGCTCGAGGTCAGGCTGGCGAAGCCGGCGACGACCAGGGCGAGGAGGGCCAGGGCCACCACCACCTCGACCAGGGTCAGGCCACGCCGCGTTCCCGCGCGCCTCACGGGAGCACCCCGTGGCGCTCGGCCACCACGAAGACTTCCACCACCGAGTTGTCGACGACGTTCAAGAGGTTCTCGGTGGCCGTGCGCGCGTCGTAGTTGAGCTCGACGCCATGGCCTGCGAGGATCCCCGTGTCCGCGGCGACCACGGCGCCGTTGAACTGGATCCGCCCCTGGCCGCTCTCGTTGCTGCGCGACATGAAGAGCATGCCGTTGGCGGTGTAGAAGAGGCCGTCGAGCTGGAACTTGCCCCGCGAGCGGGACCGGTCTTCGTTGAGCTGGAGCTGACGGAAGGTGTCCTGGTCCATGATCTTGGGGTCCAAGGCGGACTGGACGTACTTCTTGGCCTTGAGGTCGTTCCAGACCCCGTCCAGGGGGTCGTGGGTTCCGGCGTGGTCGTGCTCGTGCTTCATGCGGTCGAGCACGTCGTCGAGGGTCATGGACTTCCTGTAGGTGTTGGCGTCGCCGTCGCCCACCCAGTAGCCCTTGTCGTTGTCCCAGTAGATGGTCTGGCGCGAGTAGTCGCGGAAGCCGTCGTCGGGCGCGAAGAGCCACACCGTGCCGCCGTCCTTGATCGTGTAGAAGCGCGGCTTGTAGCCGGGGATGTAGCCGCTGTTGGGCGGGTTGGGGTGGGCGGGGTCGCCCGGGTCGGCGGTGGGCATGCGGCGAGCTCGGTCGTAGTAGGGCATGGCGCGGGTGAACTCGGTGCGGTTCCACCAGCCGATTTCCTGCAGGGCCCAGCTCCCGCTGGACTGGCCGCGGTCGCCGCGCTCCCCGGTGACCTTGCGGTAGTCCCAGTTGTGCCCCATGAGGTAGGCGCCGTGGACGATGTTCCCGCCGGCCGCGTAGGCGACCAGGTTTTCGGTGGTCCCGTCGGCGGCGAGGCCGAAGGTGCGGTTGCCGGCCCCGTCGGTGCCGTCGGCGTACTTCAGGTCGCCGAGGATGTAGATGTTTCCGCGGGCGAGGATCTGCCCCTTGCCCTTGACGGTGCCCGAGATGAACACGTCGCCGTCGAAGGCGACCTTCCCGTCGATGACGAGCGGGTTGGCGTCGGAGCCGACCAGGAAGGCGCTCTTGCCCGAGACCACGCCGGTGACCAGGGCGTTCTCGTCGAAGCCCGAGCTCCCGCTCCCGTCGGGGAGCCGGGTCTGGGTGTAGTTCGCGTTGTTCGGGACCAGGGTGCGCGATTCGCCGCCGCTGATGCTGCCGGTGAAGCCGCCGAGGGAGGTGTGGGCGTTCCATTCGGCGTCGTCGATGATGCGGTTGCCGTACTCGGGCTTGCTCGGGTCGTCGTCGCCGGCGTTGTCGGGAATGACGGGCGGGAAGCGGTCGGGGAGGGCGCCGTCGACCTGCAGGGCGGGGTCGGTGGGGTAGTTCTGGTAGAAGGACGCGTTCGCCTGGTTGTAGTTGCCGCTCCCGTCCTTGGTCGCCTCGGCGAAGCGGGTGGGGGTGAGGGCGCCCGTCGACGGGTCCTGGTCGAGGAGGCCGTTGGCGTCCATGACCACGGTCTGCAGGCCGCTCGAGTTGAAGGCGCCGCTGGTCGCCGGGTCGAGCTGGTTGCCCCGGGTGTCCACCAGGATGCCGCGCGAATAGAGGGTGCCGGCGATGACCGAGTCCGCGCCGGGACGGAGCTCCATGGTCTCGAGGGCGGCGACTTTGACGCGGTGGAAGGTCCCGTAGAGGGAGGGGTCGGTGTTGAACACCCGCTCGACGTTGTCGATGTCTGCGTGGCAGAAGGTGCAGTTCACCGCGTTGGCGAGGAGGGCGAAGCTGAAGCCTTGGAAGGTGCCGCCGCCGAAGCGGAGGACGAGTTCGGAGACGCGGCCCTGGGCGTCGATGCCCGCCGCCTCGGCGCTGGCGCGGCTCACGGTGCCGCCGACCGTGTCCCAGTTCGTGGCCTCGGAGCGGAGGACCACGTAGGTGTCGCGGCCCACGTCGTGTCGCTCGGCGGTGACGCGCACCCAGATCGGAAGACCGCTCGTGCCCGCGCCGGCCATGTCGGGGGCGAAGCGGAGGGTGAACAGCTCGACGGTGGCGCCGTCGGCGAGGTTCGTCGCGATGTTCGGGTTCTGCGCCGCGAGCTGGTTGTCGAGGTAGTCGCGGGCCTCGACGTAGTTGCCGGGCGGGTTCCAGCCGCTCGGGTGCGCCTGGGCCCCGTTCCAGGCGACGAAGCGGTCCCAGAGGGCGAACTTGCCCTGGGCGAGGCCGGCCCGTGCGGCGTTGCCGAGGTCGGCCTCGATGCGCGAGGCGTAGGCCCGCCGGGTGTTCTGCTGGGCCACCCCGAGCATGGCGCCGCCCACGGCCACCACGAGGACCATGGTCACCACGACCAGGAACAAGGCCTGGCCGCGCTCGCTCGCCCGCGCGCGAACGCGGTCGCGCCCGCGCACCCACGGGCCGAGGGGAACAGCCTTGGTTCGACGACGACGCGCTGGGGGCATGCCTTCCTCCGCTCTCGGGAAAGGGCAAGAGCAAAGCACTTGCCTTTCCGGAACCCCCCTGCGCGCGGTCGATCCTGTTTGGTTTTCCAGACACCCTTTCCACTCTTCGAGTACGGAGTTCCTGACAGGGCGAAGGAGCGGAGCGGAGAGATCGTCGTTCGGACCGATCCTTTCCCCACCGCCGACCGGAGGGCCGAGGCCGGCGGGTCGCGGGCGCGGGCGGCCGGCCGCGAAGGCGAGGGCCGGCAAGCGGGGCGGTCCGTCTGCGGGCGAGGGGTCCGGCGACGGCCCGGGGCCACCGGATGCGTCTCAACGTTTCAGCGGCCGAGGCGGTGCGGATCTCGTAAGCGATTTGGTTGCAGCGGTTTGCCCCTGGCCCCCCCCTTGCGTTCGGGTTCGCCATGCGCCGCCTCTTCGTCTGCCTCCTGTTGCTCGTGGGCGCGGCCCTGGCGTGGGCGCCGGCAGCCCGTGCGGACGAAGTCGCCGACCTTCTCCGGCGCCTCGAAGCGAGCGGCGCCCGGGTGCTCCGGGTCGCCCCCGGAGACCCGCGCCTCGACGGAGGCCGCGTCACCGCCCGGCTCGCCGCCGACGGCGCGGTGGAGGTCCTGCTCCCCGAAGGGGGGGTGCGCACGCCCTTGGTGACCCCCACCCGCCGCATGAGCGTGGAGGAGTTCCGCGCCTTCGCCGCCGACGTGCGCCGGGCGGTGCGGGAGGCCACGGGGGTGGAGGTCGAGCGCGTGCTCGTGGCCGGCTCGTCGAGCGGGATCCCCTTCCTCGATCCGAGCGGCACCTTGCGCACTTTCGACCGCAAGGGGCCCGGGAGTTCGGACTACGACGGCGCCGTCGTCTCCCGCGAACTCTTCGACCTCGTGGCCCGCGAGCGACCGCGCGCCGTGCGCGGGCGCACGACCGGGCTGCGCACCGCGCCGGATCCGCTCCCGCGCCTCCACGAGCGCCTGGCGGAGCTCGGGCGCAAGTACGGCCGCAAGGTGGCGGTGATGGTCTACCCGAGCGAGGCCGAGTTCCAGCGGCGGATGGAATTCACGGGCCTGCGGGTCGGTCGCAACGTGATGCCCGAACCGGGGGCGGCTGCTCGCGCCGTCGAGGTCACCCGCGCCGAGTTGGTGGGCGCCCTGGTGGAGGTCGAGCTGCTTTCGCGCCTCGCGCGGCGCGGTGGGGACGCCGCGCGCGAGCTGCTCGCCCGCGCGCGGGGCGGTGAGCGGGCCGCGGCGGAGTCCCTGCGCGCGCTGCGCCTGGCTGCCCTCGACGCGGTGGCGGCCGACCCCACGGCCCTCGAGCGCGTCGACCGCGAGACCCTTGCCTTCGCGCGCGAGCGGCTGGCCCCGCCCGCGGGCTTCGCCGTCCCCCGCGGGCCCCGCGGTCCTCCGCCTCCGCTCCGCCTCGACGGGGCGGCGCTCGAGGCGCTCTTCGAGAGCGCACGGGAAGCGGTCGCCGCGCGCCTCACGGAGCGCGCGGGGGAGCTGGCACCGGGCGAGGGGCGCCGCGCGGCGGAGGCGGCCGAGCGGGTGCGCGACGCACGCCTGGAGGTCGTCGAGGGATCCGAGCGCCTCGTGGAGTACCGCCCCGAGACGCACACGGTGCGCGCCTCGACCGCCGCCTTGAACGCCGTCCTCGCCCTGCCCGGTGCCGGCAGCGCCCTTTCGCCCGCGCGGGCCAAGGTGCTCGCCCTGCTCTTCGCCCACGAGCTCGCCCACGCCGGCGGGGTGCGGAGCGAGCGCGTGGCCGACGCCGAGGCGGTGCGCGCCGTAGCCCGGACGCCGGCCCTCCGCGGCGGCGCGGCGGGGCGCGCGACGCCCTTCGAGCGCGCCGACCTGCGCGCCGCCGTGGACCTGTTCGCGCGCGGCGGCTCCACCCTCGCCGACGCCCTCTACGCCCTGAAGGGCCTCGGGCGCTACGGGAGCCCCAGGGGCCGCGAGGTCGCCATGGCCCGGGCCTCGGCGGGCCTCCCCGACCGCTTCGCCTCCTACCGCCGCGCCGACGGCACCATCGACTGGGGGCGCCTCTCCGCCGAGGGAGCCCGCGCCCACGGCGCGGGCCTGCTCCATTTCGGCCTGGCTCTGTTCCTCAAGGAGCTGGCGGTCGTGGCGCGCACGGGGGACCGCCTGCGCCTGGAGGAATTCTTCGGGGGCCTCCTCACGACGGACTTCTTCCTCACCTACGGCCTCTTCAGCGCGGGAGCCCACGCGGGCAACGTCGCCTACTCGCGCTTCCTCGCCCGCCACGTGAAGCCGCGCTTCGTGAGCAACGTCCTGCGCACCAACGTGACCCTCGCCCTCGGCATGGCCCTCCCCGAGCTGGTCTCCGGACGCTTCGACGGGAAGGCCTTCGCCATCGACCTGGGCGCCCTCGCCCTCTCCGCCACCGCCGTCAAGGCCGGCCTGGCGGGCGTCTCCTGGGTCTACGACCTCGGGCGGGCCGAGCGCGCGGGGCACCTGCTGCGCGCGGGGGCTCGCCTGCGCAGCCTGGCCCGCGCCGGGGCGTGGCTCTACTCCGCCGCCGAGACCGCGGTGGTCCTCTACTTCGGCGAGGCCCTCGCCGAGCGCGCGCGGGCGGCCCTCGACGAACGCGCCGCCCGGCGGGAGGTCGCCGAGGCGGGCCGGGCCGCGCTGCGGGCGGCGCGCGGGGACGACGCCGAGGCCTTCGCGAGCGCCCTGGCACGCCTGCGAGCGGCCCACCAGGATTGGCGCGACCTCCTCCTCGCCGACCTCGACGCCGCCGAGGCGCGCTACCTCGGGCGGCTTGGGCGCGCCGCCCGCGACGCGAAGCTCCTCGCCGACCGCGAGCGCGCCTTGCGGGACCGCCTCGCGGGGCCCGGCGCCGCGGCGCTGCGGGCGCGGCTCCTGGCCCGGCACGGCGACCTCGACGCCGCGGTGGAGGCGCGCTTCGCGGCCGACCGCGCGGCGTTGGAACGGCGCCTGGCGGAGGCGATGCAGGCCTACGAGCGCGAGCGCGCCGAGGTCTTGCGGCGGGTCTACGAGGGCCCGCGGCGTGAGGGGGCCTACCTCGACGGCGTCGCCCTCGACGCGAGCGGTTTCTGGGCGCGGCGCCGCTTCGCCTTCGCCCTGCGCGAGGTGAGCGCGAACCGTCTGCAGGCCTACGAGGACGAGCTCGCCTTTCTCGACGCCCTGCGCGGCGTGGCTTCGCCGGGGGCGCTCGGGGCCCTCGACCGCGCCCGAGCGGAAGTCGCCGAGCTCGCTCGCCGGGACGCCGCGCTCCTGGGCGACCGAAGCGGACGGGGCGGGCTGAACGGCGTCCTGCGGGGGGCGGGTCGCTGACCGAGCGCGCTTACCCCTCCGGGCGGCCGAACCCCGCGCGCCACGGCTGGGCGCCGATCCCCGCCCCTCACGGCGCGGAGGACGCGGCGGACGCGGCGGACGAAGCCACGCTCGCGGCCGTGGCGCGCACCCTCGGACGGCCCCGCGTGCTCGTCGAGCCGGACGGGACCGAGGACGAGCTCCTCGCGGGCGCGGTGGATGCGGAGCGCGGCGGGCTGGCCTGGGTCGCGGGCCGGGCGCGCGAGCTGCGGGGCGGCCGCATGGAGGTCTCCTTCCGCCTTTGCGCGCGGCGCGGCAGGGAGTCCTGGGAGTGGCCCCTCGAAACCCACAACCCCTACTTCGGTTGCCGGGTCGAGCACCTCTCGTGGCAGGGAGGCGAACTCCTCTGCGTCTACGCGGAGAAGCACGGCCGCTGGGCTGGGGCCTATGCCCCGGGGCGCCCGTCCCGGCGGGTCGCGCTCTCGGGGGACTGGCGCCTGAAGGCAGGCGTCCTGCGCTGCGGCGGAGAGGCCTGGCGCGTGCCCGGCCTCGACCCTTGCCCGCCGCCCGCTGGGGCCGAGTGATGGCGCCGCGCCTTCAGGCGGCCCGGCGCAGGGGAGCGCGCAGGCGCCGGAAGGGACCGCTGCTGGCGCAGAGGCGCTGCGCCTCGGCGCTGGTCTCCGCGCGATAGAGGCGCTTGCCCTTGCGCCAGTGGTGTCGCACCAGAAGGAGACGCCCGTCCGCGGCCAGGTAGTAGCGGTGCCGGATCTCTCCCGGGCGGAGCGGCTCTGCGAAGGCCTCTTCGAGCCAGGACACGGCCTGGGCGGGCGAGAGGTGCGTGCGCAGGGCGTCGAGGACTTCGCCCGTGAAGACCCGGCGGCGACCGATCCGCGCGAACACGCGCGCCGAGCCGGAGCGGGCGAGGCGGTAGCGGTACGCCGGGGACGCGCCGCGGGGGACATCCTCGGGCTGGGCGCGGAGGAAGTCCCGGGCGTCGGGGACGCGTTCGAGGCCGAGGTCCTCCCGCAGCGTCGCCCAGAAGCCCGTGGCGTCCGCCAGGCGGGGCAAGGGGTTCCCGCCCCGGTAGAGGCGGACGACGCCGAAGGGTCGGTAGCGTTCCGCGAGGCGGTCGCCGGGGTCGAGGCGGGTGAGGAACTCCACGTCGTGGGTGGCCGAAACCCCGCGTCGCTCGAAGCAGGAGAAGGGGTCGATGGGCCCGCGGCGGTGCAGCGGCTGCGAGCGGGCCGCGAGGGCGAGGTAGAGGTCGAAGGGGAGCTGGGACGCCTCGCGCCGGCGCCGCCGGGCGCGCACTTCGGGCCGCGGCGAGCGCTGGAACACGGCGCCCAAGAAGTCGCGCGCCGGGGCGACGCAGCCAGCGAAGTCCGCGTTGGAGGGGGCGGCGCGCCGCCAGAGCGCCGCGAGGCGTTCGAGCAGCGAGGGATCGCTGGGGCGCTGTTCGCTCACGGGGACCTCCCTCTGAGAGCTATCGGGGAGGGCTCGGGCTTGCCTTGACCCCGGGGCGGTCCATCGCGCCAAGTCCTTGCGTCAGGGGCGCGTGGACGAGAGCCCGGACCGAGCTCGTCGCCCGGACGCCTCGCGCCTCGGCCGGACCGAGGAGCCCTCTGC
>RFHU01000240.1 GCA_003695705.1 Planctomycetota bacterium
ACGGGGGGCTCGAGCTCGGGGGGAATGCGCGCGGCAAGCTCTTCGGTCTCGCCGCGGGTCCCCGCGACTTCGCCGCGGCGAATGAGGCGCAGCAGCCACCAGGCGCTGAGGGGGTCGCCTCCCGCGGCGCCGATCCGGAACCAGCGGGCGGCGACGGCAGGGTTGGGGCGCGGCTCGAACAGGCTTCCTCCCTCGACGAACTGACCGCGCAAGGCGTGGACCCCCAGAAAGGTGCAAGCCTGGGGATGGCCGCGGTGGGCCGCGTCGTGCAGCAGGTGCAACTTGCCGTCGGGCGAGGGCGCGACGCCGTAGCCACCGCCCACGCAGTAGGCGAGAAGGGCGAGGGCGCGTGCGTCGCCGCCGGCCGCGCGCGTACGCAACTCGCGAACCCAGGGGGAGGACTCGCCCGGAAGGGGCCCGTCCAAGGGATAGGGGGCGAAGATTCGCTGGGGAAAGGGAAGGCGCGGCCGCGGCGACGGGCGGGGAAGGTCCGCGGTCGTGCCGGGGCGGCCCGCCTGCGCGCGGCCTCGCGCGTCCGCTCGCTCCGCCGCAGGCACGGTCGCGTCGGCAGGAGGCGGCGGCGCGGTCGCGGCGGCGGAGCGGACGGCACGGCCTCCGGCGAGGAACCAGGCGGCGCCGCCGACGCCAACGCCGAGCAGGAGCGTGCCGGCGACGAGAAGAGGGCGCCGTGGACGGCGCGGCTCGCCCGCGCCGGCGAGGACGCGCTCGAGGGCGTCGGCGAAGGCAACGGCGTCGGGGAAGCGGCGCTCCGGTCGGCGGTCGAGGCAGCGGGCGAGGACCTCGTCGAGGCCAGGGGGGATGCCTTCTGCGGCGGGCAGACGCGGGCGGGGCCCGTGGAGGACGGCGCCGGCCAGTTCGGGGAGGCTCCGGGCGACGAAGGGGAGCTCGGCGCACACGAGCTCGTAGAGGACGACCCCCAGGGCCCACACGTCGGTCGTGGGGCCCAAGGCGTCGCGCTGCCCCGCGACCTGCTCCGGAGCCATGTGGCTGGGGGTGCCCACCAGGGCGCCGCTCAGGGTGAGTCGTTCGAGGTCGGTTCCGGAGGCGATGCCGAAGTCGGCGACCCTGACGACTCCGTCGCGTCCGACGAGTAGGTTCTGGGGTTTCACGTCGCGGTGCACGATGCCCCGCGCGTGTGCGTGACCGAGCCCGCGGGCGGCGTCGCGGAGGAGGAGCAAGCGTTCCCGCAGCGTGGGGGCGCAGCGGGCGTCGAGGGGCCTCGCGCCGGGGAGGAGCTCGTAGACGATGTAGGGGCGGCCCTGGTCCTCGCCGGCGCCGTGGACGCGGAGGACGTGCGGGTGATCGAGGGCGGCGCAGAGGCGTGCCTCGCGGAGGAAGCGCTCGCGCGCGGTTCGCGAACCGGTGTGCAGAAGGAGCTTGAGGGCGACCGGACGGCCCGCGGGGTCGCGGCCCCGGTAGACGACGCCCATGGCGCCGCGCCCGAGTTCGCCTTCGATGGCATAGCCCGCGACGCTTCGCACGTCCCTCAGCCTAGCAGGTCCTTTGCGGGGGCCGCGACCGCGTCGCTCGTCGGTCCCACCGCGGAAGCTACCGGACCTCCTCGCGCTTCGGCTGGTCTTCCCAGCCGGCCTGCCCGCAGCGTTGCGTCATCCGGGTCCGTTGGCGCGTAGGGCGCTCGCCGCCGCCCCGGGGCTCCGCGTCCTCCGGAGTCCGGAGCGGCAGGGCGCTTCAGCGGGGGATGCGCCGGGTCACGTCGGGGAGGGCGAGGACGAAATCGGCGCCGAAGGCGAGGGAGGGGGTCGTTGCGCCGGGGGGCACCTCGCCGGCCAGGATGCGCTCGGCGCAGGCCAACGCGGCCCGGGCCGTAAACGAGTAGCCCTCGGGGACGTCGAGCGTGCCCTCGAGGGAGGCGCCGTCGGAGACGCTCACCCGGCCCCATAGGTGCGTGCGCGCTCGGCGGCGGGCTTCGGGGCCGGGGCCGCGCACCAGGGCCTCGACGGCCCGCCGCCCCAGCGCCTGCGCCGAGGGCCGCGCGAGAAGGCCTCGGGCCAGGTGGGCGAGGCGCACGAGGGCCAGGGCGGGGCCGGGGAGGGCGGTGTAGACGGTGATGTTCGGAATCTCGGTGCTCTGGTAGGCAGTGCTGACGTCGCCCCAGGGGATGGCCGCGCAGCGCCGGGGACGGTCCGAGAAGGGGACGAGGCGCGTGCGGTGGGCGGGAGGCCGGTGTTCGAGGCGGCCGTTTCGCCGCACGAGGCCGCCGCGGGGGAGGCCCTCGAGGGCGGTCTTGGTGGTCCCGGGGCTGAGCCCGCCCCCTTCCGTAGCGAAGGCGAGCTCGAGGGCGTCGGCGCCGGGGAGGCGCTCGGCGAGGGCGGCGGCGAGGCAGTCGGAGGGGACGACGTCGAAGCCGGCACCGGGGAGGAGCACCACGCCGGCGGCGCGTGCCTCCGCGTCGCGCGCGCGGACGGCCTCGAAGACGTCCACCTCGCCGGTGATGTCCAGGTAGTGGCGACCCGTGGCCAGGCACGCGTCGAGCATGGGGCGGCTGGTGCGGGAGAAGGGGCCCGCGCAATGGATGACGGCCTCCACCTCCTCGAGGGCGGACCGCAGGCCGGCGGAGTCTTCGAGCGAGGCCACGCGCCAGGGCAGGCCGAATTCGTCGGCGAGCCGACGCAGGGGTTCCGCTCGGCGGCCGGCGAGGAGGGGGGCATCGCCCTCGGCGACCGCCTGCTCGGCCACCAGGCGACCGGTGTAGCCGTAGGCCCCGTAGATCATGAAGGTCACCGCGCCGGCCCCCGGGCCGCGCGCGATCCCGAACGCCCTGCACTCGGCGCGTCGCCTGTCCGCTTCATGCGCCGTGCTCCGAGAGGCCCCACTCGATGACGCCCAGCAAACCGTCGCTGAAGAGGGAGAGTTCTCGTGGACCCAGGGGCCGAGAGCCGGCGAGGAGGGAGTGGACGTAGAGGAGTTCCACGCAGCGGCGCTGCAGGGAAGGGTCCGTGTGGGCGGACATCCGCCGAACCAGCGGGTTGCGCAGGTTGAGGAACAGCCGCGCCGGTGCTGCGTCGATCCCGCTGCGGAGGTCGCCCAGCACTCCCGACCACGACTCCGTGGTCTCTCCGCGCGCGCGGTCGAGGGAGCGGCGAAGGACGGCGTCCTCGTCGGCTGTGTAGAGGGCGGGAAGGGCATCGGGGCGGAAGCGCCGCAGCCGGGGCGCGCAGTCGAAGGGCGCGAGGGCTTCTTCGGCGCGCGCGAGGAAGGGGGCGAGGCGCTCCCTCTCCGCGGGCGAGGGAAGATCGAAGCCCTCGGCGAGCTCGTCGGGGTCGAGGGGGCGAACCCGAGCGCCGGGTCGGAGTTCGGCGTAGCGGCGCAGCAGGTCTTCGTCGTAGGTGTAGCCGGCGTTGATGACGCAGCGCCCCTGCGCAGCGGCCACCGCGGCGACCTGGCGGAAGGCGTCGACGCTGCGCGCGTAGAGCAGCTCGCCGGCGTGCGCGCGCGCGTCGGGAAGGGTCAGCTCCCCCAGGCTGGTCTCGAAGGGAAGGCGATCCACGAACAGCCCGTAGAGCTCGTCGTCGTGGAGCGCGACCGCCTTGATGGACAGGGCGTGCAGGCTCAAGAAGCGCCGCCAGCGCGCCGCGTCGGCGCGCGCGAGATCGCGCAGGTAGCGGCGCAGACAAACGCCGATGCGACGGCGGGCGGCGCAAAGGGCCTCGTCCTCGTAGAGGCGCTCGCGCGACGCCGTCGGGCGGAGAGCGCGCGCGTCTACGACGCAACGGACGAAGAAGGCCCACTCGGGGACGAGGTTCTCGACCCGGTCGCCGACGAGCATCCCTTTGAGGTAGACGCGGTGACGGGGCGGAGTGGCCAGGCTGGGCCGGTAGGGAAGGACGTAGGCCGCCCCGGCGAGGTCCGGCTCCTCGATGGGAACCGCGTCGAAGAAGTGCTCGGAAAAAAGCGTCTCGCCGTAGTCCAGGAGCTCTTCTCGCCGGGTGGCGGGGTCGAGCGCGGCGGCGCGCCAGGGGGGGCGGTCGTCGTTCAGGAGGCGCGGCGTGGGTCCCCCGACGAGGAGGATCGGGACTTCGAGGAGGCGCCCGTAGCGCCGGGCCAGCCCCTCGACCCGAGCGGTCTCCAAGAGGGCTTCGCGTCCGGGGCGCGCGCGCAGGTAGACGCGGGTGCCGACGCCCACGGAGCGCGTGAGTGGCCGCAGGGCGTAGGAGCCGTCCGACCGACCGCGCCACTCCAGGGCCGGAGCGTCGGGCCGACGAGCGCTGCGCGTGATGAACACCAGCTCGTCGCTGACGAGGAAGCCCGAGAGGAGGCCGATCCCGAAGCGGCCGAGGAAGTCCGTCGGGCGCTCGACGCCGGGGCCGCGCTTGGAGCTCTGTCCGATGGTCGCCAACACACCGTGGACCTCCTCCTCGGTGAGGCCCACTCCGTCGTCGGCGACCAAGAGGGTGGGAGGGTCCGCGCCGAGGACTTCGAGTTCGATGCGGCCCGCGTGGGCGGGGTCGAGCCGGCGCCGGGCCGCGATGGCATCCACGGCGTTCTGGAGGAGCTCGCGCAGGTAGACCTCGGGACCGCTGTAGAGGTGGCGGGAGAGGAGGTCGATGAGCCCCTGCAAGTCGATCCCGAAGCGGTGCTCCACGGGCTCACTATCCCACACGGAGGAGGGCGTGGCTCCGGGGCTGGTGGGCGCGGCATCCCCGATTCCGCTGGGTGGGCGGAGACGGTAGAATCCGCGCCCCCCAGGCCCCGCGACGCACGGAGCGCGCTCGATGTCCCAGACCGCCGGGAAGGACCGCCCGGAGCACCGCATGGTCGAGTACTCCTCCGAGGAGGAGTACGAGCGCCAACTCGCCGAGCGGGGAGAAACCGGCGGCGACCCCGGGGAGGAGACCGGCGAAGAGGACGAGCTGCCGGCGATCTCTCCCGAGCGGCGTGCGGAGCTGAAGCAAGCAGCCCGGGAGATGATCGAGGAGCGGCTGCGCGCACGGCGGCGAGCCCGGCGGTTGCTCCGTGGCGGAGACGCGCCCAGGTGAGTCGGCGCGTGCGGCGGCTGGAACCCGGCGGGCGGCTCCTCGGCAGCGTCTTGGTGTTGCTGGCGAGCGGGTGCTCCATCGAGAAGCTGGCGGCGGACAACGCCACCGGGCTGCTTGCCATTGTCCGAGACGACTTCCAGCGCGAGACGGTGCCGCGCTACGCCCGCGAGGCGGGCCCGGCGCTCCTGGCGCAAATCAACGGCTTCGCTGCCGCCAGTCCGCGGAACCCCGAACTGCGCCTCTTGCAGGCCGAGATGAACGCCACCTTCGCCTTCGCCTTCTTGGAGGCGGAGGACCCCGAGTGGGCCACCGCCCACTACCGGAAGGCGCAACGCGCGGCCTTGGCCGCGCTCCGCGAGGAGAATGAGGCGCTGGCCGAGGCGCTGCCTTCCGCGGCCCTCGACGAGCTGACCGCGATGCTCGCCGAGGTGGGCGAGGACGCCGTGCCGGCGCTGTTCTGGTGGGGCTTCGCCCGAGGCGCAGAAGTCAACCTGCACCGCGACGACCCCCAGCAGATCCTCGACCTCGACCGCGTCGACCGGGTCCTCGAGCGCGTCCTGGCCCTCGACGAGAACTACTACTACGGAGGGCCGCATCTCTTCTTCGCCATCCGCTACACCCTCCTCCCCAAGACCCTGGGCGGGGATCCGGAGCGCGGTCGCGAGCACTTCGCAGCGGTGGACCGAATCACAGGCGGTCGGCACCTGTTGGCCCAGGTCCTCCGGGCCGAGTATTACGCCCCCGGGCTGGCGGCCACGCCGCCGGCCGCCGGTCCCGAAGAGATCCAGGCCGCGCAGCAGCGCGCCTGGGACGAGTGGTTCGGCACCCTGGCGCGGGTGGTGCGGGCAGACCCCGCTCTGTGGCCCGAGCAGGCCCTGAGCAACGCGGTGGCGCGTCAGCGAGCGCTCTCGCTCCTGGCCGACCCCGAAGAGCACAACATCATCCCGCCCCCTGGCGCGGAGAACCCGTGGGCTGCGGAGGACGACGGGGATGACGGCGCCTGGGGAGACGACGCCGGCGCCTGGGGCGAAGCCTCCGGCGGCGGGGGCGGCGCGGGCAAGGACGAGGACCCTCCGGAAAGGGGTCGCGGCGGTGAATGAGCGCCCGACCTCGGCCGACGGGGGACGAGGAGGAGTGGACATGTCTGGCGTTCGTGCGAGCTGCCTCGCGCTGGGGCTCCTGATCCCCGGCTTGGCCGTGGCCGACCCGCCGCCGCCTCCGCCCCCGCCCAAGGTGGTCCTCAAGATCGCCACCCAGGCGCCCGAGGGGACCGTGTGGATGGAGGCGCTCGAGGACATCAAGCGCGCCGTCGCCCGCGGGACCAAGGGGCGGGTCGTGTTCAAGTTCTTCGCCAACGGCAGCATGGGCGAGGAGGGCGCGGTCATCGAGAAGATCAAGCTGCGCACCCTGGGCGGCGGCCTGTTCACCGGGATCGGCCTGGGACAGATCCTCTCGGAGATGCGCATCCTCGAGGTGCCCTTCCTCTACGAGGGGAAGGGCGAGATCGACGCGGTCAAGCGCGCCTTCGAGGAGGAGTTCCGCGCAGGACTCGCCGAGAAGGGCTTCGTCTTCCTCGGCTGGGCGGAGGTCGGCTGGGCCTACGTGTTCTCCAAGGTTCCCGCACGGAACCTGGCCGAGCTGCGCCAGCGCAAGATCTGGGTGTGGCAGGCCGACCCCCTCGCCAACCGCGTGTTCGAAAAGTTCGGACTGGCGGGCGTCCCCCTGGCGCTCCCCGACGTGCTGACCGCCCTCAACACGGGCATGGTCGACTCGGTCTACAACTCTCCCTACGGACTGGTCGGCCTCCAGTGGCACCGGCAGGTGAAGTACATGAGCCGGATGACCGTGGGTCATGGGACGGGAGCTCTCCTGGTCGACGCGCGCGAATGGAACAAGATCCCCGCGCCGGTGCGCGCGCGGATCCTCTCGGTCGCTCGCAAGCGACTCGATCGGGTGTGCGACGAGGTCGCCGCCAAGAACGAGGAGACCATCCGCGAGCTGCAGGAAAACGGCATCAAGGTGGTGCCCATCCCCGTCGAGGAAATGCCCACCTACAAGAAGCTCGGCGCCGAGGTGGCCGACTCGCTGGCGGGGACCCTCTGGCGGCCCGAGACGCTTGCTCGCGTGCGTGAGATCATCGCCGAGGAGCGCGCCAAGGGTCGATAGCCCTCCCTCCTCTCCATGAGCATGGCTTCGCCGGCAGACGAACCGAGACTGCCCGCGCCGCTCGCGTTCTTGCGCCGCCTGGACGCGAAGGTGCAGCGGGCGGAGGTGGCGTTGTGCTTCGCCTGCCTCGCGCTGATGATCGCGCTCGCGTTCGCGCAGGTGTTCCTCCGCCTGGTGCAAGGCTCGGGGCTGTTTCCCGACCCGGTCCCGTGGTTCGAGACCGTGGCCCGCCACATGGTGATCTGGGTGGGGCTGCTCGGGGCGAGCCTGGCGACCGCCCAAGGCCGGCACATCAGCATCGAGGCCCTGCCAAAGCTCCTCTCCTCGCGGGGCCGTCGCCGCGTCGACGCGATCACCCAGGGGGCCGCCCTCGGCGTGGTGCTCCTGCTCCTCGCCGTATGCTCCGTCTACATGCTTCGCCTGCAGGTTCAGCCGTGGCTCCGGGGCGGTGCGGAGCCGTTGTTCTCGGTCGAGCGCCTCGGTTGGGCGATCCCGCGCTGGCCCTTCCTGGTCGTGGTGCCCTTGGGGCTTGCGCTCATCGCTTGGCGCTTCGCGCTTCGCGTGTTGGAGGCGCTTCTTCTCGACGACGAGAGCTACGCGCGCCTCCGCGCGCAAGCCGAGGAACGAGAGCTGTCCGCCGTCGAGCGAGCGCAGGAGAACGACGCGGTGGCGCTCCTGCTCGAGCATCCGAGCGAAGAACCGGCCGCGGCGGGGAAGGGCCGTGCGCAGGACACGGAGAGCGCCCGGGCGGAGGTCCGCGCGGCGCTCGGCAGCGGCCGCCGCGAACCGGAGGACCTCCTGGCGGGCCCCGAGGGCGACTCGGACGAGCTGCCCGTGAGAAACGCAGCACGACGCGGTCAGCGGCCGCCGCCCTCGATTCGCTCCACCGACGAAATCCCGGCCTACTTCGCGCACGCCCTGCACGACGACGAGGACGTCAAGGATCCCGTCATGCGCAAGGGGGAGGTCGTCCTCGACTCGAGCGACCTGATCGACGTCTCCGACGCCGACCTTTCCACGCACGACACCGCTCCCGAGCTGGCTCCCCACGTCGTTCCCGATTCCGCGGACGAAGGCGACCTCCGCATCAGTGCCGGAGATCCGGAAGCCGCCGTCGAAGCCCTCGCCGACAGCGAGCGGCGCAGGCAGAGCGAGAGCGAGCGAGCCGAGCGCGAGGCGTCGCGGGCCCTCCCGCCGGAGGTGACCGCGCGCCTCCCTCTCGAAGTGCCGCCGGGGCCGGACCCGCCCGCGCATCTGGTCGTGCTCGTGCGGCGGCGGGAGGCGGGCGCGTGAGGGCGCCGCCAAAGCTCGGCGCGCCGCTTCCCGGGAGGACTCGCCTGGGCGTCTGCCTGGCTGCGCTCCTCTTGCTGCTCGCTTCCTGCCAGCCCCACCCGGACCACCGGGTGACGCCCGTGGGGGCTGCGAAGGACGGGCCGCGGCCCGCGCGCGTGGTGCCGGCCGAGGTCTCTCCCGGCGGCGGCGAGCGCCTGACGGTCTACGGAGAGGGCTTCGCGACGGGAGACGAAGTCTGGTTCGGAAGCCAGCGCCTGGAGGCTGCCGACGTCGCCACCGACGGGCGCAGCTTGACCTTCGTCGCGCCGGCGGGGCCTCCCGGGTCCCGCATCGACGTCGGGGTGGGTCGGCGCGACCCGACCGGGACCATCGTCGCCCGCGGCGTGCTGCCGAGCGCGGTGCGCGTGCGCGGGTTGAGCAGCACCTGGATCGCGGTGTGCGGCCTCGGCCTCGCGGTGCTGGCGCTCTTGGGGACGCCGCTCTTCGTGATCATCGCGGGGGTGACCCTGCTGGGCCTGGCGGCCGAGGCGCAGGTCCACGGCGACCTGGGGCTCGTCGTAAATCCCGACGGCTCGGCGGGGGTCGGCGGCAACCTGTTCGCGGCCTGGCTCAATCCCATGGCCGACTCTCCCCTGTTCATCGCCATTCCGCTGTTCACCTTCGCCGGGACCCTGCTGAGCGAGTCCCACTCGCCGACCCGGCTCATCAACCTGTGCCGGGCATGCCTGGGATGGTTCCCCGGAGGGCTGGCGCTGGTGACCCTGGTCACCTGCTGCTTCTTCACCGCCTTCACCGGAGCCTCGGGGGTGACGATCATCGCCCTGGGCGGCCTGCTGTTCCCGATCCTGCTTCGAGAGCGCTACCCAGAACGCTTCAGCCTGGGACTGCTTACCACCGGGGGGAGTTTGGGCCTCCTCCTGGCTCCGTCTCTGCCGGTCATCGTCTACGGACTGGTCGCCCGCGTCGACATCGCCCGCCTGTTCGTCGCAGCGGCCGTCCCCATGGCGTTGCTCGTACTCTTCCTCGGGGTGACCTCGATCGTCGTGGCCGTCGCGACCAAGGTCCCTCGCCATGCCTTCTCCTGGAGGGAACTCGGTCGTGCGCTGCGCGCCGCCGCCTGGGAACTGCCGCTCCCCTTCCTGGTCGTGGGCGGCATCTACAAGGGCTTTTTCAACGCGGCCGAGGCGGCCGCGGTCACCGCGGTCTACGTGGTGGCCACCACGGTGGGCATCTACCGGGACGTTCGCCCGCGCGAACTGCTCGGGGTCGTCCGGCGGGCCTCGGTGCTCGTGGGCGCGATCCTGCTCATCATGGGGACCGCGCTGGGATTCGCCGATTGGTTGACGGTCAACGAAGTCCCTCAGCGCCTGCTGGCAGCGATGACCGGACTCATCGACGAGATTCCCTGGGTCTCCGATCGTCTGGCCTTCCTGATCCTGCTCAACGGCTTTCTGCTGTTGGTCGGCTGCCTGATGGACATCTTCAGCGCCACCTTGGTCGTGGTGCCGCTCATCGGACCCGTCGCGGCGGAATTCGGTGTCGACCCCTACCACCTCGCGGTGATCTTCCTGGTCAATCTGGAGATTGGCTACTCCACGCCGCCGGTGGGCATCAACTTGTTCATCGCATCGCTCCGCTTCCGCCGCCCCGTGTTCGCTCTCTACCGAGCCTCGGTCCTGTTCATCGCCGTTCTCCTCGCCGCGCTGCTGCTCATCACCTACGTGCCTTCTCTCTCCCTGGGCCTGTTCGATGGGCTTCCGCGTCTGGAAGTCTTTGGGGAAGACGGCTCGCCGGCGCCCGCCCGCCTCACGTTGCGGGAGGGCGAGGATGTGCGGCTCACGGCGCGCGTATCCCTGGGCGGCGTCACCTTGGAGGAGGCCAAGCGAAACCGACGGCGCGCGCTGGAGGCACTGCGGGCGGCCGAGGAGCGGCTTGGGGTCTCCTACGACTCCCTGGAAGAGGAGCTTCGGCAGGCCGAGGACGCCCTGGTGCGCGCGGGGGTGTCCGCCGAGGGCGACCTAGGCGCGCTCGAAGAGCGACTGCAGCGCGCGCGCAAAGCGCTGGCGCCGCTGCGCGCCGAGGCCGATGCGTTGGAGGCTGCGCGGCGAAAGGTCGATGCCATCGCGTCGGTCGAGGCGCGGATCCGCTGGCGATCGCGGCAGGGGGAGGCGAGCGGCACCGGGCCTCGCTTCTCCTTGGGAGAACTCGAGCCGGGGACCCACACCCTCACGGTCACGGCCGTGGACGCTCGCCGGCACCTGGTGCAGCGCGTGTTCGAGGTCGTCGTCGAAGCGGCGGCGGGCAGCGGCGGCGCTGGCGCCGACGGCGGCGGAGCGGATGACGGAGGAGAGGACGGCGACTGGGGGGAGTGGGGCACGGAGGACGGCGACGGAAACAGCGGGTCCGCGGCCGATGAAGACGACTGGGGGGAGTGGGGCACGGAAAACGGCGAGGGTGCGCCGGGCGACGCCGGAGAAGGCGACGAGGGGACCGAGGGGTCCGGGGGCTCCAAGCCCGTCGGGCCGGGGGGCCGCGGTCCGGACGACGCAGGCGGCGACGGCGCGGGCGGCGACGGCGCGGGCAGCAGGGGCGGGAGCGATCCAGGCGGCGCGGGATCGCGCTGAAACGCGCGCGGGCCTCCCCTCTCGCCCTGAGGCGGGGGCCGCGCGGGTCAGCGCGGGAAGAGCGGCCCCGGAGGAGGGGGCGGGGGCTCGCGCAACGCGAAGATCCAGGCGGCCAGACCGGCGGCGACGGCGAGCGCAAAGGCGATGCCGAACCAGAGACGGGCGCGGGGGGTTCGCCGGCGGAGCCGGCCGCTGGGAACTCTGCGCGCGATGACGCGCGGCTCGCCCGCGGCGTCGGGACGGCGCCAAGAGAAGCCGGAAGTGAAGGCCAGGAAGGCGCCGGTGGCCTTGCGCCACTGCGAGGCGACCTTCCGCTCCACGGCGCGGATGAGGCGCTGGGTCGAGCCCGCATCGAGGGGAGCCTCGCTCGGAGGGGACGGGGGGGCCCGGGACGTGCCCTCGCGGGGCGGCGAGACTTCCTCCCCCGCAGGAAGGCCGGGCTCCTCCTCCGTCACGACGCCGGGGCCTCGTCGGGCAGGAGCTTGCCGGGGTTGAGGATGCCTTGCGGGTCGAAGGCCTGCTTGATGGCGCGGCAGAGGCGAAGCTCGGCGGGGCCGAGCCGGAGGGGCATGAGTTCCCGCTGAACGCAGCCGATGCCGTGCTCTCCGGAGATGGTTCCGCCCAAAGCGACGATGCGGCGGATGATTTCCGGCCCGCAGGCTGCGAGCACTGCCTCCCAGCGCTCCGGGGAAAGGCCGTCGCGGAGCACGTTCACGTGCAGGTTCCCGTCGCCCGCGTGGCCGTAGCTGAGATGCCGTACCCCGTGGCGCGCGGTGACCTCGTCGATGGCGCGAAGCGCCTCGGGAATGCGGGCGCGGGGAACCGAGACGTCGTACTCGCGGTAGGGTCCCTGCGCCTTGACGGCCTCTCCCATGGCTCGCCGGATCGCCCACAGTTCCCGCGCATGCGCGGGACTCTGCGCGAGCAGCACGTCGTCCGCTCCCAGCTGCAGGCAGAGCTCGCCGAGGGCCATCGCGTCGCGGTCCACGTCCTCTTCCCGCTGTCCGTCGACCTCGAGGAGCAGGGTGGCCTCGGCTTCGCGGACTTCGTTGGGGAAGTTGCGCCCCACGTGCTCTTCGGCCACGCGCAGGGCCGCCCGGGCGAGGAGCTCGCAGCACGAGGGCACGATGCCGGCTTGGAAGATGCCGCCCACCGCGGAGGCCGCCGCTTCGAGGCTGGGGAAGGGAGCCATGAGGGTGCGCACCCGGCGCGGGAGGGGAATGAGCTTGAGGGTGACCTCGGTGACCACCGCCAGGGTGCCTTCGCTGCCGACGAGGAGCCCCACCAGGTCGTAGCCGGTGACGTCTTTGAGGAGCTTCCCGCCCACGCGCAGGACCTCGCCACTGGGAAGGACGGCTTCGAGACCGGTCACGTAGTCGCGGGTGATTCCGTACTTCACACAGCGAGGTCCACCGGCGCATTCGGCGACGTTGCCGCCGATGGCGCAGGAACCCTTGCTGGCCGGGTCGGGGGGGTAGAAGAGCCCGAACTCCTCCACGGCGTCCTGCAAGGTCTGGGTGATCACCCCCGGCTGGACCACGGCGAACAGGTTCTCCCGGTCGATCTCGAGGATCCGGTTCATGCGCCGGGTGCTGAGGACGATGCCGCCCTCGAGGGGGACGGCGCCTCCCGAGAGGCCCGTGCCGCCGCCGCGCGCGACGACGGGGACCCGCTCCCGGCTGGCCAGGCGGAGCACCTCGGCGACCTCGGCCGTGCAACCGGGGGCCACCGCCACGTCCGGACGACCCTGCAGGTCCTCGGTGAAGTCGCGGCCAAGGACGGCGAGTTCCTCGGGGTCGGTGAGGACGTGGTCGGGCCCGACGACCGCGCGCAGGGTGTCGATGAGCGCGGGCGTCACGGACCCGTAGGCGCTCACTGGATCACCCGCACCAGGGTCACGGGGAAGGTGGGGGGCTCCACGACTTCCACGTCGGGTGGGAGGCCGGAGACGTCCACTCGGAAGTTCTCGTCGCGGTCGTCTTGGAGGAATTCCCGGGGCAGCTCGCTGGCGGGGACGTAGGCCACCGGCAGGTCTCCGGTGGGCGTGAGCCGAGCGCGATCGAGGCGGCGCCTGAGGTCCTCGAGGGTGCGCTTGGGGCCACGCAGGCGAACCTTCACGTTCCAGCCCTCACGCGCCTTGATCTTGTAGGGCAGGGGTTCGATGGGCGCGGTGGAGCCATCGGGACTGGTCTGCGGCTTGGGAAGGGTCAGGACCACGGGGAACTCGAAGACGCGCTCTTCGGGGTCGGGGAGGATCTCCACGCGGACGCGGACCAAGGTCTGGGCCTCGACGCCGGGAGGGCAGGCGAGGGGGCGATCGACCTCGAAGCTCTTGTTCGCGCCGCCGAGGTCGACGGGCAAGGTGCGGTATTCGCTCTCGAGGAGCGAGGCCGGACCGCGGACGGCGAGGCGCCGTGGGGTGACGCTGACCTCGCCGCGGTGGAAGCCCGGCGCCGGCTCACCGACGATGTCGCCCGGTTGGACCCACACCATCTTGTCCTCCACGCGTTCGAATTCGAGGCGAAGCTGGGCGGGCTTTGCCTCGACGACTTCGAGGCCCTCGGCGACGGCGACGCCCTTGCGCGGGTCGACGAGCAGGTGCGGAGGGTCCCTCTCGAAGGCCTGGCGCAGGTCTTCGTCGGTCAGGCGAACGACCCCTTCGTCGTCCACGAGCTGGTTGACTCGGTCGATGAGCTCCTTGGGTCCCTGCAAGGTCACCTCCACGGCCTGATGGAGGACGAGGACACTGGCCGTGGAGGGTTCCCCCTGGTAGCGGACGATGACGTCGCGGGGAACCTCGATGCGGAAGTCGAGGGTGAGCTGACGCTGCTCGATGAGGTGGAATCCGATGGCCCACCAGATCATCACGGAGAAAAGGGCGGCCAGGAACAAGTTGGCGAGATGGTCCTTCACGAGCGAACCTCGCGGGGCTCGACGCGGGAAGTGCCCTTGTCGCGCGGGGCGCGCTCGGTGACGGGTTCGCGGGAAACGGCTCCGGTCTCGGTGGGGGGCTGCGCCGACTCCTCGTCGTCGCGTCGGAGGTAGAGGCGTTCGAGCAACTCGTGCAGTTCTTCGCGGCCCAAGTCTCGGTGGAGGACTCCTCCCTCGGCGAGGGAGATGCCTCCGGTCTCCTCGGAGACGACCACCACCAGGGCATCCTCGGCCTCGCTGAGGCCGATGGCCGCCCGGTGGCGGGTCCCGAGCGCCTTGGGGACGGCGGGGTTGTCGGTGAGGGGGAGGAAGCAGCCGGCGGCGGTCATGCGACCGCCCTGGATGATGACGGCGCCGTCGTGGAGCGGCGTCCCGGGGTAGAAGACGGTGCGCAGCAGGTCGCTCTTGACCTCGGCGTCGAGCAGGGTCCCGGTGCCAACGTATTCCTTGAGGGGGTCGCGGCGCTCGAGGACGATGAGGGCGCCGATCTTGGCCTTCGCCAGGCGGGAGGCCGCGGAGACCACCTCGGGCACGATCTGTTCGTTGCCGCCGCTGTCGCTGAGGAACCGGGAGCCGATCTTGAGGGCCAGGCCCTTGCGCAGTTCGGGCTGGAAGATGACGACCAGGGCCACCACCGACGCCTGGAAGATCGCGTCGAGCACCAGGGTGAGCCGCTTGAGCTCGTACTGAAGGGCGAGCGTACGACCGAGCAAGTAGGCGACGGCGAGGACGATGCCGAGCACCTTGACCATGTTCTCGCCGCGGGTGCCGCGCAGGAAGGTCAGCACGGCGAACATGATCAGGGTGAGGATGAAGATTTCGCCGAAGGCAGCGTTGCCGAGGTCAGGCACCGAAGCCCTCCCGGCGCCGATGCACCTCCCAGGCGGCGCGCAGCGCGTCGCCGGTGGCGCGCACGTCGTGGGTCCGAACGAGTCGCGCGCCGCCTTCGAGGGCGCAGGCCACGGCGACCCCGATGCCGGCGGCGAGGCGCTCGTCGAGTCCGCGCCCGAGGAGCGCACCGAAGAGCGACTTGCGGGACACGCCCACGACCACGGGCCCCAAGGGATGCAGGCGGTGCAGGTTGCCGAGGAGGAGTAGGTTGTGCTCCAGGCTCTTGCCGAAGCCGATTCCGGGGTCGACGGCGATGGCCTCGGCGGGGACGCCGGCCGCCAGCGCGCGGCGGCGGGCGGCGGCAAGCTCGGCAGCAACCTCGGCGAGCACGTCGTCGTAGCGCGGGTTTCGCTGCATGGTGCGCGGTTCGCCCCGCAGGTGCCCGAGGATCAGGCCTGCACCAGCGGCAGCCACGACCTCGGCCATGCGGGGGTCGCGCAGGCCGGTGACGTCGTTGACGAGGTCCGCGCCGGCGGCGAGGGCGGCCTTGGCGACCAGCGCCTTCGAAGTGTCCACGGAGATGGGGGCCTCTGGATCCTGCGCGCGCAGTCCTTCGATGACGGGCAGGACGCGGCGCAGTTCTTCTTCGGCGGGAACGGGGGCGGCGCCGGGGCGGGTGGATTCGCCTCCGACGTCGATGATGGCGGCGCCTTCCTCGAGCTGCGCGAGGGCGGCGCGGACGGCGTCGTCCGGAGCGGAGAAGCGTCCGCCGTCGGAGAAGGAATCCGGGGTGGCGTTGATGACGCCCATGACCGCCGGGACCGCGAGGTCCAGGCTGCGCCCGCCGCGAAGGCGGAGGCGCTCGGCGAGGAGGGGGGCGGGACCGCTCACTGCGGGCGGACCTCCTCCACCTCGCCGGCGACGAAGACCTCGCGGCGTCCGTCCACTTCGAGGACCAACCCGCCGGTCTGGTTCAAGCCGTTCGCCACCCCGACGACCGTGCGCTCCGGGAGCCGGATGCGCACTTCCTTGCCCAGCATGGGCATTCGGGCGGAAGCGGCGGAAAGGATGGAGACGCCGCCGCCTCGACGCACGGCAAGGTAGTGCTCCTCGAAGCGCGCGAAGAGCGCGCGCAGGAACTCGGCGGGCGGCGGGGCCTGGGACGGGTCGGAGACGATGGAGCAGGCGGTCGCGCGCAGCTCCTCGGGGAAGGAGTCCTCGGGAATGGCGAGGTTGACGCCAATGCCCAGGATGAGGAGGTGTCCCGCCTCGTCGCGTGTGAGTTCGCCAAGGATGCCCGCGACCTTGCGGCCCTCGAGCTGGACGTCGTTGGGCCACTTGAGGACCGCTTCGCGGTCGCAGCAAAGGGAAATGGCCTCGGCCACGGCGAGCGCGCCCAAGAGCGTGGCGGGGAGCCTCCGCAGCATGGCCGCGTCGGGACGCAGGAGGAGGGAGAGGTAGATGCCCCCAGCGGGGGAAGCCCAGGCGCGGCCGAGGCGCCCCCGGCCCTGGTCTTGCTGCGCGGCGACCACCACGCTGCCCTCGACGGCGCCTTGGGCGGCGAGCTCGGCGAGGCGGTCGTTGGTGGAGGAGAGGCAGGGGTGGAACTCGACGACCGCCTCGCGGCCACCGATGAAGGCGCAGTCGGTCGCAGCCTGGCGAACGCTCGCCGCATCCAGCCCCGTCACGTGCTCCTCCGGCGGCCGGCGGCGCCGTCGCGAGGAAGGCTCTCCGTTGCGCGCACGCCGGGCTCCCGCGCGCCCAAGATAGCACGCTCGCAGGCCCTCGGGGCGGGGCGGCTCCTCCTGGGCAGCCCTTGCCAAGCGTCGCGCGGTCCGCTATCGTCGCCCCTCGCCCGAAACGACTTATGCGCGCTGCGCCGGGGCGTCGCAAGCCGACGGGCGCGCGGCACGGAGGCTGGGCATGTGGGAACGGATCAAGCGCATTTTCCGCTCGATCATCGGCTGGTTCATCGAACTCGGTGAAGACCCCGAGCTGATCCTCAAGCAGAACATCCGCGACCTCGAGGACCAGGTCCCCGCCCTCAACGAGAACCTGGCCATGATCAAGGCGCAGGTCACCCTGGTCGAAAAGGAGCTCGCCAAGCTCAAGACCAAGGAGAACGAGCTGACGGCCAAGATCAAGGCAGCGCTCAAGAACAACCGCCGCGACATCGCGCTCACCTACGCGACCACCCTCGAGGAGGTGCGGCGCGAGAAGGTCCAGCAGGAAGGCCAGCTCAAGGTGGCCCAGGCCGCCTACGAGAAGGCGCAGAAGGTCAAGCGCGCCTTCATGCTCGAGAAGGAACGCAAGATCCAGGAGGCCAAGAAGGCGCTCAGCGCCAAGCGTCAGGCCCAGTGGAACAACAAGGTCGCCGATGCCATGGAGAGCTTCCAGGTCGCCGGCATCGACCAGACCCACGACGAGATGATCGAGAAGATCGAGCGCGATGCGGCGCGCGCCGAGGCCAAGCTCGAAATGGCCATGGACGGCGTGGGTACCGACATGATCGACATCGAGGAAGACGCCAAGGCCTTGCAAGCGAACGAGACCCTGCGGCAATTCGAACTGGAGATGGGCCTGGTGCCCGAAGTCTCCGCGCCTCCGGAGGCCGCGGAATCCGAGTCGCAGAAGACCATCGGCGAGCGCGAGACGACCTGAGCCGGCCGCCGGCTCGGGTCTGCCTTAGGCAGCGAAGGGTGATGAGCGGCGCGCAGCCGGCCGGCGTGCGCCCAGGAGGAGAACAGTGGCACAAGCGAAGCTCAAGCCGGGTGGTTTGATCCTTCTCGTCGGTTTCGCCGCGGGGGTCATCGCTCTGGGCTGGTACACGACCCAGCGGGGACGGGGGGCGCCGGCCGGCGGAGGAGCGGTGCCGGGCGGCGCAGCGACTCCGGGCGGTGGCGTGGCCTCGGGCGGTGGCGCGGTTCCCGGCGGCGCGGTTCCCGGCGGCGCGACTCCCGGCGGCGCGACTCCCGGCGGAGGCGAAGCCCCGCTCGCCGGGACGACCGAGAGCAAGTACACCGAGGTCGGCCGCCAGGGCGTCGCCCAGGTGACGGCCAAGGGGAGCTACCGCTGGAACGCCTCGGATCCGACGGTGGTCTTCCCCATCAACATTTGGGCGGGCTGGGGCCCGATCATCGCCGCGAACGACGGCTTCGCAGCCGGCTCGCCCGGGTCGGTGTTCAAGAAGTACGGCTTCAAGGTCGAGCTCAAGCTCATCGACGACCCATCCGCGGCGGCGAACGCCTACGCGTCGGGAGAGGCCCACACCCTGTGGGGCACCCTCGACATGATCGCCCTCTTCGCGCCGCAGCTAAAGAAGGTGGGCCTCACGCCCAAGGTGTTCCAGCAGATCGACTGGTCCCAGGGTGGCGACGGCGTGGTCGTCCGCCGAGGGATTCGCAACGTCAAGGACCTGGCGGGGAAGACCATCGCCCTCTGCCAGAACTCCCCTTCGCACTACTACATCCTTCGCCTGCTCGCGGACCAGGGGATCTCCGACAAGTCGGTGCGCTTCCGCTTCACCCAGACCGCCTTCGGAGCCTCGGCGCTGTTCGCCCAGGACCGGACCGTGCACGCCTGCGTGTCCTGGGCGCCGGACATCTACACCCTCACCGATCCGGAGAAGAATCCGGGCGGCGGAGCGCGCCTCCTCTCGACCACGGCGGACGCCGCCAACGTCATCGCCGACGTGTGGGCCGCACGCCCCGACTTCGCGCGCGACCACCCCGAGGTCATCGAAGGGCTGGTGCGGGGCATCTTCGAGGGAGTGGACATCCTGGCCAAGAACCCCGACAAGGTGGCCGCCCTCATGGCGCAGGGCTATGGCTTCCCGGTCGAAGAATGCAAAGGAATGCTCGGGGACGCCTACCCCACCGGGTTGGGCGACAACGTGCGCTTCTTCCTCACCGACGTCGAGCAGAACAAGGTCAACTTCGTCGGCACCTGGAACAGCGCGGTGGAAGTGTACCGACGCTACGGAGCCATTTCCCAGGCGGTCCCTGCGGGCGAAGTCCTCGACTCGAGCGTCATCGCCAAGCTCCAAAAGGAGGGGGCCTTCAAGCACCAAAAGGCCCAGGCGCGCGAGTTCCAGCCGCTTGCGGTGGACCTCTCCAGCGTGGAGGCCGGCGAAGACGACGTGCTCCGCGTCCCCAAGCGGATTCGCTTCAAGCCGAACAAGTGGGACCTCGATCCCAAGTACGACGAGAAGATTCCCCAGGTTCTCGCGGAGATCAAGGAACTCTGCCAACGCTACAGCGGCGCGCGGATCATCATCGAAGGCAACGTGGACACCTCGCGCAAGAACGAGATCCGTCGCCTCGGGCAACGGCAGTTCGCCATCATGAGCCAAGCCGTGCAGGAGTTGAGCGAGAAGCGCGCGCAGGCCGTACGCAAGGCCTTGCTCAAGGCCATGCCCAAGGAAGACCCGAACCGCTTCTACGCCTTCGGCAACGGCTGGGACAACCCCATCGACCTCCTCGACCACAGCAAGAACCGCCGCGTCGACGTCCGGGTGATTCGGGTCGAGTAGGCGCCGCGTGGGCGAGGAGGAGCGGGGCAGCGAGGCGTCGCCGCCGGCGGACGACGCGCCTCCGGCCGGAGAGGGCGACCCCGAGGTCGAGGCCCTCCTCTCCGAGGTTGCCTCTGCGCGCGCCCCAGACGCGGCGCAGGACGCAGAAGACTCCGGCGGCGCGCAGGACCCAGGGGACGTCCCGGAGCGGAGCGGAACCCCTCCCGAGGAACTCGCGGCCTTCGCCGCCGCCCCGGAGGATGGCCCGCACGGGGGCGGAGGTTCCTCGCAGCCCGCGGCGTCGCCGGCACCGAGCGTCGAGGGGGCAACGGCCATTCTGGGTAGCGCCCCAGCGAACCCCTACGCGCACCTCCTCACCATCCGCGGAGACGTCGACTCCACCCGCGCCCTGGCGCTCTTCCTGGCCGGGGTGAGCTTCTTTCTCGTCGCCTACGCCTTGCTCACCTACAGCAGCGTGCAGGAGTTCCGTGTGACGGCGCGGGTGGAGGGAGGACGGATCGCTCTCCCGGATCCGACTGCCGAATGGATCCGCAGCGACGGCCCCGACTACGTCTTCCTCGAGGAGGGCCGCCCGCAGGCGCCCGACCAGTTCGCGCGCGATGGCGACGCCTTGGTGTTTCACCCGCAGGCCGAGGGGCACGAGGTGACCTTCCGCTACCGGGTCGGTCACGAGCCCGTCCTCTCGCCCTTCATGTTCCCGCCCCTCGGCGACCTCTTGCGCGCCCTTGCGGAGAACGTCGCGGGCGACTCCTTCCACGTCTCCTGCCCAAACCCCGACTGTCCTTCCAAGGCCGAAGGCGTCCCGGTGGTGCTGGGCAGCGCGGCGGGCGAAGCCCTCTTGGCCTACCGCGCGCCGCAAGAAGGCGAGCCGGCGCCCACCGGCGTCACCTGTCCTCGCTGCGGGACCTCCCTGGACGGAGCCATTGCGGTGGCCCAACCGCCCTACCGCTTTCGCAACGGCCTCCTCGCGACCGTGGGGCGAACCAGCGCCGGCTTCCTCATCGCCGCGGCCATCTGCTTGCCGCTGGGGTTGCTCGCGGGTGCCTTCCCGCCCATCAAGCGGTTCATCTCGCCCGTGGAAATTGCCGGGGGCTACACCCCGCCCGTTGCCTTGGTCCCGCTGGGTGCCGCGGCCTACGGGGTCTTGAACTCCTCCGGCTTCCTCCCGGACACCTCGGGCGAGATCGTTCGCATCGGCTTCTTGGTGCTCTTCACCTCGCTCTGGCTCTATCCCCTCACCGTCAAAGAGATCGAGGACGTAGACGACGTCTACATCCACACCGCCTACACCTTGGGGGCCTCGCGCAGGCAGGTGCTCACCCGGGTGCTGTTCCCCGTGGCCGCCGGGAAGATCTGGCAGCACCTTCGGGTCAGCTTCGGGATCGGCTGGGCGCTCATCCTCCTCGCGGAAGGCTACATGGTGCCCCGAGCCGCGGGGGAAGCGGGCATTGGCTTGTTCATGGTGGACATGCAGCGGCGTGCCCTGATGGCCAACTACTTCTCGGCCCTCGTCGCCATCGTCGCCACCGGGGTCGTGTTCGACACGCTGTTCGGGTTCGTGGGGCGGCGCCTGTTCCCTTACCAGGAGGTGAGCTAGTGGCCTCCCCGGAGTCCGCCGACGCCGCTGCGCCTGAGGGCGGTTCGCCGCGCTACGTGGTCGAGTTCCGCAACGTCCGCAAGACCTTCGTGGCCGCCGACGGCAGCGAGTGCGTGGCCATCGACAAAGTGAATTTCCGCGTCGAGGACCTGCCCGGAAAGGGCGAGTTCGTGGTCCTCCTCGGCCCGTCGGGCTGCGGGAAATCGACCATCCTCAACCTGATCGCCGGGCTGCATCCCGTGCACCCGGCCAGCGGCGGCGAGGTCCTCGTGGGCGGACGCCCGGTGGCGGGGCCGGGCCCCGACCGGGGCATGGTCTTCCAGACCTACTCTTCGTATCCCTGCTACACCGTGCTGGAGAATGTGGCCTTCGGGCTCGCACTGCAAGGGGTGGACAAGGAAGAGCGCGAGGAGCGCGCCATGCGCTGGATCCGGAGGGTGCATCTCGAGGGAAGCGAGTTCAAGTACCCGCATCAGCTCTCCGGCGGGATGCGCCAGCGGGTCGCCCTCGCCCGCACACTGGCCGTCCATCCGCGCATCATCCTCATGGACGAGCCCTTCGGTGCGCTCGACCGGGTCACCCGCTGGGAGATGCAAGACCTGCTCATCGAACTCTGGCACGACGTCGAGGCCACGGTCTTCCTCATCACCCACGACATCGCCGAGGCGGTCTACCTGGGCGATCGGATCTACATTCTGTCGGCCAGCCCCGGGACCATTCTCGAGGAGGTCAAGGTGCCCGTAGCCAGCGGGCAAGCCGCCGTAACGCAGCGCACGACGGAGTTCGCCGAGCTGGTGAACGAAGTGTCGCGCAAGTTCGAGTCGCAAGTGCAGCTCTGATGAGCGACGAGCCTGGGTTCATCGAGCGGAGCAAGCAGGAGCTGAAGGGCCGCATCCGCGACTCGGCCGAGGAACTCCTCAGCCGGGAGGAGGAGCGCCTGCGCGCGGAGTTGGAGCGCATCAAGGAAACCTGGCTCAAGAAGAAGGAAGACGACCTCAATTACTTTCGCGAGGCCTTCTACTACCAGTACAACCTGATCATGCTCTGCGGGTTGGTCGCCCTGGCCGCGGCCTCGGGCCCCTTCCTCCCGCTGGTGGCCTCGGTGGCCGTGGCCTGGGAACTGCTGTGGCTCGGTTTGGCCCCCGGCAACGAGCGCTTCCGGCGCATGATCCGCGCGGAGAAGAACGCGGAATTGGTCGCCGAACAGGAGGAGAAGCGCAAAGAACGCCTCAGGGACCTCCCGTTGCCGCTGCTGGAGCGCCACGAGGAGGCGGTGGCCATCGCCGAGGAGATTCGCAGGCGGGCGGAGGATTGCGAGGAAGGCGAACTCGACGTCCTCGATGAGACCATTGCCAAGCTGGACTACCTGCTCGACCAGTACGCCGACATGCTCGTCTCCCTTCACAAGACGAGCGAGCTGCTCAAGGACCCCGAAGCGGAGACCCTCGCAGACCGCGTGGCCGCCCTCGAGGAGGAGGTGGCGTCGACCCCCGCGGGCAAGCTGCGGCAGGCCAAGCAGAAGAACCTGGCGGTCCTCCGCCAGCGACTCGAGCGCTACGCGAAGAGCCGCGAGAACAAGGAATACTTCGAAGTCAGTTTGAGCACCCTCGAGGACACCCTCAAGCTGGTCCGCGATCGGGTGGTGGCGGCCAGTACCGCCGGCGCGATCAGCGACAGCCTCGACCAGGTGGTGCTCGAACTCAGCCAGCACCGCGACTTCATGGAGGCGGCCGAGCAGGCCCGCTTGGAGATGAACGAGGAGGCGCTCGAGGCCCCGCCGGCCCGCCTGGAGACGAACGACGAGGCGCTCGAGGCCCCGCAGGCCGCCCCCTTTGCCGGAACCGCGGTCGACCCTACGGGCGAGCTGACGCCGGAGTTCTCCGCGCCGCCCGAGGCGCCAGCGCCCGAGGAGGACGAGCGCCCGCCGGATCTGTTGCAGGAGTTCGCGCGCGAGTAGGGACCGCAGGCCTCGCAGGGACGGTCGCGGGAGCGTCCGGTGGCGACGCGAGCGAGGTCAGCCGAGGAGCTTCTTGACCCACTTGAGCGCGCCTTCGTAGGGCGGGTAGCGCAGGCGCAAGTCGACCCGGGTCGAGCGGTCGAAGACGCTCTTGCGGTGGCTGAAGGTCTCGAAGGTGGCCCGTCCGTGGTAGGCCCCGAAGCCGCTGGCGCCGACTCCCCCGAAGGGGAGGTCGGGGGGGACGAGGTGGGAGACGGTGTCGTTGACGCAGGCCCCGCCCGAACTGGTCTCGCTGAGGACGCGATCCGCCACCGCGCGGTCGCGGGCGAACACGTAGAGGGCGAGCGGCTTGGGGCGCGCGCGCACGAAGTCGATGGCCTCGCGCATCGAATCCACGGGGAGCACCGGGAGCACGGGGCCGAAGATCTCCTCGCCCATGACGGGGGCATCGGGCGAGACGCCGCGGAGGATGGTCGGCGCAATGCGCAGGGACTCGCGATCGCTGCGCCCACCGACGACCACGTCGCCGTCGGCGAAGAAGGCGACGAGTCGCTCGAAGTGACGCTCGTTGACAATGCGCGCCAGGTCGGGGCTCTCGAGCGGGTCGCTCCCGTAGAAGGCCTCGATGGTGCGCGACATGGCATCGAGGAGGGCCTCCTCCTGCACGCGGTCCACGAGGACGTAGTCGGGGGCGACGCAGGTCTGTCCGGCGTTGAAGAACTTGCCCCAGACGATCCGGCGGGCCGCGACCTCGAGGTCCACGTCGCGGTCGACGATGCACGGGCTCTTGCCGCCGAGTTCCAAGGTGACGGGAGTGAGATGCTTGGCCGCGGCCTCGTACACGATGCGCCCCACGCGGGTCGAGCCGGTGAAGAAGACCGAGTCGAAGCGCTGGGCGAGGAGTTCGGTGGTCTCGGGTACGCCGCCCTCGACGACGGCGACGCAGTCGGCGTCGAGGTAGTTGGGGACGAGCTCGGCGATGAGGGCGCTGCACGTCGGGGTCACCTCGGAGGGCTTGAGCAGCGCGCAATTCCCCGCGGCGAGGGCGCCGACGAGGGGCGCCAGCAGGAGCTGAATGGGGTAGTTCCAGGGGCCGATGATGAGCACCACCCCCAGGGGCTCGCGGTGCACGGCGCTGCGTCCCTTGAAGTTGAGCAGCGGCGTGGAGACCTTCTCGGGACGGGTCCAGCGGCGCAGGTGCTTGAGGGTGTGCTGGACTTCGCCCACGAGGAAGCCAACTTCGGCGGTGTAGGCCTCGAACTCCGGCTTGCCGAGGTCGGCGCGCAGGGCGTCGAGGAGGCGAGCCTCCTCGCGCCGGCAGAGCTCGGCCAGGGCGCGAAGCTGAGTTCGACGCCAGGCGAGGGGGCGAGTCCGGCCCGTGTCGAAGGCCGCGCGCAAGGACGAGACCTGCTGGGAGATGTCGGTGGTCGCGGTGGTGCTCATGGGGCCTCCGAAGGGGAGCCTCGCGGGCCCCTCGCTGACGAAGTCAGCGGGGAGCAGCGCGGGGGGGCCTGCGCTCGATGATGAAGACTTCTCCCTCGCGCTTCCAGCGGAGGGGGAATGGTTTTCCGTCGCGCCGCGCGACGGCGCAGACCTGTTCGATGGCTTGCCGCAGGGTGGCGTTCTGCAAGCTGAGGTCCACTTGGAGGTCGCGGGGAACCGAGGCCTGGAGGACGAAATTGGCGCCGGTGATGTCGCGCAGGAAGGCGACGACCTCGCTGACGGGGGTCTCGGAGAAACGAAGCGTAACCCGGCGCCCGTCGAGGAGCGGGTCGGGGGCGGGCTTTCGTGCGTCGCCGGGCTTCTTCGCACCGGCCGCGGCGAGCAGGGCCTCGAGGTCCTTCACCTTGGCTTCGAGCCGGGCGTTCTTCTTCTCGAGTTCGGTGAGGCGGCGGAGGAGGCGGGCGCGCTCCTCCTCGTAGCGACGCCGCTCCTCGTCGCGTCGGCGGGACTCTTCGAGCAGGCGTTCCTGGGCCTCTCGGAGGCGCACGCGCAGACGCTCGAGCTCCGTGGACGGAGCGTCCTGCGCGGCGGCGGGGGCGAGGAGGAGCGGGAGGGAGAAGACGAGGAGGCGCGAGGGGCGGGCGAGGGGAGTCATGAAGGACCTCTCGGGCAGCGCGCGGAGTACCCCATGAGAGCACACCGCCCCGCGCGGGCCCAAGGCAATTCGCCCCAAGCCGGGGCGTTCGGCGCGGCGAGCGACCGGCGCGCGCGGGTCTCCACCGCAGCCCGGCGGCCCGCCAAAGAGGATTCGGACTGCGCCCGGCGCCGACCGCAGTTCGCCGGACGCCTCGTCGGCGCTCCGCGGGTGGGCTGCCGGCGGCTCGAGCCAAGGGCGGCCTGCGACGACCGCGGACCGTGCGGAGCGCGTGGCCCTCAGCGCGGGGAGAGCTCCTCGCGCAGGGCGGCAATGGTTCGTGCGAGCCCTTCGGCCAGGGACACCTCCGGGCGCCAGTCCAGGAGCGCGGCCGCGCGCTCGATGCAGGCCAAGGAGCGGCGCACGTCCCCGGCGCGGGGCGGGGCGTGCACCGGCGGCCGAACGGTACCCGTGAGGCGGGCGATCTGGGCGTGGAGGTCGAGGACGCGGACTTCGCGACCGCCGGCCACGTTGATGACCGCGCCCGCCACGCCCGGGGCTTCTGCGGCCCGCAGGTTGGCGCGGACCACGTCGCCGACGAAGGTGAAGTCGCGTGTCTGCTCGCCGTCTCCGTGGATCTCGGCGGTCTCGCCGCGCAGGGCGCGCACGACGAAGGCCGGCACGACCGCGGCGTACGGGCTCTGGGGATCCTGCCGCGGTCCGTAGACGTTGAAGTAGCGCAGGCACACGGTCTCCAGGCCGAGCGATTCGCTGAAGGCTCGGGCGAGGGCTTCGCAGCTCGCCTTCTGGGCCGCGTAGGGGGAACGAGGACGAGGCGGCAGCTCCTCGTGTTTGGGAAGGGCCTCGGCGTCGCCGTAGACCGAGGAAGAGGAGGCGATGACCACGCGGCGCACTCCGGCGGCGCGGGCCGCGAGCAAGAGGCGGTGGGTCCCGCCCACGTTGACCGAGAAGGTGCGCTCGGGCTCCCGCAGCGAACGGGGCACCGAAGGCACGGCGGCCTGGTGGAAGACGACCTCGATGCCGGCCAGGGCTCCAGAGAGGGCGTCCTCGTCCCGCAGGTCCGCGACGCGCAAGTCGGCGTCGAGGCCGGCGAGGTGCTCGCGACGTCCGCTGCTGAGGTCGTCGAGCACGCGAACGTCCTCGCCGCGCTCCACGAGCTCGCGGACGAGGTGCGAGCCGATGAAACCGCAGCCGCCGGTGACGAGGCACTTCACGAGTCCTCACTCTACCCCAGGGCGAGGAAGGCGCAGCGAGGCGCAGGCTGGAGGGGTGGGCCGCGGCGCCGCTCTCGGCCGCCGCAGGCGGCTGGTAGAGTTCCCCCGATGAGTGGACTCTTGCCGCTGACGGTCGTGGTCCCCGTCTACCACGAAGAGGAGAGCATCGCCGAGACCCTCGCGCGCCTGCGCGACGAGGTCGCGGTGCCCCACGACGTGCTCGTGGTCTACGACGAGGAAGACGACCCCACCCTGCCCGTGGTGCGTGGGCTCGCCGGAGCGCATCCCAACGTGGAGTTGGTGTTCAACGACGTGCGCCGGGGCGTCATCGGCGCCATCCGCAAGGGGTTTCAGGTGGCCTGCGAGCGGCACGGGGACGACGGCGCGGTCTTGGTGGTCATGGCGGACCTCTCCGACGACCTCGCCAAGGTGGAGGCGATGCATCGCATGCTCGAGGAAGGCTACGACCTGGTGGCCGGCTCGCGCTACAGCCCGGGGGGGGAACAGCACGGGGGGGGCTGGATCAAGAGCCGCCTCTCCCGTCTGGCGGGGCGCTCGCTGGCGGCGCTCACCGACCTGCCGACCCGAGACTGCACCAACGCCTTCCGCATCTACCGGACCTCCTTCCTCCGACGCGTGCGCGTCGAGAGCACCGGAGGCTTCGAGCTCAGCTTGGAACTCACCGTCAAGGCCTGGGCGCACGGCTTCCGCGTGGGCGAGGTCCCTTCCGTGTGGCGGGACCGCGAGGCGGGGCGCTCCAAGTTCCGCCTGGTGGCTTGGCTGCCGCGCTACCTGCGCTGGTATCTGCTTGCCTTGGGGCACCACTACCTGGGCTTGGAAGTGGGCGATCCCCCCGCGGAACCGACGCGGTCTTGGGAAGGCTGAGCCGCAAGGAGGTTCAGCCTTGAGGCTCGGGGCCGTCCTCGTCCGGCGGGGCGCTCGAGGCGTCGCGCTCGGCCTCGAGGAGCGCGAGTTGCTGACCGAGGTTCTTGATCTGTTCGGTAATGCGGGAGAGGCGCACCGAGAACTGCAGGCAGATCAGGATGAGCGCGATGAACCCGACGAAGTAGATCACCGCCGTGGGCGTCTCCGAGCCGAGGGCGCGGGCGATGGCCTTCATCCAGGAGAAGGGGAGAAAGGAGACGCAGAGGACGCCCGCGCCGAAGAGGAGCCAGAGCCAGGAGTACTCCTCCCGCAGTCGCCGCTTGCGGACGAGTTCGAAGATGACGAGGGTCAGGGCGAAGGCGAAGCCGACGACGAGCGCTCGCTGGGAGAGGGGCACGTCAGGCGTCGGCGCGAGGGGGAGGCTCGCGGAGGAGGGTGACGAGGATCGAGAGGAGCATCTTGAACACGTAGAACAGAGGACGCAGTCCGCTGTGCATGGACCGGCCTCCGGGCGCCGGACGCATGGCCACCGGGCGCTCCTCCACCCGGAAGCCCGCGCGGTGGAGGAGGATGAGCATGTCGGCGTCGGGGTAGTCGGTGGGAAACACGTCGCTCTGAAAGTATTCGAAGACCCGCCGCGAGAGGGCCTGGTAGCCGCTGGTGGGGTCGGTGATCCGCCGACCGGTGACGACCGAGGCGATGTAGCCGAAGAGGATCATGCCCGCGCGCCGCAGGCGCGGGGGAATGTATCCCTCCCCGAGGAGAAAGCGCGAGCCCACGCAGGCGTCCACGGCGCCCGAGAGGACCCGTTCGGCGAGGACGGGCACGAAGCGCGGGTCGTGCTGGCCGTCGGCGTCGAGTTGCACGACCACCTCGTACCCCGCCCGGGCGGCGTACTTGTAGCCGGTTTGCAGGGCGGCGCCGTAGCCAAGGTTGAAGGGGTGCCGCAGGCAGCGCGCGCCGTGTCGGCGAGCCACCTCGCAGGTGCCATCCGACGAGCCGTCGTCGACCACCAGGACGTCGAAGGCCGAGTGTCGGGCGAGTTCGGAAAGCACGGAGCCCAGGCGCTCGGCTTCGTCGAAGGCCGGGACGAGCACCAGTCCCCGGCCCGCAGGCCCGAGGATCGGCCGGAGCGCGGTCGCTGCCGCGGCGGTGGGGCTGGCGGATCGGGGGTCGGTCATGGGCTCGGGGGCCATGATACGCCGGCCTTGGTTCCGCCGGCGCGCACCCAGCGCCCGGGCGGTCCGACGGGGTGGGACAAGAACGCCCACTCCGGGTGACCGCGGGGCGACAGAGCCCTGCGGACCGCGGCGGCGCGAAAGGCGTAAGTCCATTCACTGCATGTGTACGGACAGGCTTCGCCGGGTCAGGTCCGTTCGGTCCTGCGCTTGCTCTGATGCTCCTCGTCGGGCGAACAGCCCACCGAGACCCCAACCCCCCAAGAAACCCCGGTCCGGCGATGGGCGCTGGATCGGGGTTTTCCTTTGGTTGCCCGCTCATCCGGCCCGCGTTGACGGCGCCCCGCCCCTTGTTAGACTGCCGCGCCTTTCGCCCTCTGCACTTGGGAGCGACCCGTGGCGGCGATTCGCGAGAAGGCCAAGAAGTTCCAGAAGTTCGTCAAGGGCCTCGAGGGCAAGTACGCCCAGGCGCTTCCGGACCCCAAGTTGCCGCTGCTGGACAACTTCGTCTTCTACTTGCTTCTCTACTCGAACCCGGTCACCCACGCCAAGAAGGCCTTCCGGGCTTTGCGGGACGAGAAGCGCTTCGCGGGCTGGATGGAGGTCCGGGTCGCGACCCCGCGGGAGATCGCGGAAGTCCTCGAGGAGAACAAGATCAGCCACGCCCAGTTCTTGGCGCCTCGGCTGAAGCAGTTTCTCCAGAAGGTGTTCGAGGAAGTCGACGCCGTCGCCTTCGAGCCCTTGCTCGAGCGGATCCAAGAAGCCGAGGACGCCAAGAAGCGCCGCGACCGAACGTCCAAGGCCAAGGAGTGGATCAACGGCCTCCCCGGGATTCCTCCTTGGGGGCCCACCTACCTGCTCACGGGCCTTGGCTTCGAGCGCGCCCTGCCCTGGGACCCCCACACCGAGGCGGTGCTGGAGGCGCAGAAGGTGTTTCCGCCCAAGGCCACCTTGGCGCAGAAGAAGCGCGTCGCGAAGGCCCTCCTCGAGGGCCTCGACGGCCTCGATCCCTTGCAGGTGCACCATCTGTTGGTGGAGTACGCCAAGCGCGACTTGAAGCGCCGCTGAGCGCGGCGCGCCGCGGACGCTCCGCGAAGCCCTCGGGGAGCGACGCGCGCTCTCCCTCTCCTGAGGGGGCTGCTATCCTCGGAGGAGCGAAAGGAGACTCATGGCTGGCCACTCCCACTGGGCGGGCATCAAGCACCGCAAGGCCGCTCAGGACAAGAAGCGCAGCAAGTACTTCTCGAAGTTCTCCAAGGCCATCATGATCGCCGCCAAGGAAGGCGGTGGGAACCCGGACAAGAACCTCAAGCTGCGCTACGCCATCGACAAGGCGCGCGCGGGCAACATGCCCAACGCGAGCATCGAGCGGGCCATCAAGAAGGCCACCGGGGAGCTCGGCAACGTCACCTTCGACGAGATCGTCTACGAGGGGTACGCGCCGGGCGGAGTGGCGATCATCGCCGAGGTGGTCACGGACAACCGCAACCGCACCGCGCCCGAGATGCGCAACCTGTTCAACAAGCACGGCGGCAACCTGGGCAGCCCCGGCTCGGTGTCCTTCATGTTCGACAAGAAGGGGCTCATTGCCGTTCCGCGCGCCGCGGCCGGAGAGGACGAAGTCCTCGAAGTCGCTCTGGAAGCCGGCGCCGAGGACGTGACCCCGGGCGAGGAGGAGTTCGAGATCGTGACGGACCCGGCCGAGTTCGAAGCGGTCAAGGAGGCCCTCAAGGCCAAGGGCTGGGAACTGACCACCGCCGAGATCGCCTGGGTGCCCCAAACCGAGGTCACGCCCCCCTCCGAGCACGTGTCCAAGGTGGAGGCCATCCTCGAGGCCCTCGAGGACCACGATGACGTGCAGAACGTCTACAGCAACTACGCCCCGGCGCAGGAGTAGGTTGGCCGTGTTCCCTCGGCGCGGGCTGCGTGCCTGGCGTCCGGCAGGGGGAGGCGCGCTGCTCTGCGCGTGCGTGCTCCTGGCGGGGCTCGGTGCGCCGCCGCGAGCGGCCCACGCCGAGGACGCCGTCCCCGCGGACGCCTACGCCGTGGTGGGGAGCGCGGTGATCGCCCGCAGCGCGGTGGAGGCCGAGGCCAAGCACGGATCGTCTCCGGCCGTGGCCCTCCAGCGGCTGGTGGAACTCGAGGTCCTCCGCGTCAACCTGCGCCGACGGGGCCACGACCCCGCCGCTCTCTCCGAGGAGACCGTGCGGAAGGAGCTGGACAAGACCGAGCGCTTGCTCGCCTCCCGCGGGCGCTCCCTCGAGGCGGTCTTGGCCGCGGGCGGGCGCACCCGCTCCGAGTTCGAAGACGCGCTGCGGGTTCGCGTGGCCCTGCAACGCCTCGTCTCCGAGCGGGTGCGCGACGAGGACCTGCGCGCCGACTTCCCGCGCCGAGCCCTGCGCGTCGTCGGCGAGGTCCGAGCGGCCCACGTGCTCGTGGCCATCGACGCCGGGCGCGGCGAGGCCGAGGCCCGCGCGGAAGCCGAGCGCCTGCTCGCCTCGCTGCGCGATGCCGAGGACCTCGGCGCCGCCTTCGCGCGCCTCGCCCGGGAGCGCTCCGACGACCCCTTCGGCCCCATCACCGACGGCGACCTCGACTGGTTCGACGGACGCGGTCGTGGCCTGTTCCGGCCCCCGCACGCCTTGGTCGAGGCGGCCTTCGCCCTCGGGGCGCCGGGGCTCGTGCCCGAGCCCGTCCGCGGGCCCCGGGGCTACCACCTCGTGCGCGTCGTCGCCGTCCACCTGCCCGCCGACGCCACCCCCGAGGCGCTCCTTCCCGCGGTGCGCGCCGATGCCGAGGCTCGGGAAGCGGCCGCCCTCGTCGAGGAATGGCTCCGCTCCACCGAAGTACGCTACGCCCCCGACGCCCCGCGCGTCCCCGACGGCTCGCGCTGAGCCCGGCCCGCCTGCGGCCGCTCCGCTGAGGTAGAATCGCGCGCTCAGGCCCTTTCCCCGAGAGGACGGACATGCGCCCGCGCATCCCTGCTCTGGTCTTTGGCCTCTGCGTGCTGGCTCCCGCCGCGGCCTGCGCCAAAGGCAACGCCGCCAAGGTCTTCGAGAAGGCCGTCAAGAAGGGCGCGCCGACGCCGACCATCGTCGAGGCCGCGGCGCGGCTCGCCGAGTCGCTCGACCCGAAGGGCGTCCAGTCCCTCGTCAGGTACGGGGCCCTCGTCGAGAAGATCGACGTCTACATCGCCTGCCGGGACGCCCTCTCGCAGGCCTCGGGCAAGGCCTTCGCCGCGCTGAAGAAGGCGCTCACTTCCTCCAAGCGGGTCGAGCAGCGCGTGCTCTGCGTGGACGCCCTCGGCATCAGCCAGGAGCCGGGCGCGGTCGAGGCACTCGGAAAGGCCCTCGACGACGGGGCCAAGCCGGTGCGCATCGCCGCCATTCGCGCGCTCCGCAAGCAGGAGCGTCGCGAGGGCATCCCCCTCCTCTACGGACGGCTGAGCGCGGTGGGCTTCGACAGCAAGGACGCCGAGGCCGAGGAGCTCTACGACGCCTTGTACGCGCTCACCGGACAGGCCTACGAGAACCTCTCCGACTGGCAGAAGTGGTACGAGTCGGTGGGGCCCGACTACGACCCCAAGAAGCAGGGCAACAAGGGCGACGGGGTGAGCACCCTCACCCGCAAGGGCGAGGGGAAGATCTTTGGCTCGGTGGTTCGCTCGCAGGCCTTCGTGCTCTGCCTCGACATCTCCTCGAGCATGCGGGTCATCGATCTGCCGCCGGGCGAGACGTGGAAGGACAGCAAGGGGAAGGCGCACAAGTACAAGGACCCCGACCCCTCGGGGCGCAAGCCGCCCCACCCGGAGTCCCGCTTCAGCAAGGCCCGCGAGGCGTTCATCAAGTTCATCGAGGGCCTCAGCGAGCGGGCGCGGTTCGCCATCGTGGTGTTCGGGGACAAGAAGGACACCAAGGCTTGGAAGCCGCAACCCGTGAAGGCCACCAAGCGCAACAAGAAGGCAGCGATCGACTACGTCAAGAAACTGCGCTGGAGCTACGCCACCCGAACCGACCTCGCCCTCGAAGAGGCCTTCAAGATCCAGGGAGTCGATTCGATCTACCTCTACTCGGACGGCATTCCCGAGAAGCGCAAGGGGGGCGCGACGGTGGACATTCCCGCCGACGAGATCCTCGAGCGCGCACGCACCCTCAACCGCGCGCGCAAGCTGAAGATCAATTGCTACGGAATGGCCTCCAGCAAGGCGATGCGCGAATTCCTCCGCAAACTGGCCGAGGAGAACGACGGAGAATACAAGGACCTTCGTGTCCGCTGAACGCGAGTCGGTAGGGGCGCGGGCCTCGCGCGCGGCAGGGACCCGCGTGGTGGGGCGCGGCAGGTGAAGCCAGGGGTCGTCGGCAGCGCCTTGTTGCTGGTCGGCGGCGCGGCGGTCGCGGGGGTGCAGTTCGTCCGCGACGGCCGGCACCTCGATGCGGCCCGGGCGGCGCTCGCTCGCGGCGACGAGGCCCTCGCACAGGGGCAGGCCGCCGCGGCCGCGGCGGCCTACGCCGCCACCACCGCGGAGGCGACGGCCGTCAGCTCCTACACGGGGCGACGCGCGGAGGCCCTCGACCTCGCCGACCGGGCACGCCGCGGGCGTCGGGCGTCCGAGGCCCTCGCGCGGGCGGAGGAGGACCCCCTCGGCAGCCTCCGGATCCTCGAAGGGTTGGCCGGCAAGGGACCTTTCGACAAGGCGGCGCGCAGGGCCCGGCTGCGCCTTCGACTGTCCGCCGCGGCCCGCCTGGAGGCAGCCGAAGCCTACGGACCCGCCGCGCGCCTCTACGTCCCCTTGGCGGAGGAGGCCGCGGCCATCGACAGCGGGATCGCTGCGGCGGCGCGCCGCGGCGCCGCGCGCGCGCGGTTGATCGAGCGACTGGGTGCGGCCGAGGCGGCCTTGCGCGCACGCGAGATCGAGCGGGCGGGCACCCTGGCCAAAGAAGCTCGCGCGGTCCTTTCCGGCGGGGACTCGCCCTTCGAGGCTTCCGAGCGGGCGGAGCGACTGCGCGCGCGCATCGCCGCGATCTTGGCCGAAGTTGCCGACGAGCAGCAACTGAAGCGCTTCGCCGCTCGCGTGGCCGACCTCTACGAGCGGGTCGATGGCCCGGAGCTCGGGGAATTGCTCTCCGCGGCGAAGGCGCTGAAGGCGCCGACACTCGCCGGCGGGCGTCCCCGCGCCGAGGAGCAGGCGCGCCGGCTGGGCGACCTGCGCCGTCAACTCGAGCGCGTGCGCGCCACGGCCCGGGCCTTCCGGGGGATGGTGTTCGCGGTCCGCGGACAGCAGGCCACGGTCTTCCTCGACCGGACCGAGGTCTCCAACGCCGCCTACGCGCGCTTCGTCGCAGCGGGAGGCTACCGAACGAGCGAGTACTGGAGCGCCGAGGGGCGCCGGCGTCTCCCGGATTTTGTCGACACCACCGGCAAACCAGGACCCCGGACGTGGGCGCGCGGCCGTTACCCCAAGGGGCAGGGGAAGTACCCCGTGCGCGGCGTCTCGGCGTACGAGGCCGAGGCCTACGCTCGCTGGGCGGGCAAGCGGCTCCCGACCCTCGCCGAGTGGCGCGCGGCCGCGAGCCGGGGGACGCGCTACCCCTGGGGCGAGCGCTGGAGCTCCGGGCTGGCGAACGTCCGCCCCCCACGCGGTCGGGGTTCGCCGCGGCCGGTGGGGAGCTTTCCGCGGGGTCGGGCGCCGAGCGGAGCCCTCGACATGGTGGGCAACGTGCGCGAGATCGTGCGCGTGGGGGCGGAGCAGTACGCGGCCGTGGGCGGGTCCTACAACACGCCGTCGTCGGATGCCACGGTGAAGAGCGCGCTGAAGCTCCCGGCGTATCTGCGGGCCCGCGACACCGGCTTCCGCTGCGCGAAGGAGTTGACGTGGGATCGCTGAAGTACGCCGTCCGTTCCGTCGCCGCCCGCCGCGTCCTGCTGGGCGCCCTTTGCCTCGTCGCGCCCCTCGGTTGCGCAGGCAGCGGCGAGGGCGAGAAGTCATGGGAGGAAGTGCGCGCCGAGCGGGTGCGGACCTTCATGCTCCATCTCAACAACCCCAGCGAAACCGAGCGGCACCGCGACGGGCTCATCGCCGTAGGCCAGCGCAGCGCCGAAGACCGCGACTACGTGCTCGCCGAGTGCGAGCGCGCCTACGCGGAGAGCATGCGCCGCGGCGGCGTCGGCACGGGAGTGTTGCGCACGCCCGGCCGCCGCCGCGTCATGGAGGTCGTCACGGCGCTCGGCGAGACTCCGCAGGGGAGGAGCCTCCTGCAGCGCGGACTCGAGGACGACGAACCGGTGGCCCTCGCCGCGGCGGCGGGGCTCCTCGAGTGGGGCGACGGGGGAGCTGTGCCGCGACTCGTTCGGGCCGTGCTTTCGTTGCCCCCGGGGGATCCCGTACAGGCGAAGGGGCTCGCCGCTCTGCGGCGCGCGGCCAAGCCAGGGCTGCGAGACGCCTACCTCAAGGCCCTCGGCTCCACCGAACTCGACGCCCTGCGCCCCGTGGTCCTCGCGACCTTCCCCAGCGATCCCGAGGAGCGGGCTCGAACGCTGCGAAGGGTGGCGCGAGCGCATCCGAACCCTTACGCGCGCCGCTTCGCCCTCCGCGCGCTCGTCGAGCTCGAGGACCCCGAGGCAACGGCCGTCGCGCGCGAGGCCCTCGAGAAGAAGGACGCGGTGCTGCGCCCGGTCGCGCTCGAGGCACTCGGAGCGGTGGGCGGCGCGCAGGCGGTGGACGAGATCGTCGCCGTGCTGCGGCGCGAGCCTCGCGACGCAGAGGCGGTGGTCCGGGGACTGTTCGAGGCGGGGACCCCGGAGGCCATCGACCGGGCCGTCGAACTCCTCGGCGACGGAGAACTCTCGCCCCGGACCCGGGCGGCGCTGGCCAAGGCCTTCTTCGCGCGCATGAAGGAGGACGGGGCGCCCGCCATCTACCGCCGCCCCGAGTCCCTGGAGGCCGCCGGCGAGGCGCTGCGCGCAGCGCTCGAAGAGCGCGAACCCTTGCTGGTGGCCGCCGCGGTCGAAGCCCTCGGTCGCATCGGCGATCGGGAAGTGGACGTGGACTCGCTCCTCGCGCTCCTCGCGGACCCGAGCCCGCGCGTAGCCCCGAAGGTCGTCGAGGCCCTCGGTCGCCTCGGCGGCGAGTTCGCTTGCGCCAAGCTGGTCGAGCTCATCGCCAGCGACCCCGGCCTGCGGCCGCACGCCTTGACCGCCCTGCGCGAGCTGGAGGACAAGCGCGACGTGCCCGTCGCCGAGCTCATCGATCTGCTCGAGTCCGAGGACGTCGACGTTCGTCGGGCTGCCCTCAAGGCCCTCAAGGCCTTGCGTGGCTCCCGAGACGCCTTCGGCTACGACCCCAGCGCCGACGAGGACGCCCGCAGCCGGGCCGCCGACGCTTGGCGCGCCTGGTGGCGGAAGCGCCGCGGAAGCTGAGCGGCGAGGAGCGCTCCCCAGGTCGCCGGCGCGCGCTTCCGGCGCCCCCTCGCCGGGCGCGGAGCGTTGCGCGAGGGCGCGGAGCGGCGCGCGGGCGCGCGGCGAGCGCGGGCACGGTCGGGCTACAATCTGCGCCCGTGAGCCTCCCCCTGGACATCGCCATCGCCGGTACGCGAGGAGTGCCGGCCCGCTACTCGGGCTTCGAAACCTTCGCCGAGGAGCTCGGGCGGCGCCTGGTGGACCGAGGGCACCGGGTCACGGTCTACGGACGCGTCCCCTACGTGGGGCCTCGTCCGCGGCGCCACTTGGGCATGCGCGTGGTCCCCATCCCCGCGCCCCGGCACAAGTATCTGGAGAGCCCGGCGCACACCCTGCTCTCCGCCTTTGCCGCGCTGCGGGAGCGCCACGACGTGGTGCTCGTGTGCAGCGGCGCCAACTCCTTCGCGCTCCCCTTGTTTCGCCTCGGCGGCGCGCGGGTGGCCATCAACGTGGACGGCATCGACCGCCTGCGGCGCAAGTGGGGACCCCTCGGCCGCCTCTGGCTGCGGGTCGGTGAGCCCATGGCGCTCCTCTTCGCCGACCGGGCCATCGCGGACGCGGACTTCCTCGCCTGCTACTACCGCGAGCGGTACGGAGGGCGGGTCGAATGCATCGCCTACGGCGGCGATCGCCCTCCGCCGCAGAGCGACGCCGTCCTCGCCCGCCTCGGCCTCGTGGCGGGGGAATACGTGCTGCAGGTAGGCCGCCTGGTCCCCGAGAACAACGCACTCTTGGTGGTGCGCGCCTTCGCTCGCGTGCGGACCGACATCAAGTTGGTGGTCCTTGGCGACAGCCCCTACTGCACCGACTACAAGCGCGCGGTGCACGCCGCGGCCGGCCCGCGCGTGCTTCTGCCGGGCGGCGTATACGGCGACGACTACTTGGCCTTGCTGCGGGGCGCGGCCTGCTTCGTGGCCGCCGGCGAGGTGGGAGGCACCCATCCCAGCCTGGTCGAGGCCATGACCCACGGCCCCGCGGTCGTGGCGCACGACGTGCCCGAGCACCGCGAGGTCCTCGGCGACGCCGCCCTCTACTACGCGTCGGGGGACGAGGCGGGCCTCGCCGCCTGCATCGAGCGGGTCCTCGGCGCACCGGCCTTGGCGGAGCGCCTGCGAGAAGCGGCCCGGGCACGCGCGCGCGAACGCTATCGCTGGGAACAGGTGGTCGAGCGCTACGAAGCGCTCTTCGCAGACATGTGCCGGGAGGCGCGGCCGTGAGCTCCCTTCTCCAGTGCAACGGCTGCGAGGCACGCTACGACGTCGGCGGACGCGAACCCGGACAGCGCGTGCGCTGCCCGCGCTGCCGCGCCGTGCTCGTCGTGCCCGAGCGCTCGCCGGGCGAGGACGTCACCGCCAGCCAGCGCCTGCGCCGTGCCCAAGGTCCGGTGTGCCGGCGGCATCCGCGGGTTCGGGCGAGCCGACGCTGCGAGGAGTGCGGCGAGCGCGTCTGCGCACGCTGCGCCGCCCCCGACCCGCTCGACCACTTGTGCGCCTCTTGCGCGCGCGAGGCGGGCCTCGGCGGCGCCATTCCGCTGGACTTCGGATTCCTCGCCGTCTGGGCGCGGGCCGCGGCGGTGTTCGGGAGGACCTTCCCCCGCCTGGTGGCTTGGAACATCCTCGCCTCCCTCAGCGCGGCGGGCCTGTGCGCCATCCCAGGGCTCGTGGGCGCGTTCATCCTCGACGGAGCCGGCGGCCTGCCCGCCCTCCAGACCAACGCCACGGCCCAGCTCGGCGGATCGCTCGTGGTGGGCGCCTTGGTCCTCTACTGGGTGTCGGTGAATTTCCTCCTCCTCCCCGCGGGCTGCGCCTTGTTCGTCGACCAGGAACTGCGGCGCTCGCCACTCCCCTTCGGAGTCGCCTTCGCGCGGACGGTGCGCCGGGTGGCGCGCAACGCCGGCGCGCTCTTCGCGGTGTTCCTCGTCTACGTGTTGCTGACCCTCCTGCTCCTTCTCCCGGGGCTGGTGCTCTTCTTCGCCTCCGCGCTCTCGGTCGGTCCTTCATCTCCCTTGCCCATCGGCCTCTTGGCCAGCGAGCTGGGCCTGGGCCTCCTCTTCGTCGCGGCCGGCCTGGGGCTCGCTGTCCCCGTGGTGGTCCTCGAAGAGCGTGGAGCCTTCCAGGCCCTCGGCCGGGCCTGGCAACTGGCGGCTCCGCGGTTTTGGGAGCTCTGCGTGCTCTTCGCCTCCTACGCGCTCCTCTACGCGCTCGCGACCGCGTTGGCCAGCGCCCTGGCGCGCGCCACCCTGCCGTTGCTCGGCCTCTTGCTCAGTGGAGTCCTCGACCTGTTCTGGCCGGCCCTCTTGGTCACCGCCTACCACGGGCTCGCCGCCGAGGATGCCGGAGTGCTCGGACGCGGCCGGGCCTGAACAAGCCGGGAATCCTCCGGGACCTTCGCGCTGCGGCGCAGGTGCCCGCAAGCTCGCGCGTCTCCCCGCGCTGGCGTAGGCTGATCCCTCCCCGCGGATCGCGCGCCCATCTGCGCGCGACCTCCTCCTCCCCCTGAGAGGCACCGTGCCCCAGCCACTCCGGACCCGCTCTCTCTGGCGCGCCCTCGCCCTCGGCGGCGGCGTGTGACGCCCCCGCCTTCGTCGACGCCTGGAGTCGGAGAATCCCTCCGCGAGGAGTGGCCCGCCCTCGACCCGGACGCGCGCGCGGCGGCCTTTCAACGGCTCCCCGCGAGCGAGGCGGAGGAATTCTTCCTCGGCCTGAGCGCGCTCGGACAAGCGCAGATCCTCCTACGCCTGCCCGAGCGCGAACGGCGCCTCTGGCTGCGCCTCCTCGCTCCCGACGACGTGGCGGACGTGCTGCAGGAGGTCGAGCCCGCCGACCGCGAGGGCTTGCTGCAACTCCTCGACACCGTCACGCGGGCCGAGGTGCGGGCGCTCCTCGCCTACGCCGAGGACGACGCGGGCGGGCTCATGAGCCCGCGCTTCGCCCGCGTGCGTCCGGACATGTCCGTCGAGGAGGCCATCCGCTACTTGCAGCGCCAGGCGCGGGACCGCCTGGAGACCATCTACTACGCCTACGTCCTCGACGCGGGCCAGCGCCTCCTCGGCGTGTGCTCCTTCCGCGAACTCTTCGCCGCCTCCCCCTCTTCCCCCGTGCGCGAGGTCATGGAAGACGACCCGGTGACCATCGACGAGGACACCGACCAGGAGGCGGTCGCACGACTCTTCCTCCGCTACGGTTTCCTCGCCTTGCCCGTCGTCGATGCGGAGGGCCGCATGAAGGGCATCGTCACCATCGACGACATCGTGGACGTCCTTCAGGAGGAGGCCACCGAGGACGTGCAGAAGTACGGCGGCATGCAGGCCCTCGACGCGCCGTATCTGCAGACGGGCTTCGGATCCATGATCCGAAAGCGCGCCGGCTGGCTCACCCTGCTGTTCCTCGGCGAGACGCTCACCGCGAGCGCCATGGGCTACTTCGAGGACGCCCTCGCCCGGGCCGTGGTGCTCGCGGTCTTTCTCCCGCTCATCGTGTCCAGCGGTGGCAACTCGGGCTCCCAAGCCTCTACGCTCATCGTGCGGGCCATGGCGCTGGGCGAGGTCAAGCTGCGCGACGTGTGGCTCATCGCCCGCCGCGAGTTCCTCGCCGGGGCAACCCTGGGCGTCATCCTCGCCGCCGTGGGCGCCCTGCGGGTCGTCCTCTGGCAGGCGGTCTTCGGGAGCTACGGCGAACACGCGGCCCGCATCGCGCTCACCGTCGGCCTGAGCGTCGTGGGCGTGGTGACCCTCGGGACCCTCACCGGCAGCATGCTCCCCTTCCTCATTCGTCGCTGCGGCTGGGACCCCGCCAGCGCATCGGCCCCCTTCGTCGCCACCGTCGTCGACGTGGGCGGCGTCGTCATCTACTTCGGAGTCGCGCAGCTCATCCTCGGCGGCAGCCTGCTGTGAGACGCGGCGGCGTCGCGCCGGGCGTCCACTCCGGACGCGGGGTTCCGGCATCCGCCGGCCGTCCCGCGCGGTGCGCAGCGAGCGGATGCGGAGCTCAGAGCCGGTGGGCGCGCACGAGCCAGGCCCAGTTCGGGCTGGGGGCCTCGCCCCGGCGGCGGGCTTCCCGCAGCGCCGCGCGCGCCTTGCGGCGCGCACCGGCGCGGACGAGGGCGTAGGCCCAGAGGAGGCGAACGCGGGACTCTCCGGGGCGGGCGGCGAGGACCGCGGCGAAGCGCTCGGCGGCGTCTCGGTAGCGTCGTTCGCTCAGGGCCCGGGCGGCGAGGTGGTAGTTCACCGCAGGGTCGTGCGGGCGGCGAGGGCGTTCGCGTTCGACGATGCGCTGGGCCCGGACCTCGCTCCCGAGCAGCCAGAGAACGACGGCGCGCGTGTCGTCCTGGGAGAGGGCTTCGTCGAGGGTCTCCAGCGGCGCGGGCTCGCCGGTAAGGGAGGGCGCCTGCTGCAAGAGGCCCTCCACGGCGAACCTCTTCCGGGTCGCCTCGCGGAGCTCGGGCGGCCAATGCCGCTCGATCCAGCGGCTCCGGGCGAAGGCCGTCCGCGCCCGACGGGTGTCGATCCAGGGGCTCAGAGCGCGCCAGCTCTCGTCGGGCGCGAGAACGCGGGCCGAGAGTCGATAGGGCCAAGCGTCGCGAAGCGGCGGGTGCCCGGCGAGGCGGGCGCGCAGTTGGTCTGCGTCGGCGAGGAACAGGGCGCCGAGGTGTTCGGGAACTTCGACGGCGATGCTCTCCAGGCGAGCCGCGAGGCGAGGCTCTCGCCAAGGACGACGCAGATGGTCGGCGCGGACGGGTGGGAGATCGCCGCGGCTGCCGACGAGCATCAGGTTCAACCCCCACGCGTTCCAGAGCGTGGCGTTGGGGAAGACCTCGAGGAAGGCGGAGACGATGGCTTCCGCGTCGTCTTCGCTGAGCGAATGGCCGGGGAGCCAGTAGGTGACCAGCCCCCCGTCCCGCAGACGGTCGCGCGCGAGCTGGAAGAGCTCGCGGGTGTAGAGGCTCACGATGCCGTGCACCTTGGGCGGTGGCGGCTCGCCGGTGATGAGGTCGAAGCGCAAGGAGGTCGTCTGGAGGAAGAAGCGGCCGTCCTCTTCGTGGACGCGCACCCGGGGATCGCGGAGCGGGTCGCTCGCGCCGGGTTCGGTGTGGACGAGCGGGCTCATTGCGAGGACTTCGGGGGCGGGGTCGGCGACGTGGATCTCGCGCAGCGATTCGAGATCGACGAGGGCGCTCGCGGTCTGGCCCACGCCGTAGCCGATGAGCAGGGCGCGCTCGAGGCGGGGGGCGATGGCCGCGGGCAGGTAGGCGTAGAGCTTCATGTACCGCTGCGAGCCGGCCTGACTCCCCGACATGGAGTAGCCGTCGGTGAGCAGACGGTGGGAGAGGGGGTGCCCGAGGAGGCTGCGACGCAGGCAGCGCACCGTGCAGTGGGGGCCTTCGGCGAAGCCGACCTCTTCGGCACCGTCCGCGAGGCGGTAGAGGCGTCCGGAGACCGCGAGGTAGCGCGTGCGCAGTGCGCCGAAGGGGAAGAGGACCAGGGTGGAGAGAGCCGCGGCGGCCAGGGAGAGGCGGAACAGGCGTCGGCCGGGGGCGCGCGGACGTCGCGCGAGCAGCGCCGCGGCCAGCGCGTAGAGGACGGCGACGGAGAAAAAGGAGCGCTCCAGGCCGAGCGCGGGGAGCAAGAGCAGGCCTCCGCCGGCGGCGCCGGCGATGCCCCCCGCGGTGTTGGCAAGGGCGAGGAGGCCCGCGGCGCGCGCTGCGTTGCCGGGAGCGCTCGGGAGCAGGCGATGCAGGGCCGCGCCCTGGAGGGTGAACAGGAGGCCCGAAACCAGCGAGAGGGGCGCGACGAGAGGGAGTCCGAGGGCGAGGACCGCCTGGGGCTCGGTGTAGTAGCCGTGGGGGGATCCGCCGCGGGCGGGGTCGAAGCCACCGTAGCCCGCGACCGCAAGGACGACTGCGAAGAGGGCTAGGTCGGCCAAGGCGTTGGGTGCCGCGCGGCGGCGACGCGACCACAGCCCGGCGACGAGCCCGCCGAGGGCGATTCCGCCCAGCACGAGCGCCAGGAGGGTCGCGAAGGCGACGGCAGTGGCGGTGACGAAGAGGGAAAGGAAGCGGAGCCAGAGGACTTCGAGGGCGAGAAGGGCCGCACCGCAAACGAAGGCCGCGGCGAGGAGACGGCGCGCGGCGGCGGGGAGAGGAGGCGACGGCCCCGGTGCGGCGGTGGCGACGGCTGGTTCCGCTCGTTCCGGCGCGGCTTCACGAAGTCGCCGGGCCAAGATCGCGGCGAGGCTTGCAGCGGAGAGGCCCAGCGCGGAGGCGAACACGGCGCTGCCGGCGATGCCCAGAGCAGGGACCAGGAAGACTTCGCTGGCCAGGGCACCGACGAGGGCGCCCAGGGTGTTGAAGCCGTAGAGGCGGCCGAGCACGCTGCCGAAGCGCGGGTCGCTCGCGGCGAGGGCGCGGGCGAGGGAGGGCAGGGTGGCGCCCATGGCGGTGGCGGGGAAGAGAAGGACGCCGAAGGCCACCAGCAGGCGCAGGGCCCCTCGGCCGGGCCCTTCGCCCAGCTCGCCAAAGAGGGGGGCGAGGGCAGAGCCCAGGGAAGGAAGGAGGAGGGTGATGGCGAGGCCGGTCGTCGCGACGGCGACCTCGAGCCCGGCGTAGAGGCGGAGGGGGCGGCGCAGACGAGGTGCGGCGCGGGCAGCGAGCAGGCTGCCGAGGGCGAGGCCTCCCATGAAGCTGCTCAGCACCGCACTCGAGGCCCACACCGTGTTGCCGAGGGCGAGGCCCGCCTGGCGAAACCAGAGGGTCTCGAACACGAGGGCGGCCACACCCGATGCGAAGAAGAGCGCGCACACCCACGGGCCCATGAGCCGGGCATCCTACCCCGGCGGCTCCTCCCTTCGGCAGGCGGCGGAGCCCACGAGCCTGCGCTCGATCCGGGCGGGAGCGTCGACCGGTGGGCGGGCGCTCCCGAGCCGGTTCCGCTACGGTAGGAGAAAGGAGGTCGACGTGAATTGGCGCGCGCTACGATTCGCGGTCTGGTTCGGCGCAGGGCTGCTCGTGACGGCCCAGGTTCGCGCGGACGTCGTCACCCTCCGGGACGGGCGCACGCTCGAGGGAAGGGTCCTGGCTCGGAACGAGCGGCACTTGGTCCTCTGGATCGAAGGCGCCGGACGCCTCGTCCTCGAGGCAGGGCGAGTCCTGCGCGTGGAGCGGGCCGACGCGACGGAGCGCGTCTACGGGGACCTGGCCGCGCGCACGGACATGAGCGACCCCGACGCGGTGGAAGGCCTGGCGCTGTGGTGCAGTCGGCGAGGCTGGGGCTCGAAGGCCCAGGAACTGTTCGCCCTCGCCAAGGGGCTTCGCTTCGAGGCCTTCGCGCGACGCGCGCAGAGCGAAGGGACGCCCCGAGCGTGGGCGCGGGTCTTCCATTGGGGGCGGAAGAACGGCCTCGACGCGGAGGTCCTCCTTTGGGCGCTCGATCGCGCGCGGCGCCTGGATCCCGAGCATCCCGCGGTACGCGCGGCGGAGGAAGCCTTCCGGGTCGACCTCGAACGACGCGCCCGCGAAGCGAAGCGGCGGGCGCGTCAACGCAACCTGCCCGAGTACGTCCTGCCCGGGGACGACGAGCGCATGATCGGGGTCGGGGTTCTGGCGGAGGCTCTCCGCGCGCGCGCGGCCCGTGCCAAGGGCCCGAAGGCCGAGGCGCTGCGCGCCCGGGCGCGGGCGGCGCGAGAGCGAGAGGTCGCGCGGCGGCGAGGCCTCCGTGCGCGCGAGCGCGAGGAGGAGGCCACCCGCCGACGCCGTCGCGAAGCCGCCGAGGAGCAGGCGGCGGCGGAGGAAGCCGCCCGCTGGGCGCGGGAGCGGGCGGACGCCGGGGCCCGCAGGTCGCGTCCGGTCGGCGAAGAGGAGTCCACCCGCGGGGATTGACCGCGCCGGCTCCTGCGCCGAGGCAGGAACCGCTCGGCCCACCGGGTTTCCCCAGGGGTCGGGACGGTGGGGGCCTCCTGCGTCCGCACCGGACGCTCGTCTGCCTGCCGCACGTACCGGCAGGGGTTGCGCTCGGCTCCCCTTTCGGGCCCGTCGGTTGCGGCAGGGTCCGTCGAAGGGAGCGGAGCCATGGTCCCGAAGGAACGCAAGGCAAGGAGCTTCGTCTGGTTGCTGGGCGCGCTGGGGTTGTGCTGGGCGGCACGTCCGGTCGGGGCGCAAGAGGAGCACGCGGGTCTGCCGCCACGAGGGCCCCTTGGGTCCGGGACCCTCCCGCCGCAGGACTCGCAAGACGACGACGGCGGTCTGTTCGCGTCGCTGGATGCCTTGCTGGCGCGGACGGGCAAAGCAGCGGACGGCATCTCCCTCGGCCTGCGGCCGGGCCGGCGGATCGTCCTCGAGGCCCCGAATGCCCGGGGCCGGGCCGAGCCAGCGACGATCCTGCGCTACCTGAGCGAAAAGGACCGCTACCTCGTGCGCCTCGAGGGGCGGACCCTGGACTTCCCCGCTGCGACGCTGCGCGAGCAACTCCGCGAGCTGAACCTACCCTACGTGGTCGAGGACGGGAGTCGCGCCTTGCCGGGGCGGTCGCCCCGCGACGGGGCGGTCATCGTGATCGACCGCGCCGCGGACCCGGCGCTGCGGATCTTCTTGCAGGAAGCGCGCGCCCTGGGGCGAGACCCTTTCGAGAGCGACCTGAGCAAGATCCGGAAGGTGACGGACCTGGTCAACGAGCGGATCCGCTATCCGGGGCGTGGCGTGCCGGGCGGCGAATACGAACGCTTCGAGGCGACGCACCGAGGGCGGGAGGTTCCGCTGGGACACTACCTGGAGACCGGCGTCGGGGTTTGTCGGCACAAGGCACTGGCTCTCAAGCTCGCCCTCGAAGCGCTGGGCTACCCAAGCCGCTACGTCGTCGGGGAGGTCCGTTCCCCCGGACGCCCCGTCGCGCTCCACGCGTGGGTGGAGGCCACCACCCGGCGCGGGCAGCGGCTGGTCATCGACCCCACCTGGCACCAGCCCGGCTTGACGCTCGAGCGCGCTTATGGGTCGCGGAGCGGACGGAGACCCAGCTCGGGCGGGCGGTGGATCCTTCCTCCGGGCGCCGAGGAAGCGCATACGATGGGCGAGCTGACCGCAGCTCAGCTCGACCCCTTCCGTCGACCGGACGGAACGGTGCGTTGGCGGCGCGTGCTCGCCGACCGAGCCGCTCGGGAGGTGGGCGGGCTGGGTCGGTTCGGCCTGGGGCTCTTCCTGAAGGAGCTCGCGGTCGTGATCCGCAGCGGCGATCGGGCGCGCATGGATGAGTTCTTCGCCGCGCTGGCGAACAGCGACTTCTACGCGGAATACGGGGCCTTCGCCCTCGGCGCGCGGGTCGGTGAGACGGCCTACAAGCGATTCCTGGAGCGATGCGTCCGGCCGGGCTTCGTCGGCGAACTGTTGCGAGGCAACGCGATCCTGGCGAGCGGGTTGGCGCTCCCGTGGATCGCCTCGGGCGAAGGCGACGCGCGCGCCTTCGCGATCCGCCTTGGCGCCCTGGGGCTCTCGAGCGCCGCGGTCGCCGGCGGGGCCCGCACGCTGCAGTGGGTCTCCGAGCTACGGGTCGGCGACCGCTCCGTGGGTCCGCCCGCGCGGGGGCTGATCCCCCGCGTCGGTGGGTTCGTCTACCAGGCCGCCGGGCTTGCCGTGGTGCTCTACTTCGCCGAAGCCATCGAGGCGGAGGTCGTTGCCTGGCGGGAAGAGCGGGAGGCGCGCGAGGCGTTGGCCAAGGCGGGGCTACGCTTCCTCCGCGCGCTGAGCGATTCGCGGTTGGATCGCGAGCAGGTCGAAGTCGAAGCCGCTCGCTACGGAGAGGCCTGGGACTCGTACCGCCGCTGGCTCCTTCGACCCCTGCTGGAGGGGGAGGAGCGGCTCGCGCGGCGCTTGGACCGTGCGAGCCGGCGTGCGCAGCGAAGCGAGGGCCGCCGCCGCGCCACGCGGCGGCTCGCCGACTTCCCCCACCTCGCCGCGTGGGCCGAGGAGCGCGCCGGCTCGCTCGAACGCTACGCCGCGGAACTCGGCGCTCGAGGCGACGCCGCGATCCGGGATGACCTCGAGGCGGCCCTCGAGCACTACCGGCGTACGCGCGACGACGCCCTGCGTCGCCTCTACGATGGGCCTCGCCGGCAAGGGGCGTATCTGGAGGGCCTGGAAGGGGTCGAGGCCCTTGCTGCGGGCGTCGCAGGGCGGGAGGGCTTCTTCGCCCGGCTCGACCGCGAGCGCCTCGAGGCGCGCTGGCGCGAGGCGCTCGCGCACCCTTCCCGGAACAAGCTGCAGACCTACGAGGACCAGCGGGAGGTCCTGCTGGCCGCCCGCGCGGCGCTCGCTGGGCGGGGCGACCTCGCTCTGGGCCTGGAGGACGCGCTGGCACGCGTCGATCGCGAGGCCGCTTTCGACCGGCGCTTGGCCCGCGCCGCGGGGTTTGGCGGGCCCGCCTCTCGGAGTGGGCTCGTGGGGCGGCTGGGCGAGGGCCCGGCGGCGCGCTGAGTCCGCCGGGGGCACCGTCGGCTCTCCTGCGCTCTCGCCCGCACCGCCGCTCCCGCCCTCGCCCGAGACGAGGCGAACTGCCCCACCACCGTCGCGGCGGCCACGGACTTGCTCCGCCGCCGCGCCCACGCGCTGTCGCGCGCCCCTCCGCTCAGTCCTCCAGGAGTTCTCCCCAGGCCGTGTAGACCCCTTCGCCTGTTTCCAGGAGGCGCTCGCCCGCCCGTCCGAAGTCCGAGGGGAGGGGATCGCCGACCTGCTGGCGGAAGGCGGGCAGGCTCCAGAGGGGCGCGAAGTCGCGGTCCGAGCGAAGGACCCGCAGGGCGGTCGCCGAGAGGCGGGGGCGCGCGGCGCGAAGGCGGTCCAGGGCGCGGTCGGTCTCGCCGCGCAGGGTCCGCAGGCGGACGAGCTCGACCACCGGGGAGGAGGCGTTCGGGCAGCGCCGCACGGCGCGGGTCAGGGTTTCGAGGGCGCCGCGGACGTTGCCGGAGCGGAGGAGGAGACGCGCCGTCGCGACCGCAGGACCTGCGCGCCGGGGGGCGAGCCGCATGGCCAAGCGGTAGCGCTCGAGGGCGCGCTCGTCTTGTCCCGAGCGTTCGGCAAGGGCGCCTCCTGCGAAGGGAACGCGGTAGGCCCAAGGAGCGGCCTCCCGGGCGGAGCGGAGGGCAGCCTCGGCGCCGGCCACGTCGCCGCCGGCTTCGAGGAGCTCGGTGCGCAGCAGGTGGAGTTCGCCGACCAAGGAGCGCGGCAGGGAGGCCTCCTCCACGAGGGCAAGGGCCCTCCGCGCGCGCTCGCGCCAGGGTAGCTCGGCCTCGAGGAGCTCGGGATGGACGAGCTCGAGCCAGGGGCGGCGCTCTTCGTCTGCCGCTGCGGGATCGCCGGCCGCGCGGAGGGCTTCCACGAGGGGCGCTCGCAGGGAGGCGTCTCGGGGAGCGAGGCGCTTGGCTTCGCGGAGCGCGGCGACGGTCTTGGCCGGCTGTTGGGCGGCGAGGGCGGCCTGCGCCAGGGCAAGGCGCAAGTCCACCCGCTTGGGCGCCGCGGCGCAGGCGCGCTCCAGGACGCCCACGGCCTGGCCCGCCTTCCCAGGCAGGGACAGGAGGGCCTTGCCGAGCCACAGCCCCACGTCTCCGGCGTCGGCACCGGCGGCTTGGGCACGGCGCAAGAGCGGCACGGCCTCACGCGGGCGCCGGGCTTCGACTCCGGCGCGGCCGGCGAGCAAGAGGAGTTCGGATCGCCTGGGCGCTCGCTCGACGGCGGCCGCGAGACGCCTCCAGGCGGTGGCCGCGTCGCCGCGCACCAGGGCGACTCGCCCCGCGAGTTCCAGGTTGCGCGGATCCTTCGGGTCGAGCCGCAGTGCCTCGGCCGCCCAGCGCTCCGCCTCGTCGGGACGGCGGTCCTGGAGGGCGTAGCGGGCGAGGGCTCGGCGGGGGGCGGCGCGCCGGCTGGGGGGCCCGTCCTTTCCCTGGGGACGCGCGGAGCGAAGGAAGGCGGCGCGGGCCTTGTCTCGCTGGCCCAAGCGGTCGTGGGCGCGGCCTAGGTAGTCGTGGAGGCGCGAATCGCGGGGCCGAGCGCGAACGGCCACGCGAAGCGCCTCCACCGCGCCTGCGGCGTCGCCCGCAAGGTAGCGAGCGACGCCGAGGTCCCCGAGCAGCGCCGGGCGGTCTTCGGCCCCGGCCGCCTCGGCGGCGCGCTGGAGCACCCGCGCCGCCTCGGCCGGGTTGCGTGCGGCGAGGAGGGAGCGGCCGTAGAGGGCGAGGTCTCCGGGCAAGGGGTCGGCGACTCCCTCCACCAGGTTTCGGTAGGCATCGCGCGCGGCCGCGGCCCGGCCGGCGCGAGCGTGAACGGCGCCGAGGCGTCGCCAGGCCTCGCGGCTCTGGGGAGCGATCCGCAGCGCTCGTTCGAGGGCTCGCTGGGCGGGTCCGAGTTGCCCGAGCGCCTCGTAGGAGGCGGCCAGGGCGCGCAGGAGGGAGGGGTCCTGCGGGGTCTTGCGGAGCGCCTTGCGGAGCGTCGCGGCCGCGCGGTCGTGCTGGCCGGCGTCGGCGAGGAGCTGCGCGGTCAGGGCGAGGAGGGCGGGGTCTTCGCAGCGGGGCGCAAAGGCCACGAGTTCTTTTCGGGCGAGCTCACGCTCGCCCGCGCGAAGGCGGGCGCGCGCACGCCAGAGACGCGGGGCCGGGGCCTCGGGGTCGAGGCGCACGGCGGCGTCGAAGGCGCGGCTCGCGCGGGCGACGTCTCCGCGCGCCAAGGCCACCCGCCCATACCAGTAGTGGGCCAACGGACGGCGGTCGTCGCGCCGGAGGGCCTCGCGCAGGGCTTCGAGGGCTTGGTCGAGGGCGTTCGCCTTGAAGCGGGCGAGGCCGAGCCACACCCAGGCGCCGGCGTCGTCGGGTCCGCGCTCGACAGCGGCCGCGAAGGCCTCGGCGGCTTCGGGGTAGCGCTTGGCGTCGTAAAGGGCGCGGCCGAGATCGAGGAGGGGGCGGGGATCGGAAGGCCGCCCGTCGGCGAGGGTCCGGAGCGGCGCGACAGCGCGTTCGGGGTGGCCCGCGGCGCGCTCGGCAAGGGCGTACCAGTAGAGGACGCCGGGATCCTTGGGTTCGAGGCGGTAGGCCCGCGCGAGGGGCTTCACCGCCAGAGCAGCCTTGCCGAGGCGCAGCCGGGCGCGCCCGAGGTAGACCAGCGCGCTGACGTCGCGGCCGTCGCGGGTTCGCAGGTGCTGCAGGAGGGCAGCGGCCGCCCCGTCGAAGTCCTCGGCGGCGAATCGGGCGCGGCCGAGCCAGTAGGCGTCGCCGGCCTCGTCGAAGAGGGCGGCGGCCTCGGCGTATCGCTTGGCGCGGAAGGCGCGGTGTCCACGCTCGAGGGGCGAGAGGCCCTCCTGCGCGTGCAGGGCCGGAGCCGACGAAAGGAGAATGGCGACGACCCAGGAGATCCGGCGGTTCACTTGAGAACCTCGAGCACGCAACTCCCCTCGGCGGGGGGTCCCCCCGCGTCGACGGCGAGGCGGATCCAGTAGGTGCCGGCGGGCAGCTCCTTGGGAAGGGGCAAGGGCTGGACGAAGG
>RFHU01000241.1 GCA_003695705.1 Planctomycetota bacterium
CAGACACCATCCTGGCCCTGGCCGCCGCCGTCGAACGGGGCAGCGAGCACCCCCTCGCCGCGAGCATCGTCCGCGAAGCCGAGTCGCGCGGACTGCCGGCCCTTCCCGCCTCGGACGTCGAGGCGGTTCCCGGCGGCGGGGTGCGGGGAACGGTGGCCGGGCAGACGGTGCGGGTGGGGGCCGCCCGCTGGCTGGGCGAAGAGGGGCTCGCGGCGTCCGCCGGCGAGGACGCCGTTCCGGGGGCGACCCGCGTCTTCGTCGCCCGCGGCGAGCAGGTCCTGGGAGAGTTGCGCCTCGCGGACGCCTTGCGCCCCACGGCCGGCGCCGCCGTCGCGCGCCTGCGCGAGCTTGGAGTGCGGACGGTCCTCCTTACGGGCGATCGCCGCTTTGTGGCCGAGGCCGTGGGCGCGCAGCTCGGCGTCGACGAAGTGCTCGCCGAGGTGCGCCCCGAGGGCAAGCTCGCGGCGGTGGAGGAGCTGCGCGCTTCGGGCGCGCGGGTGGCCATGGTCGGCGACGGCATCAACGACGCCCCGGCCCTCGCCGCGGCCGACGTCGGGATCGCCATGGGGCAGGGGACCGACGTGGCCAAGGAGGCGGCCTCCTTGACCCTGTTGCGGGACGAACCCCTCTCGGTGCCCGAGGCGCTGGAACTGAGCCGCCGAACCCTGCGGACGGTTCGCCAGAACCTGGGCTGGGCCTTCGGCTACAACCTCGTCGCCGTCCCCCTCGCGGTGCTCGGCTGCTTGCACCCGGTGGTGGCGGCCGCCGCCATGGCGTCGAGCTCGGTGCTCGTGGTCTCGAACAGCCTGCGCCTCCGGCGCTGGGCGCCGCGGGCTGCGCCCGACACGACGCGCGCGGCGCCGCGCGGCGCCGCGTGAGTCGCTCGCGCCGATTGCGTCCCCGGTCCGTGCTCGCTACGATTCGGATTCGACGCGGGGGGGAGGCGGACGGGTCTTGATCGAGGTTCGAGGCCTCAAGAAGCGGTTCGGGCCCGTGGAGGCGGTGCGCGGGGTCGACCTCTCGGTGCGGCCGGGCGAGTGCTTCGGGCTCATCGGCCCCAACGGGGCGGGGAAGACCACCACGCTCAAGACACTGGCCACCCTCGTCAAGCCGGACCGGGGGCAGGTGATCGTGGGGGGGCTCGACGCGGTCGAGCACGCGGCGCGCGTGCGGCGACTCGTCGGCTACATGCCCGACGTGTTCCAGTCCTACGGCGACCTCAAGGTCATCCACTACCTCGACTACTACGCGGCCCTCGTCGGGCTGCGCGGCTCCGAGCGCGTGCGGCAGGTCGAGGAGGTACTCGAACTCGTCGACCTCGGCCCCAAGCGCTCGGCCCTCGTCGGGGGGCTCTCGCGAGGCGTCAAGCAGCGCCTTTGCCTGGCCAAGACCCTCCTCCACGACCCGAAGGTCCTTCTCCTCGACGAGCCCGCGAGCGGACTCGACCCCCGCGCGCGCATCGAGATCCGCCTTCTCCTCAAGGTCTTGCGGGCCGAAATGGGCAAGACCATCGTCATTTCCAGCCACATCCTCGAAGACCTCGAAGAGATTTGCTCGCGGGTCGCCGTCATCGAAGCCGGCCGAGTCGTGGCCTCCGGGGACGTGGCCGAGCTCAAGGCGGCGGCGTCGGGCGTGGTCCGCTACCTGCTCGAGCCCGCGGGAGACCCCGAGCGGGCCCGCGCCGCGCTCGCGCGCTCGCCCCTCATCGAGGAGGTCGTCCTCGACGAAGGGCGGCTCCGGATCGCTCCGGCGGCGCAGGCGGAGAACGAACTGGACGTCCTCGAGCTCCTGGTGGCGGAGGGCATTCGGGTGCGCTCCTTCCGCGAAGAAGTCCCCGACCTGCACGAGGTCTTCCTCAGCCTCACCAGCGGCGAGGTCGCGTGAGCCTCCCCCGATCGTCGCGCGAGCCCGACGCCCCCGGCGAGGAGGCCCCCGCGGCGGGAGGTCCGAGCCCGGGCTTCGCGCCCGCGGAGGCCGAGGCGGCTCGGGAGGGTGGGGCGCCGCCGGCGGCGGCGTCCGAGGGCTCCGAGATCCCCAAGACCTCAGCGGCCGCGGGCGCCGGTGCGACGCCCGCGGCCCACACTCCCCCGGGGACGGAGGAGGAAGAAGACGAGGAGCCCTACACCGCCGCCCGCTTCTTCGACAACCCCAGCTTCGGGCGGGCGCTGCGCTACACCTTCGCGGAGAAGCGACTCGCCCGCGCCGTGTTCGTGAGCGCCCTTCTGCTGGTGGTGATGCTCGCGGGCATGCAGGAGGTCTTCGGACGCGCCCAGCTCGGGCTCTACCACGCGAAGATCTCCTTCGGACGCCTGGCCTTCCTCGGCATGGTCGGGGTGGAGGCCCTCCTGCTCTGCGTCCTGGCGCCGGCGGGCTTCCTCTACCTGTTCGAGGCCGAGCGGCGCGAAGAGAGCTTCGATCAGGTGGTGGCAAGCGGAGTCTCACCCCACCGGGTGGTCTTCGGTCGCTTCCTCGCCTGCGCGGCCTTCGTGGGGGTGGTCCTCTTCTCGTCCCTGCCCTTCTTCCTCATGGCCGTCGTGCTCGACGGAGCGTCGCTCGGGGAAGTGCTGCGCGCCTACCTGGTCTTGGGCGGGTTCGCCCTGGCCTTGCTCTCGCTCAGCGCCGCGAGCAGCGTGGGCCTCGACGACGCCGCCCTCCCGGTCCTCATCGCTGTCGTCGCCATTTTGGTCACCCTGGGCGGTGCCCTTTCGCGCCGGGCCCCGCCGGAATTCGCGGCCTTCTCGCCCGTCCGGCACCTGCTCCTCGGCTTCGACGACGTCGCGCGCAGCCTGAACCTAGGCAGCCTGAAACCACCGCGCCCCTTCGGCTACGAGCTTTCCTGCGCGAGCCTGAGCCTCCTGTATTACGGCTTCCTCAGCGCGATCGGCCTCGGCTACGCCTACGTTGGCCCGGGCCTCGAGCTCACCCAGGGTCTCGATTCCTTCGACAGCGTTGCGACCTCCCGGCGCACCGAGGCGCGCCAGGCCCGCCGGGGGGTGGCCCGTCAGCTCCTGCGCACCGTTCAGATGCGCTTCTTCTACGAGAACGCGAGCCCCCGCGCCCGGCGCCTGGCGCCCGCGCTGCGGCTGGCCCTGATCCTGTTCCTCTTCGCGGGGGCGCACGCCATCTTCCTCGGCGGCCACTGGCCCGAGGGGTTGCCGAAGGGAGGCCCGCCGCGACGTCTGGTGGGCAACTACCTGGGCTTTTGCGCGGTGAGCTTCGCGCTGGTCGCCTTCTTGGCCACATCGAGTCGCTCGGCCCTGCTCGCGCGGCACCCCATCGCCCTCGGCCCCCTGCGCCTGGGGAAGTTTCCCGGCCTGGTCGTCGTCGTGTTCTGCGGGCTCGCCCTGCCCCCGCTCCTCTGGTGGTCCGCCTGCGCGCTGACGGGCGTCCCCTGGGCGCTCATGACGCCCGAGCGCGTGGTCGGGCTCTACGTCCTCGCCGCTGGGACGGCCCTGCTCGTGTTCGCGGTGGGCTTCCTCTGCTCGATGCTCACCACGAACCCGGTGACCGCGACGGGGTGGACGCTGGTCGCCCTGTTCGGCCTGAACATCATCCCCCTGGTGTGGCTCCCCCTGTTCACGGGAAACGTGGTCGGCCCGGGAAGCGCCTTCTTCCTCGACTTTTCCCCGCTCTCGGCCGGCTACGCCATCGCGCGCCCGGGCGAACCCTTCAGCCTGGACCGCTACGAAGGCGACCTCGAGGCGCACTACGAGCACCTACCGTCGTGGGAGCACTACGCCGTGTTCGCGCTCGTGATCGGTGCGGCCTGCCTGGTGGCGGCGGTGGTGCTGGCTGTTCGCGAGCGCCGTGCGCAGGCGGAGGCGCGCGCGTGAGGCGCGCGGGGGTCGTGCTCCTCTGCGCCTGGACGGCCGCGGTCGCCGCGCCGGTCCGCGCCCAGGAGGAGGCGGACGCCGGGGAGGGGTCCCCCCTCCCCGTGGCCTTGTCCGTGGAGGTCGGCTTCGGCGGGAAGATCTCCCTCCGCGGCTATGCTCCCTTGGCCGTGGGGCTTTCCACGCGCACCTTCCGCGGGCGCGTGCGGGTGGGCCTCGAGATCGGCAGGCCGACCGAGGGCGAGGCCCTGGAGCCCGTTGGGCTGGGTGAAGCGTCGCTGGAGCCGGGCGCCGCGGTCACGGTGCGGGGACTGCTCTCGCCGGACCTCGCCGCGCGCGCTCTCCGCGCACCCCTGCGGGTGGTCGCGCGCGCGGTCGACGGCGCACCGGTCGGGGAGATCGAGGCGCGCCCCCTGGTCGCCGAGCAGGACCTGCTCGTCGTCCTCGACCGGCGCGGCGCGGCGCCCGCGGACTTCACCCAACTCTCCCTGGGGCAGCGGCGGGTGTCTACCGCGCTCCTGTCCCGCGTCGCTGACCTGCCGACCAACCCCCTCGGTTATTCCGGGGTGAGCGCGATCCTCCTCGGAGAGATGGAGTTCGAGCGCTGGGACGCCCGCCGGGCCCATGCGCTCGCCGGCTGGGTCGCGCAGGGCGGTCGCCTCATCGTCTCCCTTGGGCAGGGAGGAGGGCCCCTCAAGCAGAGCTTGCTGGGCCGGGCCCTCGGAGAGGGGCTTGCCCCGGTCCCCTTCGAGGCGGCCCCGCGCCCGGGAGACGCGGTTCGGCTCGAGGGGCTCCTGGCGCGCCTGGGGCCCGTGGACGGCCTGGAGACCCTGCACCCGCCCCTGGCCGCGGTCCTGCGGCCGGGCCCCGGCGACCGGGTGCTCGCGCGCGACGACACGCGCCCGCGGGGGCGCCCCTTCGTGGTCCGGAGAAGCCACGGGCGCGGGGAACTCTTCTTGGTGGCATCCGACCTCTGGTCGCCCCCCTTCCTCCACACGCCGCACGTTCGCCGCCTGGTGGAGACCTTTCTTCAGGCGAGGGGGTCGTCGGGCTGGCAGCACCGCACGGGGGTGCTCTTCCCGGAGCTGAAGGGGAAGCGCATGCCCGCGCGCTTCGGTCCCGTGTTCGCGCTGCTCATCCTCTACGCGCTGCTGGCAGGGCCCGGGGTCTACTTCCTCCTCCGCGCGCGGGGCCGCGGGTTGCTCCTCTGGGTGGCCATTCCGGGGCTGACGGCGGTGTTCTCCCTTCTGGTGCCCCTTTACCGCCTCTTCCTGAGCGAGGGCGAGAGCGCCCTGGTCGGGGTCCGGCTCCTCGAGGCCCGGGCGGGACAGTCGGTGGGGGTCGAGACCATCGACGTGTTGCTCTTCTCGGGGAGCCCCGACCCCAAACGCTTCACGCTCGCGGGCCCGGACGCCACGGGCTACGCCGTGCGGCCCGTGCCCTTCGCCAGCTCGGCCTCGCCCCTCTTCGGCGAGGCCTTGGCAGGGAACGGCGAAGGAGGCCTCGAGGCCACGGTCCCCGTCGCCCTGTGGGGGACCCGCTACCTCTCCTTCGCGCGCACGGTCCCGGCCCCGCGTTGCGAGGGGCTCGTGTCCCTCGACAGCAGCGACGCGGGTCCCGTGGCCGATCGCCTGCGGCTGCGCTACGGCGGGCCCCGCGCCCTGCGCGACCCGGTGCTCGTCTACTCGCGGCGCTCGACCCTCGCAGTGCATCCCCTGGGCGAGCGCTTGGCCGTCGGGGCCGAGTTCGACCGCTCCCTCGACGACGTCCTTCCTGCCAGCGCCTACAAGGCCCCCGACAAGGGGCTGGCGGGGGCGGTCGTCGTCCGCCTGCTGCGGGCGAACATCCTCAACGATCGCCGGGCCTACTTGATCGGCTGGTACGAAGACGAGTGCCCCGTGAAGGCCGAGCCGAACGTCCGCTCCCGCGGCTGCCCCGTCGTGCAGGTCGTTTCCCTTCCGCTGCGCTTCGCGCGGGGCGTCCCCTTCGGAGTCGCTGAGCGCACGGTCGAAGCCGCGACCATCGCGCGGGTCGACTCCGACACGCTCCTGCGCGAGGTCCGCACCCGCCTGGTCCTTCCCGGCCGAGGCGCAGGGGCCCTGCGCGGGCTGCGCCTGCGCGTCGCCTCGAGTGTCCAGGGGGCCTCGGCTTTGCAGGGGCTGCAGCTCTTCGGACGCTGGCAGGGCGAGGAGGGGCCCGTGCTGAAGCCCATCGACCTCGGGCGGGCGGAAGTCCAGGCGAAGGGGCGCTCCTTGGTCCTGCGCCTCACGGACCCCAACCGCTGGTGCTCCCCCGACGGGGAGTTGCTCTTCGTGCAGCGCTTTGAGCGCCGCGCCGCCGAGCCCGACCGGCTGTGGGCGGCGGGCATCGACGTGGCCGCCGAATGGGAGGAGGAGCCCAAGGCCCCCTCGCCCCGCCCGGGCGAGGGGTGGTAACGTCGGGCGCGTGACAGGTTCCTCCGCGCGCCTCCGCCCCGGCGTCGAGCTCGCCGGATACACCGTGGTCGACTGGGTCGGCCAGGGCGAGGTGGGCGACCTCTACCTGGCGACCACCGAGGCGGGCACGCGAGTCTATTTGCGCGTCGTCGCGCCCGAGGTGGTCGACGACCCCCGGGCGCTCGCCGACCTCGAGCGCGACCTGAACGCCCTCCAGGAAATCACCCACCGCAACGTCGCGCAGGTCCTCGGGGGGGGAGAGGAGGACTTCGGCTTCTACTACGCCATCGACGCGCCGGCGACCGTTACCCTCTTCGACCTCGTCACCCGCGGGCGCTCGCTGAGCGAGCGCGAGGCGGTGTGGCTCGGCCGCGGCCTCTGCGCGGGCCTGGCGGCGCTCCACGCGGCGGGGCTCTGCCACGGCGGCGTCGCGCCCGTGGGCGTGGTCGTGGGTCCCTACGGTCCGGCCCTCTTGGACCTCGGCTGGGAGGGACGCCTTGGAGGCGGCGAGCGGCTCGACCCGGCCGCCGGGCGCGCCGCGGACCTGCGCAGCCTGCACGACACCCTGCGCTTCGCCATCACCCCACGCGAGGGCGCCCCCGCCTTGAGCGAGGAGGTGCAGGCTCTCTTCGACGCCCTCCGCGCGGAGCCGGACAGCGAGGAGGTGGCCGACGCCTGGAAGGAGGTCGGCGATCGCCTGGGGCTCCCCGACCCCATGGCGCCCGACACCTTGCGCAAGCTCCTCGAGCGGTTGGAGGGCGGAGAGGGAAGCGAAGAGGACTCGGCCGAGGCGGGGGCGCTGGCGGCCTCCACCGAGTCGCCCGCGCTTCCCGACGCTCCGCGGGAGTCCTCCTCCGGGGGGGCGACTCCGGACGTCGCCTCCCTCCCCGTCGACGACGACTCCGACGTGGGGGGGCCCGCCCTCGCGGCGTCCGCCGAGACCGTCCTCCCCGCGGCCGTCCGCGAGGAAGCAGAGGGGGCCGTCGAGGCCCCCAGCGGAGAGATCATCACCAGCGAGGCAGCCCTCTCCGCGGTCCGCTTCGCCAAGAACATGCTGGCCGAGTTCCCCGTCGAGCCGGCCTCGCAAGAGCTCCCCGCGGCCGCCGTCCCCGCTGCGCCGGGTCCTGCACCGGACGCTGGGCCGGGTTCTGCGCGGGGCGCCGGGCCGAAGGCGCCGCGCTCCCGCACCACGAGCAGCCGCAAGCGCCGGCGGCGCCGCCGCAAGGAGCTCGCGGCCTCGGGCGGCGAGGCGCCCGCGGCGGCTTCTCGGAAGGCCTCGCCTTCCCCCGCGCGCTCTGCGAGCGGCGAGGCACCTCCGCTCGGGCCCTTCGGCGACTACGAGTTGCTCGAGGAACGGGTCGCGGGGCGGACGAGCACCGTGTTCCGGGCGCGGCGGAAGGACTCGGATCGGGCCTACGCCGTGAAGGTGCTCCTGCGGGGCGTCGTGGAGGGCGCGGAGCGCGATCGCTTCCTGCGCGCCGCCGAGGCCGCCCGCGCGCTTCAGCATCCGGCCATCGCCCGCGTCGTCGACTGCGGAGTCCAGGACGGCTGGGTCTTCGTGGCTTCCGTGTGGGAAGACGGGGACCGCCTCTCGGCGGTCGCCTGCGAAGACTCCGAGCGGGCCGCGGCCATTCCGCGCGCCTTGCTCGAGGTGCTGCGCGCGGTGGCCCACGCCCACGAGCGGGGCGTCCTCCACGGCGACCTGCGCCCCGAGAACGTTCTGCTGGACGCCGCGGGCAACCCGAAGGTCCTCGAACTCGGCCTCCCCCGCCTCCCCGACCCCGGCGACGACGGCCCCCGCCCGTCCTTCTACGCCGCCCCCGAAGTGCGCGCGGGGGCCGAACTCGACGAGGTGGCCGAGGTCTACTCGCTGGGGGCCATCCTCTTCGAGGTGGTTACGGGCGGCCGACTCCCCGACGAAGTCGGCGGCCTCGCCAGGCTCTGGGTGGGCTGGCCCCCGGCGCCGAGCGCGTTCTCGCCCGATCCCGTCCCTTGGCAGATCGACGCCATCGCCCGCAAGGCCCTGCAGCCCGACCGTGCGGCCCGCTACGCCACGGTCGCCGACATGGCCGACGACCTCACGCGGTGCACGCTCGGGCCCGTGCGCGCGCCCCGGCCCGCGCCCCTCCTGCGCCTGCGCATCTGGGGCAAGAAGCATCCCTTGGGGCTCGCGGCCCTGGCGCTCGCGGTCCTGGGTGCGGGGATCCTCCTCGGACGCTCGGGGCGGGCCCTGGCGGATCGGTTGATCCCCTCGCCGGAGGGGGGGGAAACGGCGGGGACTTCCGGCGCGCCGCCCGGCCCCCCGGAGCCTTCTCCGGACGGCCGACTCGTTCGCGAGGCCGCGTCCCTGCGCGCCGAGCGCGACCGCTTGCAGGCGGAGGGCGAGGCGCTGCGGACCCAGGTCGAGGCCTTGCGCGGTCGGCTGCGCGATGCGGAGCAGAGCGGCGAGCGCTCCGCCGACGAGCGGCGCGCGGCGGCTCGCGCCGCCGCGGAGCGGCTGGTGGCGCTGGGGAACCGGCTCTTGGAGAGCGACCCCGCGAGCGCGCGCGAGGTTTTCGAGGAGGCCTTGCGCCTCGCCCCGGGGCTGCGTTCCGCCGACGACGGGCTCGTGGAGGCTGGACTGCGCGCAGCGGAGCCTCCGGAACCAGAGCCGGCGGTCGAAGCGAAGCCCGACCCCGAGGCGCTCAACAAGCTGAGCGAGGGGCGCGCCCACCTGGAGGCGGGCGCCTGGCGGCCCGCGCGGGAGGCCCTGCTCGCCGCGTTGCAGGCTGGGGTCGTCGATGCCGCCCCACTGCTGGGGAGGGCGGAGCGCGGCCTGGCCCGCGAAGAGCTGGAAGAGGCGCGCCGGCGCGAGCGCGCGGCAGCCCAGAAGCAGGCGCGTCGCCGCGTGGACGAGGCGCGCCACTACCTCGAGCGCGGCGCCGCGGACGAGGCTTGGAGGGCTGCGCTCGAGGCGCTCCGCCTCGATCCGGAGGACGCCACCGCGAGGGCCGTGCTCGCGGACGCCGCGCGGCGGCGCGCCGGCACCGCGGAGCAGGATCCCGCTGCGCTGGCACGCGCCGCTCGGGCGGAGGCCGACGCGGCCTTGCTCGAGGCCCGCGCCGGCTACAAGCGCGGCGCCGATCCGGACGAAGTCTACAGCGACTACTTCCGCTGCCTGCGGGCCCTCGACCGCGCCGAGGCCTTGGCCGGAGGCAATGCCGCCGTCGTCCGCGAGCGGAAGCTCGTGGCGCGCGAACTCGCGGGTGTGCTCTCCGAGCACGGCCTCTCGGCCTTCGCGGACACGGTGCTGCGGGCGAACGGGTTGGAGCCGGGACGCGCGAGCCCCCGCCGCCCTCCCGAGGACCCCTACCTGGTCGTGGAGGAGGCCGACCGCGTGGCGGTGCAGCGGGCCTTCAACGGCCCGGTGCGCTTCGCACCCAGCGATGCCGACTTCGCCGACCTGCGCGCGTGGGTCGAGGAGAACGCGCCCAACTACCGGGTGCGGGTCCGCGTCGAGAGCCGCATCCAGCCCGGTTCGCCACCTCGGGTCCTGGCGCGCGGCCTGCAGGTGGCCGTGGAGGACCGCGTCAAGAAGACCCGCAGTCCCTACCGGAGGATCGCCTTCGAGGGTGGGCCCTACCCGCGCTTGGTTCGAGTGACCGCCCGCGGGCGGGTCGTGCTGCCCCTGGGCCGCATCAACGTGCTCCCGCGGGACTACCTGACCGAGGCCAAGGCCCTCGCCCGGCGGCTGGTGCTCGCCGCCCAGGGCAAGGGGTCTGCGGAGGACTGAGCCCGGCTCAGGCGAAGATGGTGTCCCTCGCGGCGTCGCAGATGGCCGCCACCGCCGGGTGCCGCACCCTGCGCTCGACGGAGATGGCGTAGAAGCGTTCGACGACGGCCTCGATGGCGCCGACCTTGCGGACCTTGTACTGCCTGCGGACTTCGGCCTCCACGATGGTGGGGACGGGGAAGACCCCGGCCCCGTGCTGCCCGAACACCTTGAGGACGGCGCTGTCGGCGAATTCCCCCACGACTTCGGGGTAGAGCTTCCGGTCGTCGAACCAGCGGTCGAGGGCGTGGCGGAGGGTGGTGTCGGGCGTGGGGAGGAGCATCGGCATCCCGTCGATGGAGCGGGGGAAGCGCCGCCGCCAGCGCTTGGCCAGCGCGGGCGAGCCGAGGAGGGTGACCGAACTCTCTCCCAGCAGGTGGTTGTAGGCCCGCAGGCGCAGGTTGGGGGGAATCGGCGCGTCGCTGATGACCACGTCGAGCTGATGGGTGGCGAGGTCCCCGAGGAGTTCCTCGGTGCGACCGACGCAGCACACGATGCGCACCGGCTGCTCGAGGCGCAGCGCAGGCTCGAGGACGTGGTGGGCGATGAGCTTGGGGAGGGCGTCCGCCATGCCCACGTGGAGGGTCATCGCGCGCGCCGGCTGCCCGCGCAGGGCCTCACCCAGCTCGCGGCCCAGCTTGAAGATCTCGTCGGCGTAGCGGTAGACCAAACGCCCGGTGGGGGTGAGCTCCATGCGGCGCCCGGCGCGGACGAAGAGTTGCTCGCCGAGGGACTTCTCCAGGGTGCGGATCTGGGCGGAGACGGTCTGGGGAGTGAGGTGGAGTTCCTCACAAGCCTTCGTAATGCTGCCGTTCCTTGCGGTCGCCCAGAAGTAGAGAAGGTGGTGGTAGTTGATCCAGGTCAAGGAATCCTCCCTACGGTGTGCCGTCGCGCCTTGATTCGATTCTATCGAATGATTCGAACGAATCTTTCGATTGGAACGGATCGTGGAGCAGGGCTAGAAGTGTGCGTAGTGGAGCTGCCTGCTCCAAAAGATTCGCCATGCCCAGGACTTCGGAGGAGGAAGCCTTGACCCAGCAACTGCTCGACGGCGTTCGCCGGTTTCGGACCGCAGCCTATCCCCCGCGCAAGGAGCGCTTCGAGGCGCTGGCTTCCGGCCAATCACCCAACACCTTGTTCGTTACCTGCTCCGACTCGCGCATCGACCCCAGCCTCATCACACAGACCGAGCCGGGCGAGCTGTTCGTGATCCGCAACGCGGGCAACCTGATTCCCGCCTGCGGCGTGGAGTCCTCCGGCGGTGAGGCGGCCACGCTGGAGTACGCGGTGGTCGTTCTCGGGGTGAAGGACATCGTGGTGTGCGGCCACTCGCATTGCGGCGCCATGGCCGCCCTCCTCGCGCCCGATACCCTCGACGCCCTGCCCGAAGTCCGGTCGTGGCTGGGGCACGCGGAGTCGACCTTGGAGAAGGTGCGCGCCGCGGGCGAGGGAGCCGACGCCGTGCGCCTGAACGTCGTTGCCCAGCTCGAGAACCTGCGCAGCTACCCCTTCGTGCGGGAGCGCGAAGAGCGGGGCGAACTCGCTCTCCACGGCTGGGTCTACGTGTTCGAGCGCGGCGACATCCTCGCGCTGGGGCGCGACGGCGCCTTCGCTCCGCTCCTTTCCGGGACCTCTTCGCCCGGGGTGCAGGTGTGAGGGAGGGGGCGCCTCCCTCGCCCGCTACGGAGGGTCCCGCCGCACCCCCCTCGCGGGACCTGCTCGCTTCGGTGGTCGTGTTCCTGGTGGCCTTGCCCCTCTGCATGGGCGTGGCCATCGCCTCGGGGGTCCCGCCCATTCTGGGCCTCATCACCGGCATCGTCGGCGGCATCGTCGTGGGGGCCCTGGCCGGTTGTCCGCTCCAGGTGAGCGGTCCCGCCGCGGGCTTGGCGGTCATCGTGTGGGAGATCGTCCACACCCACGGCCTGGAGACCCTGGGCGTCGTGGTCCTCGGAGCGGGCGTCGTGCAGGTCTTGGCGGGGGCGTTGAAGCTCGGCCGCTGGTTCCGCGCGGTCTCCCCCGCGGTCATTCAAGGAATGCTCGCGGGCATCGGGGTGCTCATCCTCGGCTCGCAAGTCCACGTGATGCTCGACGCGGCCCCCCGCTCCAACGGGCTCGAGAATCTGCTCGCCATCCCCGGGGCCGTGCTCTCGACCGTCTCCTCCGGAGAGGGCGCGGGCCATCCGCAGGCGGCGCTGGTGGGGGTGGCGACCATCGCCGCGCTGGTGACCTGGAACCTGTTCGCACCCAAGAAACTGCGCATGATTCCCGGCGCGCTGGTGGGCGTCCTCGTGGCCGTCGCCATCGCGTCCCTGTTCGCGCTCGACGTGGCCCGGGTGGAGGTCCCTGCGGGCTTCCTCGCAAGCCTGGAGGTGCGCTCCACCGCGAGCAACCTGGGCCTCCTCGGGAGCGCCCCCGTCCTGGTCTCGGTGTTCACCCTGGCGCTGGTGGCGAGTGCGGAGACCATGCTCTGCGCGACGGCCACGGACCGCCTGCACCACGGCCCGCGCACCGACTACGACCGCGAACTCATCGCCCAAGGGGCGGGCAATCTGGTGTGCGGCGCCCTCGGCGCCCTCCCCGTGTGCGGGGTCATCGTGCGCAGCACGGAGAACATCGAGTCGGGGGCCACCGGCCGCCGCTCGGCCGTCCTGCACGGCCTCTGGCTGCTGGTCTTCGTGGCGGCCTTGCCCTTCGTCCTCGCGCTGATTCCCGTCGCGGCCCTGGCCGCGATCCTGGTTGCCATCGGCTGCAAGCTGGCGAACCCGGCCGCCGTGCGGAAGCTCTACCGTGCGCAGGGCGCCGGCGAGGTCGCGGTCTACCTGGCGACGGTGGGGACCATCGTGGCGACCAACCTGCTCACGGGCATCCTGGTCGGCTTCGGCCTCGCCGCCCTCAAGCTCCTCTGGGGCGCTACGCGACTGCGCGTCGACGTAGAGGAAACGAGCCCCGAGCGTGTGGACGTGCATCTCTACGGCGCGGCGACCTTCGTCGGCCTGCCCCAGCTCGCGCAGGCGCTCGAGGGGATCCCACTCAAGACGCACGTGGAGATCCACCTAGACCACCTCGCCTACGCGGACGCGGCCTGCCTGGACTTCCTGGTCGGCTACGAGCGCCGCCACAGCGAACTGGGCGGGAACGTGCACGTGTGCTGGGAGACGCTCCGACAGCGACGCAACGTTGCCTCGGCGCGCCTCCCGCGCGCGGAGGCGCCCGCCGCGGCACCCGCACCGGAGGCCGCGGAGCCATCGGAGATGCTGCCCGTCGCCGGCTGAGGCTCCTCTTCGCGCAGGCGCGGCGTCGGGGACGGCTACGAGAAGAGCTCGCGCAGGGGGCGTCCCCCCGCGTCGACGACGGTGAGGGGGCGGCCTTCCTTGCTGTAGTTGGTGAGCTCGGCGTCGAGTCCGAGGGCGTGGCACACGGTGGCCATGAGGTCGGGGACGCCCACGGGGCGGTCGACGACGCGGGTGCCGTCGGGGGCGGTGGCGCCGACCACGCGTCCGCCGCGGATGGGCCCGCCGGCGAGGGCCAGGCTCCAGGCGCGGGCGAAGTGGTCCCGGCCTTCGTTGCCGTTGATGCGCGGGGTGCGGCCGAATTCGCCCAGGCAAAGGATCAGGGTATCCCCGAGCATTTCACGGGCCGCCAGGTCGTCGAGGAGCGCGGAGAAGCCCGCGTCGAGGTCGGCGCACAGCGCCTGGGTGCGGGTGAAGTTGTCGCGGTGCGTGTCCCAGCCGTTGAGCTGCACCTCGACGACCTTGACCCCTTGCTCGAGGAGGCGGCGGGCCATGAGGCATCCCTGGCCGAAGGCGCTCTCTCCGTAGAGGGCGCGCGTCGCCTCCGGCTCGTCGGCGAGGTCGAAGGCCTTGGCGCGGGGCGAGTGCATCAAGGCGTCGGCCTTGGCGAGCACCGCGTCGTAGGCGGCGGTTTCGCTGCCGGGGCGTTCCTCGGCGAAGCCCTTCCCCAGTTCGCCCATGAGGGCCCGCCGGCGGCGGAAGCGGGCGTCGTCGACGTCGCGCGGCGGGGCGAGGTTCTGCACGGGCTTCCGCGGGTCCCCGATGGTGAAGGGTGCGTAGGTCACCCCCAGGATGCCGGGGCCGGGCGCCGGCCCGCCGATGTTCACGTAGGAGGGGAGGTCGAAGTCGGGGTCCGCGAGCTGCTGGCAGACGAGGGCGCCGAGGTCGGGGTGCTTGACGGTTCCGCTGGGGACGTAGCCGGTGTGGAGGTAGTAGCGAGCGCGCTGGTGGTTTCCCTCGCGGGTGGACATGCTCCGCACCAGCGCGATGCGGTTCGTTCGTTCCGCCAGCCGGGGGAGGGTGTGGGCCAGCTCCACGCCGGGGACCGAGGTGCGGATGGCCTTGGTGGGGCCGCCGTTGCGGTGCCCGGGCTTGGGGTCGAAGGTCTCGAGTTGGCTGGGACCGCCGTTGAGCCAGAGCACCACGCAGCGCTTGGCGCCTCCGAAGCCGGGCAGCTTGGCGGCGCGCGGGCGCTCCTGGGCGAAGAGGCGCGCGGGCGAGCCGAGGGCGAGGCCGAGGGCGCCGCCGAGGGAGAGGCCGAGGAAGTCGCGGCGGGGGAGGCCTGGGC
>RFHU01000020.1 GCA_003695705.1 Planctomycetota bacterium
GGCGGGCCTGCGGCGCCTCGGCGGGGGTGGAAGCCGTCGCCCCGTCCGAGGCGGTGTCCGCCGGTGTCGGGTGTGCGGCCTCGGACGCCACGGACCCCGCTCCGCCGTTCGCGAGCCGGCGACTTCCGTCGGCATCGACGGGGGAGAGGGCGGTCCACGCGGCGAGGGCCAAGAGCCCGCAGGCCAAGAGCGGCGCGGCGATGAGGGCGAGGCCGCGGGCGGAGGGGCGGGTGGGCGCGGCCCCCACGGGTTCGCCCTCGAGGAAGCGGCGCAGGTCCTCGGCGAGGGCCTCGGCGGAGGGATAGCGGTCCTCGCGGCGCTTGGCGAGGCACTTCAGGCACACCGCCTCCAAGGCGAGCGGGAGGGGGCGGAGCGCGGAGGGGGGGACGGGCTCTTCGGCCACCACCCGGCGCGCGATGTCGGCCGGAGTGGGGCCGTCGAAGGGTTGCCGTCCGGTGAGGGCGGCGTAGAGCGCGGCCCCCAGGCCGTAGACGTCGGCGCGGGCATCCACGAGGTCGTGGGCTCCGCGCGCCTGCTCGGGCGCCATGAAGGGGTAAGTCCCCACGGCTTCGCCCGTCTGCGTGAGGCGCTCGCGGCGCAGGTCGAGCAGGTCGCGCGCGAGACCGAAGTCGGCGAGCACGGGGCGCGCTCCCCCTTCGCCGAGGAGGATGTTCGCGGGCTTGATGTCGCGATGCAGGACGCCGCGCGCGTGGGCGTGGGCCACGGCGCGCGCGAGCTTTTCGAACACGCGTGCCGCTTCATCCGCTGCGAGGGGTCCTCCACGCACGACGCGCTCGTGGAGGGATTCGCCCTCCACGAGGTCCATGACGATGAAGGCACGCCCGCGGTCGACCCCCAGTTGGTGGATGCGCACGATGCCTTCGTGGTCGAGGCGGGCGACGCTCTGCGCCTCGCGGCGAAAGCGCGCCTGCAGGTCGGGGCGTCGCTCGAGGTCGCCGGCGATGACCTTGAGCGCGACCCGTCGGCGGTGCAGGCGCGGGTCCTCGGCTTCGTAGACGATCCCCATGGCGCCGCGGGAGAGCTCCCGGACGATGTCGTAGCCGCCGATGCGCCTCGCCAGTCCTGCCTCCCTCGCGGGGCCGCGGGTCCATGCCCCGCGGCACCTCCGAGCATAGCCGTCGCGCTTCCCGCGCGCCGCGGGAAGGCCGAAGCAGCGAGCGGAGCCCCTGCCTCTTGCCGCTCGGAGGCGCTTCGCGCGCAGAGGGGTCCACGCGAGGATCTCCTTGCGCCGTCGCTGCCCTGCGTCCAAGCTCGCAGGGGAGGCAGTGGTTCTGAATTCCTCCAGCGCGAGCCCGGGGGCGATGGTTCCGTCGAGGTCGGGGCCGCCGGCGGGAGCGGGCTTGGCCGCACGGCGCTTCGCTCCCTTGGAGGGCGGGCGGTTCGCATCCGCTCCCTGCGCGCGGCGGTCGCCTCGAGCCGGCGCACGGTCTCGGGCCGGCGACCTCGTGCGCGCCGGCCCAGGCGCGCGCCGCCGTTCGTGAGCGATCGGGAGCGGCGAGCGCTCGAGCGCCGCTGGCGTCGCAGCGGCGCCTTCGCGGACGAAGTCGCCCTGCTGCGGGCCCTTCTCCGCAGCGGTTCCCTGACTCGGGAGCGGCTGGAGCTGGCGGTGGTCTGCGGGAGCGCCGCCGCCTGCGCGGCGCTGGGGAGGGACGTCGAACTCCAGCCCGGCGCGGGGGCCTACGCCTCGTCGGTGGAGCGCTGGGCGAGCTCGCTGGCTCGCTTCGGCGCGGAGGCTTGCCTCCGCGCCGCAGTGGCCGCGTCGCGCCGGGCCCTCGGGGATCCCCGCGTGGCGTCGCTGGGGCGGACCGTCGGCCTGCCGGCCCTCCAGGCCGCGCAGGCTTGGTGCCTGCGTCCGAGCGAGGCGGCCTCGGCGGCGGCCTCGGCGGCCGCGAGCGCGGTCTACGATGCGACCGGCTGGGCCCGCCTCGGCGATGAGGCCGAGCGTCGTCGCGCCTACCTCGCCGCCAGCGCAGCGGCCCAGGCAGCGGCGGCGACCGTCCCCGCGACCGAGTGCGACGCCCCCGCGTGGGCGAGCCTTTGCGCGCGCGCCGTGGATGTTGCGGCCCGGGCCTGCGCTCCCTCGGTGCTCGAGCACGCGGTGGCCGAGTTCCGGCTCTGGGTTCCGGGCCGCCGCCCCGACCCCTTGGCGGGCTGCTTGCCCGTCGAAGCGGAGGAGGCCGTCGCGGCCGCGGCGAAGCGCGAGCTCGCTGCCTGGGCCCTGGGGCGGGATCCCCTCGTGGGGGAGGGAAACCCGCCCGACCGAGGCGTGCAGGACCCTTTCGCCCGTGCCTGAACCGCGCCGGGCAGCGCGGGGCGCGGCGACGAGGAGCGGCCCGTCCAGTCCCCGACGGGCGCTCCGGTCCTGCGATCGCTCGAAGGGGGAGGGGGCCGCCGGGGTGCCCGACGAAGGCCTCAGAAGGTGTTTTCGAGGACGACCTCTTCGTAGGAGAGCTGACCCGGGCGCGGCCAGGCCTCCTTGGTCCCCTTGCCGATGGCCACGAACATGGCGATGACGTGGTCCTCGGGGAGTCCGATGAGCTCTCCCACCGCGTCGAAGTCGAAACCGTCCATGGGGCAGGAGTCGTAGCCCATGGCTTTGGCGGCGAGCATCAGGGTCTGGGCGGCGATGCCGCAGGAGCGCATGGCCTCGTCGCGCTCGACCCGCGGCTTGTCCCGGTAGTAGGCGTCGATGGCCGGGAGGAGGAAGTCCTGGACCTCCTGGGGCGCGCCGGCCCAGTAGCGGCTCGGTTCGCGCTCCCAGGCCTTCAGGTCGGCGCAGAGGACGATGAGCAGCGAGGCGTCGGTGACCTGCGCTTGATCCCAGGCCACGGAGCGGATCTTCTTGCGCAGTTCGGGGTCCTTGACGACGACGAAGCGCCAGTGCTGGAGGTTGAAGGCCGTCGGGGAGAGCATGGCCAGCGAGAGGAGGCGGCGCTCCTCCTCCGCGCTGAGGCGGTGTGCGGGGTCGTAGTGCTTGACGGCGCGGCGACGCTCGATGGCGGTGAAGGTGTCCACGGTGCCTCCTCGGTTGCAGTGCGGAGGAGAGTAGCACGCTCGTCGCGCGGAGGAATGCCGCAGGCCGGATCGCCGGGCGAAACCTGCCGTCTCTCTGCCGCGTGCGCCCACGATCCGACGAGAGAGCGCCTCCTGCCGCGCCCGCGCGATCGCTCCTGGGGCGTTCTCGAGCGGATCCCGACGGGGTTGGTATTCTTCGGCGATGTGCGGGAAGGCCGCGCCGAGGGCCTGCCGCCGCGGTACGTGGTCCCCGGCGTTTCGAAGTGCTCTGGAGCGGTCGGTTGAGCGGGCGAAAGACGACGGAGGAGCGGGCGGCTTCGCGGCGGCGGCGTGTCCTCGCCCTGCAGGTCGGTCTGTTGTTCTCGCTCCTCCTCTGCGCAGAGGCCGGCTTCCGCTGGCTGGCGCCGGTGGACGTCGCGAGCGTAGGTCGTCGCCTCGTAGCGAACGCCGAGCGCTACGGCTGGGGCTTCGGCCCGGGCGACGAAATCCGCGTTCGCGACCCCGATACGGGGGTGTGGTACGTCTCCCGGGCCAACGCGCACGGCTGGCGCGACCTCGAGCGCAGCTTCGCCGCTCCCCCGGGGCGCTTTCGCGTCGTCGTCCTGGGCGACTCCAACACCTTCGGCACCATCGTTCCCGCCGAGGCGATCTACCCGCGGGTCCTCGAGCGCACCCTGCGTGCGCAGGGCTACGACGTGGAGTTCGTGACCCTCGCCCTCGGCGGCTGGTTCACGGACCAAGAACTGGAGGCGCTGCGGAGGGAAGGAGTTCGCTACGAACCGGACTTGGTCGTCCTTCAGTTCTGCACCAACGACCTCTCGGGCAACGTCTCCACCGAGGCCCCGCCGCTTCCGGCCATCAAACCCTTTCGCTACCGGTTGGCCGCCGACGGGCGCTCCCGTCGCGAAGCGAACCCCGACTGGACTCCTCCGACTCGACGACCCTGGATCTGGTGGCTCGAAGGGGTTGCGAAGCACTCCGAGTTGCTCAAGCGGCTTTTCTGGAGCCGTTCCGTCGTGCGGCGCTTCCCCGGCGCCGAACGTCCTCCGCTGCCTCCTCGCGGCTACCGCTACGATGCCTCGAGCGCCGCGCGCCTGCGGCTTGCCCTCGGAGACGCCGCAGAGCGCTTGCCCGCGTTCGAGTTCGGGCGGCTCCTCTCGGAACAGGACCTGGCGCGCGCGCTGGCCGGCTTGGACCCGGATCAGGCTCGGGCGGCACGGCGCATTCTCGAAGTCCCTCCCTTCGCCTTCCGCTGGACGCCCGCCTCTTGGAACCCGGAGCCCCCGGACCCGAACTCCCCGGAGTGGAGGTTGCTGTTCGCTCTGCTGCGCGAAGCGCGCGACCTTGCGCGGGCCGCGGGAGCGGACCTCGCGCTGGTGACGGACTGCGAGGAAGGCCACTACCGCTGGGACCGCTCCTGGTTCCTGATCGGACCGGGCCCCGAGCGCAAGGCCAACTACCTGGCGCCTACCCGCCTCCTGCGCGAATTCGCCGCGCGAGAGGGGATTGGCTTCGTCGAGCCGCGGATTCCCCACCAGCGTGCGCGGAACGATCCCCACCCCAACGTTGCGGGGAACGAAGCCATGGCGGAGAACCTACGCCGTTACCTCATGGAAGTGTACGGTTCGCGCTTGCCCCGGCGTCGGGATCCTCCCAAAGGACCCTGAGCCCCGCGCCGCGGCGTTTCTTGTCGCCGGCTTGCGCGGGAGAGGGCGAAAGAAGCGCCCCGGAGCGGCGACCGGGGGACGGCCCCTTGGAGCGCAGGCCGTTTTCTCAGGGAGCCGGGCGGCGCAGGTAGAGGTAGGCGAGCCCTGCGGAGCGAGGTTCGACTTGCACCAGCTCCCAGCCCTCGGGCCCCAGATGGTTGAGGACGTGCTCGCGGAAGGCGGCCTCGGCTTTGCGCGAGCCGTGGCGGCGAAGGATCTCCCGGTAGTCGGCCTTGTCGCGGAAGTCCTCCGCGTCGAGGACGAACACTCGGTACTCCCAGGTCGGACGCGACCGCTGCTGGGCTCCCGCCGGAGGCGTGCCCCCGAGGGCGAAGGCGAGGAGGGCGGAGGAGAGCGAGCAGAGGACGAGGGCGCGCTTCATGGGGACCTCCCGGAGCCGACGGGATCCGGGCGCGGAGTCCCCCCGCCGCGGATCGTCGCCGACGTGGACGCGCGGACGGATCAGCCGAATTGGATCCCTTGGGCGAGGGGCAGTTCGGTGGAGTAGTTGATGGTGCAGGTCTGGCGGCGCATGTAGGCCTTCCAGGCGTCGCTGCCGGCCTCGCGGCCGCCGCCCGTCTCCTTCTCGCCGCCGAAGGCGCCTCCGATTTCCGCGCCGCTGGTGCCGATGTTCACGTTGGCGATGCCGCAGTCGCTTCCGGAGGCGGCCAAGAAGCGCTCGGCGCTTCGCAGGTCGTTGGTGAAGATGGCGCTGGAGAGGCCCTGGGGGACGTCGTTCTGGATGGCGATGGCCTCGTCGAGGTCTTCGACTTCGAGTAGGTAGAGGATGGGCGCGAAGGTTTCCGTGCGCAGGATGGGCATGTCCTTGTGCGCGCGCACCAAGGTCGGCTCGACGAAGTAGCCCTTGGCGCAAGCGCCTTCGGTGTAGCGCTTCCCGCCGCAGAGGACCTCGCCGCCCTGCTCCTCGACGGCCTCGATGGCGGCGAGCATTTGGTCGACCGCGCCTTGATGGATCAGGGGGCCCATGAGGGTCCCCTCGGCGAGGGGGTCGCCGATGCGTACCTGTCGGTAGGCGTCGAGCAGCCGGCGGGTCAATTCGGGCGCGACTTCCGGATGCACGAGCACGCGGCGGGTGCTGGTGCAGCGCTGACCGGCCGTGCCCACCGCTCCGAAGAGGATCCCGCGGGTCGCGAGGTCGAGGTCGGCGTCGGGGCGGACGATGATCGCGTTGTTCCCGCCGAGTTCGAGGAGGCAGCGGCCCATGCGGGCGGCGACCACGGGCGCCACCTCCTTGCCCATGCGGCAGGAGCCCGTGGCGGAGATGAGCGGGATCCGGCGGTCGGCGACCAACGGTTGGCCGACGTCGGCGAGGCCGCCGATGACCAGCGTGCTCACTCCCTCGGGGGCGCCCGCCGCGCGGAGCACCTCGTGGGTGATCTTCTGTACGGCGACGGCGCAGAGCGGCGTGATCTCCGAGGGTTTCCAGATGCAGGTGTCGCCGCACACCAGCGCGATCATGCTGTTCCAGGACCACACCGCCACGGGGAAGTTGAAGGCGGAGATGATCCCCACGGGGCCCAGGGGGTGCCACTGCTCGTACATGCGGTGGGCGGGGCGCTCGGAGTGCATGGTGCGGCCGCCGAAGCTCCGCGAGAGGCCGACCGCGAAGTCGCAGATGTCGATCATCTCTTGGACTTCGCCGAGGCCTTCTTGGAGGATCTTGCCGCACTCGAGGCTGACCAGGCGCCCGAGGGCCTCCTTCTTCGCCCGCAAGGCCTCGCCGATGCTGCGCACCACTTCGCCGCGTCGCGGGGCGGGCCAATCGCGCCAGGCGAGGAAGGCTTCGCTGGCCTTGGCCACCACGCGCTCGTAGTCCTCCCGCGTGGCCTGGCGAACGCGGGCGAGCACTTCGCCGGTGGCGGGATTCTCGCTGGCGAGCTCTTCGCCCTGGGTGTCGAAGAAAGCTCCCGTGGCCGCGCCGGGGTTCACGGCGTCGATGCCGAGCTCGGAAAGGACCTGCGCGATGTTCGTCACGGCGTTCCTCCTGGCGGGCCGCGAGGTTACCACGGGTTCGCAGGGGGCCTACGGCAAAGGGTCCGGGGCGCTGTCCGAGGCGTCCGGCCCGGGGCGAAACCTCCCCTGCCCTCCGCCCAAGGTTCGGGCGGAACCAGGAGAAGCCCCGTGATCGCCACACACCGTCGGATCCTCTTCTTTGCCTTCGCGCTCTTGCCCTGGGTCGCCTCTCCCCAGGCGCTGGGCCAGGGCCTGCCCCTCGAACCCGCCCGAGGCCTCGGCGCCGAGCGGCGCCTGGAGTTCCGCTTCTCCCGCAGCCGCGGGAGGCTGCGCGTTCCCTACGGGCTCTGGGTGGACCTCCTCGCGGGCCGGGCGAAGCTCGCGCGACTGCACTACGGCGCTCGGGTGCTGGGCACGGGGCGCCTCAGCCTGGGGGAGACGCTCCGGCTGCGTGGCCTGGCCCGGTCGGCGCGCGCGGAGCTTTTCAGACCGGGACGTTCTCCCGCGCTCCTCGCGGGATCTACGGAGGGCGTTCGCAAGGGAGCCCGGCGCATTGCCGAGGCGGGGGCCTGGACCTTGACGGTCTGGGTCGGTGGCGTGCGGAGCGTGCTCCGCAGCGGCGCGGTGGGTCCGGCCGGGAAGGCGCTCGTCGCCGCGCTCCGCGACCTGGCGCGGCGCCTGGCGCGCCCGGCGCCGCGCAGGCTGCGCCCTGGGCCGGGGAAGGGCCTTTCCCCCTTGCCCGTGAGGCCGGGAAAGCGTCCTCCGGCCCGCGGGTCGGGCAAGCGTCCCCTGCGCGAGCTCCTGCCGCCGATCCTCGGCCTGCCCCCCTTCCTCTTCGCTCCTCGGCCGCTCCAGCCCCTCTTCGTCGCGAGCCTCGCTGCCGAGGGCTTCGCCCAGAGCCTTCTCCCCGGCGGCTCCTCCGCCTGGCGCGCGGCGACCCGCTTCGTGGGCGCGGTCGGCGCGTGGGCGTCGCTTGGGCGGTCGGCGCGTCGCGTGGGGAAGGGGGCCCTGGGGCGCGTCGCACGAGCGCTCGCGAAGCGAAGGAAGGCTCCCCCTGCGCGGACCTCCTCCGCCGGGCTGGCCCCTGCGGGGACCTCGGCGACCTCCGTCCCTGCGTGCGGAGGGGCGCCCCGTCGGGGCATGGTGGGCGGCCTGCGGCTGCGTTGATGCGCGGGGGGCGGCCGTCTCCTCCCGGAAGCGCTGGCTGCGGCTGCGGCGGAGGGTAGGGCATTCGCTCGCTCGAAGGTCGATCTCCCCTCCTCCTGGAGTAGCATGCCGCCCTCGAGAGGAGAACCCCACATGAAGCGCATCCTGTCCCTCTTCGCCCTCGCCGGGCTCCTCACCTTCACCGGCTGCCCCCAGGGCGGTCAGGGCACGTCGGGAGGAGGCACGCCGGAGGCCAGCCGGCCCAACCAGGGCGGTGGCTCCGCCGACGCCGCCGCCGCGGCGAAGCAGAAGTACGACACCCTGTGCACGACCTGCCACGGTCCGCAGGGCAAGGGCGACGGTCCGGGCGCGGCCAGCCTCGACCCCAAGCCCCGCGACTTCACCGACCCCGCCTGGCAGGACTCGGTGACCGACGATCACCTGCGCAAGGTCATCGTCAAGGGCGGTCCCGCCGTGGGCAAGAGCCCGCTCATGCCCCCCAACCCCGACCTCGAAGGGAAGCCCGAGGTCGTCAACGAACTCGTCAAGTTCATTCGCAGCCTGCGCAAGAAGTAGGCTCGACGCCCTTCCCGTTGCCCCCGCCGGCGCTCGCGTTCTCCGAGGAGCGCGCGCCCGGCGGTAGGCTGCCGAAGGACGGATTCGGCCGAGAGCGAGGAGGCCGCGCCGACGGAGCCTGGGCCCCGAGCGGCGCGGCGGAGTCGCTCCTCCGTGGGTTGCCGTTCCCTGGCTCGGCCGGAGGGTGCCTTCTGCGGGGATCGCCTCCGGGAACGGGGCGGCCCGGGCACGCGGAACGTCAGCGCCCTTCGGGGCGCGACCGTCGACGGGCTTGGTCGGGGCCCCCTGCGGCGCGTGGCCCGGACGCCGGCCGCGCACCCTGCCTGGCCGGCGTTGCGGGCGAGGGCGCGAGGAGGAGGCGCGCGGCCTTCCGGCCGCGCGGGGCGCCTGGGCCGGCCCAGGCGCGTACGACCCGCGCGGGTCCCTGCACGACCTCGTAGCGACGCTCGAGTTCTTCGAGGCTCGCGCGGGCGCGCACGCTGGGGTGCAGCGCGTCGAGGGTGCAGCGCCAAGCGCGGAACGCATCCTCGGCGACGGCGACGATGGTCCATACGCCGGGGTTCAAATCGATCACCAAACGCCAGAGCTTCATGGGCGCCGTCCTCGCAGGTTCTCCGGCCGTCCGCGGAAGCGAAGGCGGGACGGGGCGCGAGGAAGTCCTGCGACCGGCGCGTCGCGACCGGCAGCCGGCGGTGTCCGCGTTCGCTTCGACGGGCGGCAAGGCGAAGGGGCGGAGAGCACGCGGTGGGCCGGGCGAAGCGACGTCGGGCGGCGTGGCGGCAAGTCCTACCCACGCCCACGAGCGACTTCCCAGGGCGGCCCCGGGGCCGGTTCGAGTCCGAGACCGGTGGGCAAGGAATTCCCGTCGGAGCGGCGCGACGGCACGGAGTCCGGGGCCGCCTGCCTCCGGCCCTCAGCCTCCCGCCCGGGCGGGCCCGGCCCGGGAAGCGACCGGCGACGCTTCGTCGAGCCGCGGAGAAGCGGGAAGGGAGGCTCCCGCCGACGGAGTACGAGCCCGGGCCCCCGACCTCCGCCGCGCGGGGCTGGCCGGGGCGGGCGGGCGCCGCGTGGGAACGA
>RFHU01000242.1 GCA_003695705.1 Planctomycetota bacterium
CTCCTGGACTCCGGCGTGGCCCGCGACGCCTCCTGGTTCGTCGTGACCTTCTCGCAGGTGGGCAACCAGACGGACGCTGCCGCCACGGTGGAGAACACGGTGGTCAAGGCAGTCGTCGTCGACACGAGCCGCCACGTGGGCAACGCCACGGCGGAGCCCTTCAGTGCCGCCATTGCGCTCACTCCTTCCCGGACCACCACCGTCGCTTCGGGCGACACGCCCAACAGCCCCATCGCCATGGAGCTCCAGGACGACGCCGGCGAGTGCATTTGCGGCTTCCAGTCCAACGTCAACGTCCTGAACTGGATCTACAGCATCCGCTCGGGCAACGACACCAGCGTGACGACGGACAACTTCGATCTGCGCGTCGTAAGACTCGAGGTCACCTTGAGCTCTACCGCCGTCCCGGCCGCGGCAGCCGGCAGCCCCACCGACACCCGGGTGGACGCCCAGTACAACACCCGCACGAACCCCTGGACGGGCACTTTGAGCGGCACGGTGAACAACGCCATTGCCTTCGACCGCGGAACCGCCGCCGGCGAAGTGGGCGTCGTCTACCGCAGGCAGATCAGCAACGCGGGGTCTGCTCCGGCCGGCAACGACGTTGACGAAAACGGAATCTACCTGTGGGACGGCAGCACGACCCCGACCCTGCTCCACGTCGACGGGACCAACGACGCCCAGCAGGCCCTCATGCCCGTGGCCGTGGTTCCCGTGCCCCGTCCGACCGCGCTGCGGGTCAACAACAGCGGCAACTACACCGCTCGGGCCGTGCACCTCTTCTTCACCATGGAGCGCAACGACTCCACCCGCAACGCGGAACTCGTCTGGCGCAAGTTCACCATGGACAACACCCTCGCTGCGGCCGGCCAGCCCGGCGGCAGCCTGGATACGCCCACGGACACCTTCCGTGGGGCCACGCTCGTCAGCAAGGACGAATGGCCGGCGGTTTCGAACATAAACGTCCTGGTCGACGGGTCCACGGTCGACGTCTACTTCCTCCAAGACAACGGGAGCACTTCGGGCCACGTTTGGTACCAGCACTACAACGGATCGAGCTGGATCCAGAGCGGCGGGAAGAACTGCGCTCAGATCGTCGACAACTGCTACGCCGAGGACATCGAGGACTTCGCCCTCTTCCCTGCCTGCTGGGAAGCGTGCGACGACGCGGTGGGCGCCACCGTCTTCTGGGACAAACTGCTCCTGGACAAGCACGGAGGCAACGACAACAGGCGCCTCCTGGGCGTCATGCGCCGCTAGACGCCCTGTCCGCAGAGGGGCCTTGTGCCCTCTTCCCAGCGCGCGGGCGGCGAGAGCACCTCTCGCCGCCCGCCGTTGTTGGTTGACCTTCCCTTGGGCCCCTGCCTTCCCCTTGCTAGCCTGGCCCCGGCTGGAGACCCTCGCCGTGACCCGACCGATCTCCGACCTTCCGTCGACGCCCCACCGCCCTTCCGCCCGCAGGCGCCTGTGGGCCGCGATCGCCTCGGGAATGCTCCTCGCGGGATTCGGCTCGAGCGCGGCCCTCCGCCCTCACCGCCGCGCCGACCTCGAACCCGAGGAGTTCACGGTCCTGGTGGAGCTGGGCAAAGCGCCGTCGGGTCGAGCCTTTGCCGCCCTTTCCCGTTTGCAGAAGGACCTCGAAGGGCTCGGAGTGCGCGTCTCGGGACCGCGGAGCTACCCCGTGTGCGTAGCGCGTCCCCCTGCCGTCGAGGAGCGTCCCGCCGGACCGGTGGCGAGCGAGAAGGGGCGCTCCGGCTCTCCCTCCAGCACCCGCAACCTTTTCGACCGCCGCAAGCGCCGGCAGGAAGCCCTGCGCTTCGACTCCGGCCGCAAGCTCCCCATGCTTTCGCGGGTCGCCTGGAGCGAGCTCGAGGGGGAACTCCTGCGCCGAACCCGCAAACACTTCGAGGAAGGTTCTTTCCTGGTCCCCCGGGCCTTCACCCCAGACCTGCGCTACGCCTTGCTCCGCGCCACGCCGGCGCCCGGGGAACGCTTCCAGCGAGACCTCGCGGGTCGGGTCCGCACACTCCTCGAAGGCTTTCCCTTCGAGTCCCACGCCTACTCGCAAGCGCTCGGCCTCGGAGGCGACGCCGAACGACGGGCCATTTCGTCCCGTTTCGGGCTGAGGGTCGCCCTCTTGGCCGTCTCGTCCGCCAAGAAAGGCCACTTCTGGAAGCCCGAGATCCTCGCGGCCCTCGAAGCCAAGGCGAAGGAACTCGCGCGAAGCGAGGGCGTACGCCTCGTCGTCCCCCCCACGTGTACCCTGCGCTACTTACGCGCGGTCCTTCGCGCTTCGGATCCCGGCGGCGCGGCCGCAACTCCGACCTCCGCCGGAGAGTGGGAACCCGGAGAAGTGGCCGCACTCTGCCTGCAGGCGAAGCTGGCCCGCATCTACCAGCCCATTCGCGAAGACGGTACCGCCGCCTACTTCGAAGTCCACCTCGACGCTGAGGGAGAGGCCTACCTTGCCCTCGTCTCGTCGCTGGCCCGGGCCCTCGCGGGAATTCCCGGCGCCCGCCCGGGGCTCCCCCCCGCCCGGTAGGGCGCGACGCAGGCGAGCCGGGGCCCCCTGGCCCGGGTGCCCCGCGCCGCGCTAGGCTGGCCCTGTGGGTTCGGCGCAGGAGGGGGTGGACCTGGCCTTGGCGGCGCACCGCCGCGGGCTCCTCGACGAGCGGGGCCTGGAGTTGGTCCTCGCCTACTACGGAGGCGAGGGGGCCCTGGCGCCCTTGCCTCCCGAGGAAGTCCTGGCGCGCCTCGGGGGCGTTTCGCCCGAGCGGCTGCGCGGGCTCGTGCCCGCGCGGGGGCGTCCCTTCGGGCCGCGCCTCCTCCTGCGCGCGCCCCTGGGTTCGGGGGGCATGGGGACGGTCTACGAGGGCTACGACCGGGTCCTGCAGCGGCGGGTGGCGGTCAAGGTGGTGCGCCCCGACAAGCTGGGCTCGGCGGCCCACGCCCGCTACCTGGCGCGCTTCGAGCGGGAGGCCCGGGCCATGGCCCGGGTGCGGCACCCCTCCTGCGTCGCCATTTTCGACGTGGGCCGCGGCCCCGAGGGCGAGCCCTACCTGGTCATGGAGCTCGTCGAGGGCGAGTCCCTCGCGGCGCGCCTGGCGCGGGAGGGCCCGCAGGACCCGCGGCGGGTGGCCCGCTGGGGGAAGGCCCTCGCCGAAGGGCTCGCCGCCTGCCACGAGGCCGAGGTGGTGCACCGCGACGTGAAGCCGGCCAACGTGCTCCTCGACGCCCACGGCCTCCCGCACCTGACCGACTTCGGCATTGCCCTCGACCGCGAAGCCCTCACCAAGCTCACCGCGAGCATGGCCGCCCTGGGGACCCTGGGCTACCTGCCCCCCGAGCAAGCGGGCGGGCGCGAAGTCGACGCGCGGGCCGACGTCTACGCCCTGGGCGCCACCCTCTACGAAGCCCTCACCGGCCGCCTCCCCTTCGAGGGCAAGGTGGCC
>RFHU01000243.1 GCA_003695705.1 Planctomycetota bacterium
CCCTCCCCCCTCGGGGAGCCAGTCCCCGCTGCGGATCCCCGAGAATCCCCAGTCGAAGCCGCCCATGCCCTGTCCGTGCATGGTAGCCGCGGACGGGCGACGGCGCCGCAGGGCCGCAGCCACTGCGAGGCGGCGCCCCCCTCGCGCGGGGTGGCGTACAATCGCCCGGCACCAGGGACGGAGGCACCATGGACCAGGCCCACGGCGACGACCTCGAGGCGATCGGGCGGCTGCAGCGCGCACACGAGGCCCTTCGCGCCGAGATCGGCAAGGCGATCGTCGGCCAGGAACAGGTCGTGGACGAGCTCCTGACCTGCATTTTCGCGCGCGGGCACTGCATTCTGGAGGGCGTCCCCGGGTTGGCGAAGACCCTCCTCGTCTCCACCCTGGCGCGGACCCTCTCGCTCGGATTCCACCGCATTCAGTTCACCCCCGACCTCATGCCTTCGGACATTACCGGGACCGAGGTGATTCGCGAGAACAAGTCCACCGGCGAGCGCGAGCTCGTGTTCCTTCCGGGGCCGGTGTTCGCCAACGTCGTCTTGGCCGACGAGATCAACCGCACCCCGCCCAAGACGCAGGCCGCTCTCCTCGAGGCCATGCAGGAGCGCCAGGTCACCGCCGGCGGCAAGCGGCGCCCCCTCGAGGCCCCCTTCTTCGTCCTCGCCACCCAGAACCCGATCGAGCAAGAGGGGACCTATCCCCTCCCGGAGGCCCAGCAGGACCGCTTCATGTTCAAGGTGCTCGTGGACTACCCCAGCGCAGACGAGGAGCGGCGGATCGTCGAGGCGACCACCTCGGACCGCGAAGCGGGGATCGAGCCGGTCCTCACGCGCGAAGAGATCCTCGACCTGCAGGGGGTGGTCCGCCGCGTGCCGGCGGCCCCGAGCGTTGTCGACCACGCCATCGAACTCGTTCGGAAGACCCGAGTCCGGTCCCCCGAGGGCGTCCCCGAATTCGTGCGTCGCTGGGTTGCTTGGGGCGCGGGTCCCCGCGCCTCGCAATACCTCGTCCTCGGCGCCAAGGCCCGCGCGGCGCTCCGCGGTCGTCCTTGCGCGACGGTGCAGGACCTGCGCGCCGTCGCCAAGCCCGTGCTGCGCCACCGTGTGCTCACCAACTTCGCCGCCGAGGCCGAGGGGGTGACGCCCGACCGGGTGATCGAGGAACTCCTCGAGAGTACTCCGCCCACGGGCGGGGACCTGTCCGCGAACCCCGACGTCTCTCCCGCCTTCCAGGGCTGAGCGTTCCGTGGGAGGAGATCCAGGGCGCTACCTGAGCGACGAGGTGCGGGCGCGGATCGCGCGCCTCGACCTCGCGGCGCAGGGACTGGTGGAGGGGCCGCTGACCGGCCTCCACAAGAGCCCTTACCAGGGCTTCTCGGTGGAGTTCGCCCAGCACCGCGAATACACCTGGGGCGACGAGCTCAAACACCTCGATTGGAAAGTCTTCGCCCGCACCGACCGCTACTACGTCAAGCAGTACGAGGAAGAGACGAACCTTCAGGCCCACGTCCTCCTCGACGCCAGCGAGTCCATGGCCTACCAAGGGAGCCGCGCCCTCTGCGGCAAGTACGAGTACGCCGCCACCTTGACCGCGGGGCTCTGCTTCCTCTTCCTTCGCCAGCAAGACGCCTTGGGATTGAGCTTGTTTGCCGAGGAGGAGGAGGGCTCCTTGCCGCCGAGCGCGCACCCCGCCCAGCTCCGCCGCGTGTGCGAACTGATGGCCGGCGCCGAGGTGCGCGCGGAAAGCGGGCACGCGCCGATCTTCGCGCGCTTCGCCGAGCGGCCGCTCCGCCGCGGGATCGTGTTCGTGATCTCCGACTTGCTCTTCCCCAGCGAGGGCTTCCTCGCGGGCCTGCGGCGCCTCCGCACCTGCGGGCACGAGGTCGTCGTGTACCACGTGCTCGACCCCGACGAGGTCGACTTCCCGTTCGACGAGGCCACCCTGTTCGAGGGCCTCGAGGCCGGTCCCGAGCTCCTTACCGACCCCCGCGCGCTGCGGGACGCGTACCTGGCCCGCATGCGCGCCTTTCAGGAGCAGCTCGAGGAGGGCTGCCGGGGCATGCGCGTGGACTACGTCTACGCCGCGACCAACCTGTCCCCGGGGGTGGCTTTGGCTCGCTACCTCACGCAGCGGAAGCGCCGCGGGCGCAGGGCGAGGGGCTGAGGCGTGTCCTTCGTCAACGGGGCCATGCTGTGGGGGCTGCTTGCAGTGGCGGTCCCGGTCGTCGTTCACCTGCTCAACCGACGCCGCTTTCGCCGCGTGCGCTGGGCGGCCATGAGCTTTCTCCTGGCCGCCCAGGAGGAACAGCGGCGTCGGCTGCGCCTCGAGCATCTCTTGGTGCTGCTCCTGCGCTGCCTTGCCGTCGCCTTGTTCGCGCTCGTCGTCGCACGGCCACTCAGCGCGGTCGCCGGTTTGGCCCTGCTTCCGGGCGCCCGCAACGTGGTGGAGCGCGTCTTGGTCCTCGACGACTCGGGGAGCATGCGCTACCGCTGGCGCAACCAGAGCAGCTTCGAGCGCGCCGTGCGCGCCGGCACGGACTTCTTGGAGACGCTGCGTCGGGAGCGCCCCGGCGACTTGGTGGCGGTGCACCTCGCTTCGCAGGAGTCCGCTTGGCTCCCCTTCGTTCGTCCGGGGGGAGAGGGCGTCGCGCGGGCGCTCGAGGCTCTGCCCGAGCTCCAGCCCGGGGGCCGTCGCCTCGACCTCGCGGGCGTTTTGGAGCGCGCCCTGGCCCGCGAGGAGGGGGCCGAGGAGCGCCGGCGTGTGGTCTACTTCCTTACCGACCTGCGTCGGGTCGACTGGGAGGGCGAGGGCGCGGCGCGCGCAGCGCGCGCGCTCGCGGACGAGGCCGAAGACCCCCAAGGCGACCGGGTGGTGGTCGTGGACGTGGGGCCGCGCACCGCGCCCAACGTGGGGATCGTCTCCCTCGAGCCCGTGGACACGCTTGCCCAGGCCGGAGTCTCCTTCGAGTTCGAGGTGCGGGTTCGCAACTTCGGCGCCGAGCCCGTGCGCGACTTGCCCCTCTCGCTGGAGGCCGGCGGGGGGCGGCTACCGCTGGCCACCCTCGCCGAGTTGGCGCCCGGAGCCGAAGAGGCCGTGCGCCAGCGCTATACCTTCGCCGAGCCCGGTCCCGCCGCGCTCAGCGTCTTCCTCCCCGGCGACGGGCTCGACCTCGACGACCGGCGTGAACTCGCCTTGGAGGTGGCCGACGAGCTCGCGGTCCTCTTGCTCGACGGCGAGGACGCGCCCGGCCCCCTGGCCGCGGAGACCGACATGCTGCGGCTCGCGCTCGCGCCTCCGGGCGACGAGCGCTGGGGGGTCGCTCCGCGCGTCGTGCTTCCGGGCGACCTGCTCGCGCGCGAACTCGCGTCGGCACCCATGCTGATCGCCTGCAACCTGGAACGCTGGCCGCCGCGGCTCCTTCCGGCCCTCGGCCGCTTCGTGCGCGCAGGCGGTGGCCTGGGGCTCTTCTTGGGAGACCGCGTGGACGCAGAGGCCTGGGAGCGCCAGCTCGGGCCGCGGGGCCTCGACCTCTTGCCGTGCGCGCTCGGCGAGCGCCTCGCCGCGCCGGGGGAAGAGGGGGGTCTTCGCCTGGCGCCGCCGGCGGAGGACCACCCCCTGACGCGGATCTTCTCGGGCGAGGGGAATCCCTTCCTCGGGCGGGTGCGCGTGCTTGCCTACCGCAGCCTGCGCCTCGACCCCGAGCGGCACGCCCAGAGCAAGGTCCTCTTGCGCCTCGACGAGCCGGGCCGGACTCCCTTCGTGGTCGCCCGCCCGGTGGGGCGTGGCTTGGTGGTCCTCTTCAACACCACCGCCGACCTGGCCTGGTCCAACTGGCCGCGCCTGAGCAGCTTCCCGGTGGTGGCCATGGAGCTGGTGCGTCTCTTGGCCCCGGCCTCCGCCGCGGGGCGCAACCTGCGCTGCGGAGAGGCGCTGGTGCGGCCCCTGGACCTCGCGCGCACGGCCCCGACCGCGGAATTGCTCCTGCCGGGTGAGGAGCAGGCGCGGCAACTCCATGCCGAGGAGGTTCCCGGAGGCGGGGCCGTGCTCCGTTTTGCGGACACCGACCGCCCGGGACGCTACGCGCTGCGCCTGCGCGCACGCACCGGGGAGGTCCGCGAGGAGCGCTACGCGGTCGCGCCCGACCCCCGCGAGGGAGACCTGCGCCCGGCGGCGCCGGAGCGACTGCAGGCGGCCTTCCCCGGGGGCGCGGTCTCCTTCGCTCGTCCCGAGCCGGGGCAGCGCCTCCTGGCGCTCAGCGACGGCGAGCGGCACGAGCTGTGGAGGACCTTCCTCTACCTGCTCTTCGCCGTCCTGCTCGCAGAGCAAGTGCTGGCCTATCGAGCGGCGCACCACCGGCGGCCGGCGAGCGCTCCTCCCGCAGGGGACGCCGCCGTGGGCCTCGCCCCTCCGTGGAAGATCCCGCCGGCGGGGGGTGCGCGGTGAACGAGTGGCTCTTGGACCTGCTCGGCCTGCGCGAGCGCGTTCCGCCCGGGGCGGAACTCCGCTTCGAGTGGGGCTTCGTGCCCCAGGGAGAGGCCGGCCTGCTCTTGCTCCTCTGCGCCCTGGGCGCAGGAGCGCTGACCGTCGCCCTCTACCGGCGCGAAGGGAGCGCGTCCCGTTGGCGGAAGGGCTTCCTCGCCGGAGTGCGCTTGGTCGTCCTGGCGGTCCTGGCTGGCGTGCTCTTGGAGCCGCGCCTGGCGGTGGACCTCCGCCGAAGCGTCGAGGGGCAGACGATCCTCCTCTGGGACGCGTCGCTCTCCATGAGTCTTCCCGACGACTACCGCGACGCCGCGCGGCGCGCCGAGGTGGCGCGCGCCGCGGGCCTCGCGGACCCCTCCGACGTGCTCGCCCTCAGCCGTCGGGAGATCGCGCTGCGTCTCGTCGAGCGGGCGGAACTCCTCGAGGGGCTGGCGGCGCGGAACCAGCTCGCCGTGTATGCCTTCGACCGCGCGCCGCGGCGCCTGGCGGGGCCCGAGGCCCTTGCCGCGCTTCGGGCCGAGGGGACGGCGACCGACCTGGGGGCCGCGGTGCGCAAGGCTCTCGAGGAAGCGGGCGCTGCGCCGGTGGCGGCGGTGGTCGCCGTCACCGACGGGCGGATCACGCGCGGCGAGGGGGGGCAGGCGGTCGGCGAGGCGCTCGCGGTGCGCGGCGTCCCCTTCTTCGCCGTCGCCGTCGGGGACCCCGATCCGCCCGCCAACCTCGCGGCCCTCGACCTGCAGGCAGACTCCCGCGCGGTTCTCGGCGACCCCATGGTCCTCGAGGGGCGGGTTCTTGCGCGCGGTCTCGCGGGGCGTGTCGTCTCGGCCGAACTCGCCGTGCGCCGAGCGGGCCAAGCGGAGGCGTCGATCGTCGAGCGGCGCGAGGTGCGCTTCGAGCGAGACGGGAGCGCGGTTCCCCTTCGCTTCACCTACCGCCCCAGCGAGGCCGGCGAGTTCGAGTTCGAGCTGCGCCTGCCGGTGCAGCCGGAGGAGAGCGACGCCGAGGACAACGTCGCGCGGGCGACGACCAAGGTTGCCGACGACGAAGCCCGAGTCCTTCTCGTGGCCGGGCAGCCGAGCTTCGAATACCACTTCCTGCGCACGCGCCTCGTGCGGGAGAAGTCGGCCGTGGTGAGTTGCTGGCTGCAGAGCGCAGACCCTCGCTTTCCCCAAGAGGGCAACGAACCGCTCGACGCCTTCCCGCACACCCTGGAGGCCTTGCAGGCCTTCGACTGCGTGGTCCTCCTCGACCCCGCGCCGGAGGATCTCGACGGACCCTTCTGCGACGCGCTCGAACACTTCGTGGCCGACCACCGGGGGGGACTGCTGTACGTGGCCGGGCCGACCTACACCCCTGCGGTGCTCGCCGCCCCCGGCGCCAGGCCGCTGCGCGATCTCCTCCCCGTCCTTCCCGGCGACCTGGAGACGCCCGTGCTGGCCACCGAACGCTTCCCCTGCGCGGTGGGCGCCGACGGGGTGGACCACCCCGTGGCGCGCCTCGTCCCCGACGGCGCTGCGTGCCGCGCTCTCTGGGCGCGGTTGCCGGGCTTCTTCTTCAGCTACCCGGTGGCCCGGGCCAAGGCGGGGGCCGCGGTCCTCGCTCGTCACGCCGACCCGAGCGCGCTGGGCGAGGACGGCGGGCGTCCCCTGCTCGTTGCCCACTACTTCGGGGGGGCTCCGGTCCTCTTCCAGGGCAGCGACGAGACCTGGCGCTGGCGCTCGCGGGCGCCGCGCGTCTACGACCGCTATTGGGTGAACGTGATTCGCTACCTGGTGCAGGGGCGGCTCGCCGGCGGGCGCAAGCGGATCGAGATCTTGCCCGACCGCGAAGAACTCACCCTGGGCGAACCCGTGTGGATTCGGGTGCGCGCGCTCGACCGCGCCTACCGCCCCCTGGTCGTCGACGCCCTGCGGGGCACCCTCCGGCACGCGGGCGAGGAGCGGGAGGTGGTCTTCGAGCCCGCCCGTCGGCGCGCGGGGCAGGGCTGGTACGAGGCCCTCGTGCTGCCTCCGGGCCAAGGTCGGGTGGAACTCTCGGTGCGCCTCCCGGACGACCCGCCGGGGGCCGAGCCCGAGACCCGGGTGCTCGAAGTGCGCCGCCCGGACCTCGAGTTCGCCGAGCGAAGCCTCGACGAGGAAGGGCTCGCGAGCATTGCCGAGGCGACCGGCGGTGCCTTGGTTCGGCCCGAGGAGGTGGCGCGGCTCGCCGAGCGGATTCCCTCGCGCCGGGAAGAAGTCGTCGTCGCCGCCCCCCCGATCGCGCTGTGGGACGAGTGGCCGCTGTTCGCCCTGGTGTGCTGCCTGTTGGCCGTGGAGTGGTTCGTGCGCAAGAGGAGCAAAATGGTGTGAGCCGCGCGAGCCAGAGAGACTGCGCCGCGCGCATGCTTCCTCTCAGGACGCGTCTCGCCGCCCTGCGTCGCCGCGCGCGCGTCGCCTTGGCGGTGCGGGGGGCGTCCACCCTGAGCGTGGCGGCGGTCGGCCTCGCGCTCGTTTCCTTTGGCCTGGACCGCAGCCTGCGCCTTGCCTGGGAGACGCGCCTGGTGGGGCTCGTGCTGGCGCTCTCCGCCGTGCTCGCGGTCCTCTACCGGCGACTGTGGCGCCCGCTGCGTGCCCCCCTGGGCGACGCGACCCTCGCGCGTCGGGTGGAGGCAGTCCACACCGACCTGGACTGGCGCCTGGTCAGCGCCGTCGAGTTCACCGCTCCGGGCTGGCGGGCGGGGCCCGAGACCTCGGCGCGGCTCGTGGAGCGGGCGGTGGAAGAGGCTCTCTCCGTCTGCGAAGGCCGTTCCTTCGGCGCGGCCGTACCCGCCGCGCCCGCGGCGCGGGCGGGCGCGCGCGGGGGGGTGGTCCTTCTGGCCGGCGTGGCGCTCGTGCTCGCCTGGCCGCAGGCGGCGGCGGTTTGGGCGCGCCGGAACCTCCTCTTGGACCCGCACGCCGACTGGCCCCGCGACACCCGCCTCGAACTCCTCTCGCTGACGGCCGACGGCCAGCCCGTGCCCTTGCGCGCGGACGGCTCCGCCGTGGTGGCGCGCGGTGTGGACCTTGGGATTCGCGTGCGCGCGCGGGGGGTTGTCCCCCGCCGCGTCCTGCTCGAGAGCCACGCGGGCGGGGCGAGCGAGGAGCGCGCCCTCGACGGCCTGGCCGGCGGGGAGTTTCGCACGACCCTCGAGCGGGTGGGGTCTTCGTTCCGCTTCTGGCTGCGGGGCGGCGACGGGGAGGCAGGCCCCTTCGCGGTCACGGTTCTCGAACGCCCCTGGGTCGGCGCCCTCGCGCTGCGGGTCGAGCCGCCGGCCTACACCGGGCTGCCGGCGCGCCGCTTTGCGCTCACCGCGAGCAACGTCGCCATCCCGCGGGGGGCGCGCGTGGTGCTCCGCGCGGAGTGCTCCAAGCCGCTCGCTCGCGCGGGCCTCTGGGAGCGCGACGAGGACGAGGGGGTGGCGAGGGTGCATACCGCCACCCTCCTCGAGGGGGGCGCCGGGTTCGAGGTCGACCTCCTGCTCGAGCACTCGGCCTTCTTCGAGTTGCGCGTTACCGACCGGGACGGCCTCACGCCCGCCGAAGAGACCCGCTTCGGCCTGGTGGCCGTGGCCGACCAGAGCCCGCAGGTCCGTCTGCGGCTCGAAGGGGTTGGTTTGAGCGTGACCCCTGGGGCGACGCTGCGCTTCGCCCTGGAGGCGCGGGACGACCATGGGGTGGCCGCCGCCGCTTTGCGGCACCGGGTGCAAGGCGGCGAGGAAGAAGCCGTGGAGGGCGCGCTCCCCTTGCGGCTCGACGCCGAGGGGAGGGCCACGGGCGAGCTCGAGCTCGGGCCACTCGAACTCGAGCCCAAGGCGGCGCTCGCCCTCTGGGGAGAGGCTCGCGACCGCGACCCGCGGGGTCCCAACCTAGGGAGCTCTCCCACGATCCAGCTGCGCGTGGTGAGCCCCGAGGAACTCCTCAACGAGCTCCTGCGTCGCCTGCACGAGCAGCGCCTCGAGCTCGAGCGCCTGGCGGCCGAGGAGGAGCGCCTGGCGGGGGCGCTGCAGGCGGCCCAGGCTCCGGCCGTCGAGCGGGCGGCGCCGACCCAGGCGGACGCGGGACGCGTCCTCGAGCGAGCGGCGGGGGCGGTCGACGGCGTGGTCGCGGAGCTGCGCGCGAACCACCTCTTGGACGGGCGCACCTACCGGCGGCTCTCGGAGGAGGTGGCGGGGGCCCTGCGCGCGGTGGCGGAGGGGACCCTCGCGCGCGCGCGCGAACGGTGCGAAGCGGCCGCGGACGACCGCGGCGAGGCGACGGCTCGTGCGGCGGGCGAGGCCGTCGCTCGGGTCGCGCAGGAGGTCCGGGCGATCGTGGCCCGCATGGGCCGCCTGGAAGAACTCGCCGAGCTCGTCGCAGCCCTCAAGCAGCTGATTTCCGAGCAGAGGGAACTCATGGAGGAGGCGCGGCGGCGGGCACGGTGAGCGGCCCCGGGCCTCGGCGCCACGGCTGCGGGGGGGTAGAGTAGCGCCCAAGCTGCATCCCGAGGCTGCCCGTGACCCTCTTCGAAGAGCTCCGCGCCCGCGGCTTGGTCCACCAGGTCGCCGAACACGAGGAACTGCCCCTCGCCCGGCTGCTCGAACGCCCGCAGACCGTCTACGCGGGCTTCGACCCAACCGCCCCCAGCCTGCACGTGGGCAACCTGATTCCCCTCCTCGGGCTGCGGCGCTTCCAGCGCGCCGGGCACCGGGTGATCGCTCTCGCCGGCGGCGCCACCGGCATGGTGGGCGACCCCTCGGGGAAGAGCGAGGAGCGCAATCTGCTTTCTGCCGAGGAGCTGGCGGCCAACGTGGCCGCGATCAAGGGGCAACTCGAGCGCTTGATCGACTTCCGGGACGGGCGGGCGCTCCTCGTCGACAACCTCGACTGGACCCGCGAGGTGCGCTACCTCGACTTCTTGCGCGAAGTCGGCAAGCACTTCACCGTCAACAGCATGCTGCGCAAGGACTCGGTGCGGGGGCGCCTCGAACGCGAGGGGGCCGGGATCTCCTACACCGAGTTCAGCTACATGCTCTTGCAGGCCTACGACTTCTTGCACCTCTACCGGGAGCACGACTGCAAGGTGCAGGTCGGCGGTTCCGACCAGTGGGGAAACATCACCGCCGGCACCGAATTGATCCGGCGCAAGCTGGGCGGCGCCGCCTACGGTCTTACCTTCCCTCTCCTGCTCAACCGCGAGGGGGCCAAGTTCGGCAAGACGGCGCAGGGGGCGGTGTGGCTCGACCCGGCGCGGACGAGCCCGTTCGCCTTCCGCCAGTTCTGGTTCAACACCCCCGACGAGCAGGTGGTCGCCCTGCTCCGCTACTTCACCTTCCTGCCCCTCGAGGAGATCGAGGCCCACGCCGCCGACGTGGCCGCCCGGAAGAATCCTCAGGCAGCTCAGCGGGCGCTGGCCCGCGCCATGACCGAGCTCGTGCACGGCACCGAGGAGGCCGAGAAGGTGGAGCGCGCCGCCGCGGCGCTCTTCCGCAAGGACGTCGACTACCGCGAGGTGCCGCCCGAGTACCTCGAGGACGCGTTCGCGGGCGCTCCGCAGGTCGACCTTCCGGGCGAGCGCCTCGACGGCGAGGGGATCGCCTGGTTGGATCTGGTCGTCTTCGCTCTCCGCGACGACGCCGCACCGGATCGGCCCGTTTCCAAGAGCAAAGCGCGCCGGCTCATTGCGCAGAACGCGCTCGCCCTCAACGGCGAGCGGATCGCCGATCCGGAGCGGCGGGTGACGCCGAGCGACCTCGTCCACGATCGCTGGCTGGTGCTGCGCAAAGGCAAGAAGCACACCGTTCTGGTCCGGGTCGTCTCCTGAGGGGGTCCGCGTGAGCTCCGGGCCTCCTCCCCTGCGTCCTCGTCGGACGCGCCGCGCGGCCCTCGTCGACGGCGCCCTTGCGCTGTGCGGGGTGTGGGGCTGGCTGTGGGGCCTGCGGGCCCGGCGGGCGCGCGCCCAGGAGGCGGAGGGGGCGCGGCACGTCGCCGTCGTGGGCGCCGGCGTCGCGGGCCTCGCGGCGGCGCAGGAGCTGCGGGCCCGCGGGCACCGCGTGACCGTGCTCGAGGCGCGGTCGCGCCTCGGGGGCCGGGTGTGGACGCACCGCGGACTGGGTGCGCCCGTGGACCTCGGCGCCGCGTGGATCCAGGGCGCGCGGGGCAATCCCCTCGTGCGGCTGGCCGCCGAAGCCGGCGCCGAGACCTCCCCGACCGACTACGCAGACCGCGCCCTCTACGACCTCGCCGCCGGACCCCTGGCGGCCGAGGAGGCAGCGCGGGCCGGCGCCCTCTTCGACGAGCTGGAGGCCGCCTGGGCTGCGGCCGCCGGGAGCCTCGGCGCAGGAGCCTCCCTCGGCGACGCCTTCGCGCGCTCCCTGGCGGGCGAGCGGCTCGCGCCGCGCGAGCGACGGGCGGTCGACTGGTACCGCGCCACCCTCGTTGCGGCGGCGGGGGCCGAGTTGGAGGAGCTCTCCCTGCGCGGGAACGACGACGAGGGATACGGCGGCGGCGACCTCCTCTGGCGGGGGGGCGCCGACGCGCTGGTGGAACACCTGGCCCGGGGGCTGCGCGTCGAGTGCGGGCGGCCGGTGCGCCGGGTGGCCCACGGTCCGGAGGGGGTGCGCTTGGCGACGCCCCAGGGGGAGGTGCGCGCCGACGCCGCCGTGCTCACCCTGCCGCTCGGGGTGCTGCGGGCGGGGAGCGTGCGCTTCGACCCGCCGCTGCCCAAGGCCCAGCGGGCGGCGATCGGTCGCCTGCGCATGGGCGTCCTCGACAAGCTGGCCCTGCGCTACCCGCGGGTCTTCTGGCCGCGGGAGCGCACCTTCCTGGGGGTGATCGGCGGGGAATCCGTGGGCGCGGGGGTGTTTCGGAACCTCGCCCGCGGAGGCGGCCCGCCGTTGCTCGTCGCCCTCTGCGGTGGCGCCGTCGCACGCGCGGGCGAGGAGTTGGAGGACGAGGCGCTCGTCGGTCGCGTCCACGGCGTGGTGGCCCGCCTCTTCCCCGGGGCGCCCGAGCCCGACGGTTTCCTGCGCACCCGCTGGGCGGCGGACCCCTACGCGCGCGGCGCCTACTCGCACGTGCCCGTGGGCGCGCGGCGGGAGGACCGCGGCGAGCTGGCCCGCCCGGTGGGCGGGCGCCTGTTCTTTGCGGGCGAGGCGACCCACACCGGCCACCCGGGCACCGTGCACGGGGCGCTTCTCTCGGGGGTGCGCGAGGCGCGCCGAGTCGGCTCTTGAGCGCGGACCGCCCCTCGAAGATCGCTCGCTTGTTCGGCGTTCCGCGGGACGTCGTCGACGAGGCCTTGGCGCGGGCCGAGGCCGAGGGCCGCGACGTGATCGACGTCCTCCTCGACGAGGGCGCCCTCGGCGAGGGCGCCCTGGCCGAGGCGCCGACCCGCACGCCCGCTGCTCCGCCCCTCGCCCGAGGCGCCACCGAAACCCCCGGGGGCGACACGGTCGCCGCCGGAGTGCGCGACGGCCTCTGTCCCTTGCCCGAGGAACTTCCCGGCGGGCTGCGGATCGTGCGCGGGCTGGGGGAGGGGGGCATGGGGCGCGTCTACCTCGCCCGCGACGAAGGGCTGGCGCGAGACGTGGTCGTCAAGACCTTGGCTCCGGGGCTGCGGAGCAAACCCGAGTTCGCCGCGCGCTTCCTGCGCGAGGCGCGGGCCGCGGCCCGCCTCGCGCACCCGAACATCGTCACCGTCCACGCGGTCCGCGAACACGAAGGCCTCCCCTACCTCGTCATGGAGTACCTCGACGGAGAGGACCTCGCCGCGCTCCTCGCTCGCGAGGGCCCCCTGCCTCTTCGACGAGCCCTCGAACTCGTGCGGCAGGCCGCCGCGGGCGTGGCCGCCGCCCACCGGGAGGGGATCGTGCACCGCGACCTCAAGCCCGCCAACCTCCTGCTTACCCGCGCCGGGCGGGTGAAGGTCCTCGACTTCGGCACCGCCTACCTCTCGGGCGAAGGCGGCGAGCTCACCCGCACGGGCCAGCTCGTGGGGACCATTCCCTTCATGCCTCCCGAGCAAGCCGAGGGGCGGGAGGTCGATCCGCGCGCCGACGTTTACTCCCTCGGCGCCACACTCTTCTGCCTCCTCGCCGGCCATCCGCCCTACCCTGGGCCCTCCGTGCTCTCGGTGCTCCGCGCGCTGATCAGCCCCAAGCCGCCGCCTTCCCTCGCCGAACAGCGCCCGGATCTGCCCGAGCCCGTGGTGGCCCTCGTCGATCGCTGCCTGGCCAAGGATCTTCGCGAACGTTATTCCGACGCGGGCGCCCTCGAGGAGGCCCTCGGGGTCGCCCTCGCGAGCCTGGGCCCGGCGGACGCGGGACCTTCCGCCGACGGGGGAGTGCCGGACGAGGGCCGCAGCGGCCCGCCCGTGGACAGCCGCGCAAGCACCGTGGCGGCTCCGCCCACGGAGGAATCCGCGGTCGCCGGAGCGGGCGCCACGGCCGCGGCGGCGAGCGCAGCCCACTCGCCTCCTTCTCCGGCGCCGCCCGCGGCCCCCGCCCTGCCCACGGAGCATCCGCAGCGCGCCGCGGGTCCCCGGCCCCAGCGCCTGGGGCGCTTCGCGCTCGGTGTCGCCGCCCTGGTGGGCGCGCTGGGCGCGTGGGCGGCGCCCCACGTGGCGCGTCGGGCGCGCCTGCGCGAGGTGGAGCGGGCGCCGCGCGCCGAGCAGTTCGCGCGGGCCGAGGCCTTCCTGGCCCGCTACCCCGACGACCCCGAGGGACTCGCGTTGCTCGGGACCTGGCGCACCTGGAGCGAGGTGCACACCGAGCCGCGACCACGCGCCCGGGCGGCCCACGCCCTCTGCGCGGCACCGCGCGGCGGCCTGTTGCTCTTCGGGGGGAGTCAGGCCCTGGCCGGTCCCGAGGGCGGGTCGCAGGAGGCGGCCCGGGCCCTCGGCGACACGTGGGTGTGGAGGCAGGGCGCCTGGCAGCAACGACGCCCCGCGGCGGAGCCCTCGCCCCGCCGCGCCCACGCCCTTGCCTACGATGCCGCGCGGCGGCGGGTGGTCCTCTTCGGCGGAGAGAACGCCGCCGACCAGGACCTCGGCGACACCTGGGAGTGGGACGGAGCGAACTGGGTCCGTTGCGCGCCGACGCGGTCCCCGCCGCCGCGCTCGTGGCACGCCATGGCCTACGACGCCGCGCGGCGGCGGGTGGTCCTCTTCGGCGGGGCCCAGGGCGAGGCGCGCGACCTCGACGACACCTGGACCTGGAACGGGCGCGAGTGGCGGCAGGTCCCCGTGGAAGGGCCGCCCTCGCGTCACGACCACGCCATGACCTACGACGCCGCGCGGCAGCGGGTGATCCTCTTCGGGGGCCTCTCCCTGCGCGGCAAGCCGCCGCTTCGCGGCGACACCTGGAGCTTCGACGGGAGCGCGTGGCGACGAGAGGAGCCGCCCACCTCGCCGCCGCCCTTGGCCGCGGCCCGACTGGCGGCGGACCCCGAGCGCCGGACCGTGGTCCTCTTCGGGGGCCTGGCGGGCGATGGGTCGGTGAGCGACCGCACCTTCGAGTGGGACGGCGTGCGTTGGCAGGCGCGGCGGCCCGCAAAGAGCCCGCGGGGGCGGGCGGCGGCCGCCCTGGCCTACGACGCCCAGGCGCGCCGCGTCTTCCTCTTCGGGGGCGCCGGGAGCGTCGCGGGGGACGACGTCCTTGACGACTTCTGGGGCTACGGGCGACCGGTCGGAGCGGTGGGTGCGCCGGTGGGCGGCGGCCGCTAGGCTGCACGGCATGGGAAGCTCCCGTCCGCTCCTTCGCAGCGCCGCGCTCCTTGCGGCGTGCCTGCTGCCTGCCGCGGCCCTGGGCGACGTCGTCCACCTGACCACGGGCAGCAGCGTGCGGGGCACGGTGGTGCACGAGGACGACGCCGAGGTGGTGGTCAAGACCCCGCAGGGCAAGGTCACCTTCCCGCGGGAGCTCGTCGAACGGATCGAGCGGGAGAGCAAGGGGAGGACGCGCCTGGCGCTCGCCCGCGAGCGCATGGCGGAGGGGGACTACGAGGTCGCCGAACGCCTCTTGCGCCTGGCCCGTCGCGACTCCGATTCGCGCGTGGCGCGCGAGGCCGAATCGGTCCTCGCTCGCCTCCGCCGCCGGCGGGAGGAGGAGCGCGCCGAGCGTGCCGAGGCCGAGCGCCCGCCCCCGAGCCCGGCCGGCGGGGCGGCGCCGACCGGCGCGGCCCCGCCGCGTCCGGCCGGACGACGGCTTCGCCTCGGTGGGGGCGAGTTCGTGCGCGGAGTGCGGGCGAGCGAGGTGGTTCTGGCGCTGCGTGCGGGAGACGCACGCAAGGCGCTTGCGCTGCTCCGCGAAGTGCGCGAGCGCTGGAAGCGCGACCCCTCCTTTGCGTATCTGGTGGCGCGTGCCCTGCGCATGCGGCGGAGGGAGAGCGAGGCCCGGACGATCTTCCGCTCCTTGCTCGAGGGCACGGGCGTCGACTTCTCTCTGCCCTTGGCGCGGCTCGAAGAGCTCGCCCGCCGCCGCCTGGCGGGCGTCGAGCTCGGCGCGCACAGCCCGGGCGCCACCTCCGAGTGGCGTCGCGAGGAGAGCGAGCACTTCGCGATCTATCACCCCTTCGAGCGCGTCGAGGCCTGGTTCACGCGGGCCCCCGAAGACGCACTGCGGGACGACCTCGAGGCCCTGGGGCTCGCGCGCAGCGAGGCCCGCTTCAGCGGCCGGGTGCAGATCCTCATCTACTCTTCGGCCGAGGACTACGAGCGCCGCGAGGGCATGAAGCTCGCGGGCGGGCACGCGCGGGTCCGCTACGCTCCCGACGGGCCGCTCAAGCTGATCGCCACCTATCCGAACCGGCGCGTCTACACGGACACCTACCGGCACGAGATCGCGCACACCGTGCTGCTGGAAAACTACCCCGACATGCCGGCCTGGGCGCATGAAGGGGCGGCCATGTGGTGCGAACCGCCGCAGGCGAAGGGGCGTCTGCGGGCGGCGGTGCAGGGGCAGGAGCAGGGCGGCAGCCTGCCTTCCCTCCTCACCATGCTGCGCGGCGAGGTGCCGCGGGGCGACGATCGCAGGGCGGTGCGCGCCTACTACGGGCAGTGTACGGTTTCCTTCGAGGCCCTCGCCGAGCTGACGGGCAGCCCGCGCGAGGCCCTCGAGCTCTGCGAGGAGATCGGGCGCTCGGGGCCGGAGCGGGCGCTGGCGGGCGCGGGGCTCTCGTTGGAGCGGGTCGAGCGTGCCTGGAAGAAACACGCCCATCGGCGCGAATAGGATCGCGGCGGCGTCGGCCTCCTGCGCCGGTCAGTCAAGGAGGCGGTAGACGATGACCCGGCGCCGGAGCTGGGTGGCCATGCCCCGACCTACCTCCGAGGTGTTCGCCTTGGGGGGCATGTCGAGCACCGCGCACAGGCCGTTGGCGGCAACGAGGTCCACGGCGTAGTACGGGGGCCGGGCGGAGTCCGGGGAGAGAACCCGTCGGGCTCCCTGGCCCACGCGACCGCGGAAGAGGTGGAGGGCGCTTTCGGTGGCCAGGCCGTGGTCGGCCGCGAGGAGCAGCGGGCCGTAGGCGGAAAGGGCGCAGGGGTTCCCCTCCAGGGTCATGGGCGGGCCGGCGAGCTTGCCGTGGATCCAAGCGGCGACGCGGCCCGTCCAGGAGTCCTCGCCCAGTTTGGCGCCGTCGGCGGGACCCGCGACGAACAGGCGCTCTCCGGGGAGGACCGCCAGGCGGCGAGGGAAGGTGATTCCTTGCAGGGCGGAGGTCTCCCGTCGGTGCCAGAACCTTCCTTCGCCGAGAGGCAAGCGCTGCAGGAGTCGCCCGTCGGGCGCGTAGCTGCGCACCTCCGCGTCGAGGAGCACGAACAGCCGCCCGTCCGGCGCCATGGCCAGATCCCACACCCAGTCCGCGAGGGTCTCGTCGAGGGGGTGCCGGCTCACCAGGTGTCCTTTGGAGAACGAGTAGCGGGTCACGCGGCTGCGGGGGGTGCCTTGGGCGGGGGTGGAGGTCGAGACCCAGAAGGAGAGGTCGCCGTTCGCCTCGGCGCCCGCGGACACCGCCCGCAGGGCGCCGTCCGCGACGGGGGCGCGTGCCCAGAGGGTGGGGGCGAGGGATCCTGAGTTCCGGCGTCCGGGCGGAAGGCGGTAGACGTAGAGTTGCGCCTTGCGGAGCGCGCCGCCCCGGGAAGGCTTCGCGTCGCGGGGGCGCGCACGGGCGAGGAGAGCGAAGCCGCCCGGCGACGCGGCGAGGTCGGTGGCGTAGTCGGTCCAGTTGCGGGTGAGTTCGGACACCATGCCGGTTGCTCCGGCGTCGGTGCGGCGGGGTTCGGGGGGGGAAAGCGCCGCCAGGCGGGCCAGGGTCTCGCGGAGCAACCGACCGGCTCCGAGGGGGTCTTCGCGCTGGCGCGCGCGGGCGCGCGCCAGCGCCTCGGCGAGGGGCCGCACCGCCGGCG
>RFHU01000244.1 GCA_003695705.1 Planctomycetota bacterium
AAAAAGACGGCCAAGAAAAAGGCGGCCAAGAAAAAGACGGCCAAGAAAAAGGCGGCCAAGAAAAAGACGGCCAAGAAAAAGGCGGCCAAGAAAAAGACGGCCAAGAAAAAGACGGCCAAGAAAAAGACGGCCAAGAAAAAGGCGGCCAAGAAAAAGCGCCGAGGCAAACTGCCGCCAGGGGTCGTGCCCTGGTCGCAGCGCTTCAAGCAAGAACGCAAGGGCCCCTGGACCTGCCCCAAGTGCGGGCCCTTGAGTTCTCGCGCGCAGCCGCTCTACGGCGAAGACGAGCGCCATCACTGCCCGAACCTCGACTGCGACGCCGTCGTCACCCTGCTGAGCAAGGAGGACTTCGAGCCCGCCGAGCGCCGCGGGTCGTGGCCTCCCCAGCGGAGCAAGAACCGCAAACCAGCCAAGGAATGACGGCCGCCCCGAGGCCCGCTCGCCTTCGCCCTCGGGCCTCGGGTCCTCGGCCGGCCCGCCGGCCTCCGGCGCCGCTTGCGCCATGAAGCCGGCGCGGTCCCTCCTCCCCGTGGTAACCGTGGGGCTCCTCGGCGCGCTGCCCTACCTACCGTCGCTCTCGGGGGACTTCGTCAACTACGACGATCCCTACCTCGTGCAGCGAAACCGGGTCTTGACCGAAGGCCGCCTGACGGATCTCTTCGACCCGACCTCGGGCCGCGAGGCGCTTGGTTCCGAATTCCTCCCGCTGCGCGACCTGAGCTGGGCACTCGAGCTGCGGCTGCTCGGTGCCCAGGTCCCCCTGGGGCCACGGGAGGCGCAGGTCCTGCGCACGACGAACGCGCTCCTCTACGGCCTGGCCTGCGCGCTCGCCTTCGCCTTCCTTTGGAGGCTCTTCGAGGCCCCCCGCGGCCCCGAGCGCAGCCGAGCAGCCTGGTGGGCGGCCGCGGCCTTTGCGCTGCACCCGGTTCACGCCGAGAGCGTCGCCTGGATCTCCGGCCGCAAGGACGTGCTCGCGGCGGTCTTCGTCTTCGCGACCCTGCTCGCCTACCTGCGCGCGCGCGCGGCTCCCCGCTCCGTTCTCTGGTTGGAGTTGTGCGCGCTCCTCGCCGCCTGCGCCTGCCTTTCCAAGAGCACCTCGACGGCGCTGCCCTTCCTGCTCCTCGCCGTGGAGGTCCTCGACCCCGGAGCGCGCCGGGACCCCTGGAGCCGGCGCCTCCTCCGCATCGCGCCCACCTTCCTCGTGTGCGCCGCGGCCGCGACCTTGGCGGCCTGGGTCGGGCGCGCGACGGGCGTCGGACGCGGCCTCGACTTCGTCGCCCTCCTCGCGCGGTTGCCCGACCTCGCCCTAAAGGACCTCGTCGTCCTGCGCCACTACCTCGTCCTCTCCTTCGCGCCCGTCGAGGTGCGGATCAACCACCCCACCCTGCTCGCGGCCCTCGACCCCGCGGGAGGCCTCGCGCGCCACGCCGCGCTCGCGGCCCTCGCCCTCGGCCCCCTCGCCTTCCTCCTCCTGCGCAGCCACCGGCGCCTCCCCCGCTTCGCCGCCCTGTGGTTCCTCGGCGGTCTGCTCCCCGTCCTCAACCTGATCCCCTTCAGCCAGTGGGTCGCCGACCGCTTCCTCTGCCTCCCCGTGCTCGGCCCCTGCGCGCTGCTCGCCTGGGTCCTGGTCTGGCTCGCCCGCCGCCGCCCCCGCCTGGCGCAGACGTTGGCGCTGAGCTTCCTCTGCGTCTGGGGCCTGCGGACCGGCCTGCGCGCCCGGGACTTCCGCGACTCCTTCGCCCTCTGGGAAGCCCAACTGCGCGTCGAACCGGGCGACCCCCTGGCGCAGGAGCACCTAGGCCGCGCCTACCTGCGGCGCGGCCTGGAGGGCCGCTCCCGCCAGGACGTGGAGCGCGCGGCCCAACTCCTCGCAGAGAGCGTGCGCGGCTTCGCCCGCGCGCGCCCCACCAACCCCGGCCACGCCTTCGAGGCCGCCTTCTTGCTCGCGCAGGCGCGCGCGGCGCTGGGCGCTCCCCGCGAAGCCCTCCTCGCGGGCCTGGCCGCCCACGAAGCGCTCCTGCGGCCGGGCGCCGTGCTCTCTCCCCAGCAGGGTGCGGTCCGCGGTGCGGCGCTGGCGCGCACCCTGAAACTCCTCGCGAACGAACTCGAGCGGCGCGGAGACCCGGCCGACCGCCCCCTCATCGAGCGCGCGCGCGCCGCCCTGGCCGCCCTCGAGCCCGTGCGCTGAGAGTCCTTCCGTCCGACGCGAGCGGACCGCGGAAGTCGCAGCGCCGGCGGGGTCAACGCCCCGTGCCGGTCATCACGCGGCCCGGAATCCGAACCACCGGCGTCGTCCCGCGGGAGAGGAAGAGCAGCGCGAAGCAGGTATCGGGGACGGGCCCCGAGGTGCTCCCCGTCCCCAACCAGCTCCCGTTGCTGCGCTGCTGGCGGAGCAGATGCCGCGTTCCCTCGTCGTACCAGGCGTGCTTCCCGAAGCGATGCACGAGCCCGAGGACCCCCGCCCGCTCGAGCCCATACAGGTAGTAGAGCTGGTGCATGGGGGCGCCGGGATTTCGCTTCACCTCGAAGTGCAGGGCGAGCCAAGCGGCGCCGTCGCGCAGGGCCTGGTCCACACGCTCAGGGAGGTCGCCCCGGTAGGCGGAATTCCCTTCGAGGCGCGCCTTGCAAATGAATAGAGAGGCCAGTGCCGAGCAGGTCAAGCTCCCGGTGACGGTCCGCTGCCAAGCGCTTCCCCCGCTGCCCGGCGCGAAGTACTGCCAACCCCGCGGGACCATGGGACGCCGCTCGCCCGAGCGAATCCGCTCGGCCGCCTTCCGCTCTACGGTGGCCACCCGCTCGGCGCGGGTGTAGCCGTCGCGGTCGCGCTCGTCCTCGCCGAGTTTGCGGAAGCGCCGATCGACTTTCTTCAGCTCCTTGAGCAGCTGCGCTTCGATCTTCTTCAACGCGCGAAAGCTGCGGTCGGCGCCAGGAACGGGAAAGGGATCGAGTTTGGCGTCCTTGTCCGCGTCGAGCACCGGATGCTGAATCTCCACGAGCCGGCGCGCCGCCTTCACGTAGACGCTCTTGGGAACGCTCACCCCGAGGCGCTCGGCCGCGTCGAGCCCCAGGAGCGCGTACTGGGCGTTGGAGACGTCCTCGTCGCTGCCGGCCGAATACCGCCAAAGCCCCGTATCGCGCTGGTGGTCGACCAGCCACTCGACGCAGGCCTTGGCCAAGGCGAGGTCCCGGGGGTCGAGGCGTGCCTTCTTCTTCTTCTTCTTCTTCTTCTTCCCGCCTCGCTCGCGGGTGACGAAGCCCTCCTGCCCTGGAGGCTGGATCACCTTGCGCTGGGGGTCGTAGTGCGCCTTGGCCTCGAGGGCGAGCAAGATGCAGCCAACTTCGTAGGTGAATTTGAAACCCTCGCGGTGAATGGCCTCGAAGGCCTTGCGTACGGTCTCTTCTTCGGGAGAGACGCCGCACTTGATCAGCGCCAGGGCGCAGAGGGCGGTGACCCCGCTCTGCATGGGGTAGGAGCTGAGTTGCAACGGCCGGTTGTCGTAGACCCAGTGTCCCTCTGGCTTCTGCTGGTTCGACAGCCAGCGCACCCCCCGGGTCACGGCGGCCTGCATGGCGCTCGCGAGTTGCTGGGCGTCGTCCGGTGCGTCCTGGGCCCGCAGGGGCGCCGGCAGGAGGAGCACGAGCAGGGCGCAGGAGATCGCGGGCGGCCCCGCCCAACCGCTCCCCCCGCCGAACACGCCC
>RFHU01000245.1 GCA_003695705.1 Planctomycetota bacterium
GCAAGTCGGATGCGGAACGGGAGAGGCCCTACCCGGCGGCCGACGTCGGGTCGAAGCGACCCCTACGAGTCGAAGGTGAAGTGGGGAAGGGCCGGGAGGGAGTCCGAGGGGCGCAGAGTACCGGCGAGGCCTGGGGAAACCCGGGAGGAGGGAAGGAGCCCTGCTTCGGTCGTGCTTGACCCTGGAGAGAGGTGCGAGGGCGTGCCCTTCTGCGAGCGTGCATGGAGGTCCAAGAACCCCAAGAAGTTCAAAGTACCCCGTCTCCAAGACAGGCTGTTCGTGGCCGCCAAGGCCAACTCGAAGCGCCGTTTCCACGCTTTGTACGACCGGATCTACAGGGCTGACGTCCTGCGGGCAGCGTGGAATCGGGTTCGGAGCAACAAGGGCGCCGCGGGCGTAGACGGGGTTCGCCTTGCCGACGTCGAGCGGCGGGGGGTCTGGGAGTTCCTGCGTGAACTCCAGGAAGACCTCCAGGCAGGCTCGTACCGCCCCAAGCCGGTATTGCGGCGGTCCATTCCGAAGGCGGGCGGCAAGCAACGTCCGCTGGGGATTCCGACGGTCCGAGATCGGGTGGTGCAGCAAGCCGCGAGGATCGTGCTCGAGCCGATCTTCGAGGCGGACTTCAAGGACTGCTCCTACGGGTTCCGTCCCGGGAGGTGCGCCACCGACGCAAAGGAGCGGATCCGCTGGGTAGGGGGGCGTGGGCATAGGTTCGTGATCGACGGAGACATACGGAGCTTCTTCGACACGATCGACCACGACGTCCTGCTGGATCGGCTTCGTCTGCGGATCTCGGATCGACGGGTGCTGAAGCGGATCCGGTTGTGGCTGCAAGCCGGGGTCCTGGAGGACGGGAGGGTGAGCCGCACCTCGCTGGGCACTCCCCAGGGAGGAGTGATCTCGCCGCTCTTGGCCAACGTGTACCTGAACTACCTCGATACGATCTGGGAAGAGCACTGCTCGCACCTCGGTGTCCTCGTCAGGTATGCGGACGACTTCGTCGTCCTCTGCCGGCGGCGGTCCCAGGCGAACGAGGCGCTGAGGCGCTTGAAGGGGATCGAGGACCCAAACCCCGTCCTACGTGGGTGGGGCAACTACTTCCGAACGGGCAATGCCTCGGACAAGTTCAACCAAATCGACACCTACGTCTGGAAGCGGTTGATCCGTTCGGTGATCCGGCGTGGGGGCCAGAGGCGGAAGAAGGTCAAGGGGCGGCGCTTCCATCCGAAGGAACGGCCGCACGCACGCTGCGGGGAAGAGCACGGCTTCTACAAGTTGCTCGGGACGATCCGCTGCCCGGGGAGGACGAACGCGGCATGAGAAGACCGTCGGTAAGCCGTGTGCGGGAAATCCGCACGCACGGTTTGAAAGGGGCCCGCAGGTGCTGGAGCCAGGCCGACTTGAGTGACGGAACCAGCAAAGGCACCTGAGGGCTACCCGTGTGCCTCATCGCCGTGGGCTGGAAAGCGCACCCAGAGTATCCCTTGGTCCTCGCGGCCAACCGCGACGAGTTCCACGACCGGCCCACCGCGCCGGCGGCCTTCTGGGACGACGCCCCGGACCTGCTCGCCGGGCGGGACCTGCGGGCCGGGGGGACCTGGTTGGGGGTCAGCCGCAAGGGCCGCGTCGCCGCGGTGACCAACGTTCGCGAAGCCGCTGCTCCTCTCCCCGGGGCCCGCTCGCGCGGGACCCTCGTGCGCGACGCCTTGCTGGCGAGCGCCCCTGCAGCCGAGGCCGCCGCCGCAGCCCACGCGGCGGGGGAGGGCTGCGCTCCCTTCAACCTCTTCCTCACCGACGGGAAGGAATTTTGGGCGGTCACCAACCGCGGTGCTTCGCCACGAGCCCTGGAGCCCGGCGTTCACGTGTTCAGCAACGGTCCGCTCGACGCGCCCTGGCCCAAGGCCGAGCGGCTGCGCGCGGGCCTGCGGTCTCGCCTCGAGCGGACCCCCGCCGTCGAGGAGCTCCTTGAGCTCCTCTGCGACCGGAGCCTCCCCGCGGGCGAAGCACCGCAGAGCGAGCTCGAGCGCGTCCTGGCTCCGGTGTTCGTCGTTTCGTCCGAATACGGGACCCGCTCCTCCACGGTGCTTCTCGTGGACGCGGAGGGGCGGGTGGTCTTCGTCGAGTGCAGCTTCGACCCCGAGGGCCGCCCCTGCGGCAGCCGCGGCGTCGCCTTCTCCTTCGACCGCTGGGCGTGACGCACTTCGAGGCGCTGGGCGGCGAGGCGCGGCTGCGGGCGATCATCGATCGCTTCGTGGACCGGATCTTCGATGACGTGATGATCGGCTTCCACTTCCGCAACGCCTCTCGCGAGCGCGTGAAGGCCAAGGAACTCGAGTTCGCCGCCGCCCATCTCGGCGCGCCCGTGCGCTACACGGGGCGTCCGCTGCCCGCGGCGCACGCGCCGCATCCCATTACCGGGGGGCAGTTCGAGCGGCGCCTCAAGATCCTTGAAGAAGTCCTCGAGGAATTCGATGCCCCCCCCGCGGTTCGCGAGCACTGGATCGCCCACACGCGTGGCCTGCGCAACTCGATCCTCCGCGGCGGCGGCGGGCGCTGCGACGACGAACTTCGCCGCTTGCGCTGAGCCGCCGGGTGCGTAAGCTCCTTTCCATGCGCCAGCTTCTAGCCACGCTCCTGGTCCTCTGCGCGGTGGGCTGTCCGAGCAGCGGCTCCACCCCGGCGCGCGTTCCCTCCCCCCGCCCCGCGGCCAAGGCGCCGCAGCCCCCACAGAGCAGGAGCAGCAAGGTCGTGACCACTCCTTCCGGCCTCCAGTACGAAGACCTCGTCGTGGGCGAAGGCCCCTCGCCCAAGCCCGGCCAGACCGTCGTGGTGCACTACACAGGGTGGCTCACCGACGGGAAGAAGTTCGATAGCTCCCTCGACCGCGGCCAGCCCTTCCGCTTCCCTCTCGGCCAGGGACGGGTCATCAAGGGCTGGGACGAGGGCGTGGCGACCATGCGCGTGGGCGGCAAGCGCAAGCTGACCATCCCCCCCGAACTCGGCTACGGCGCCCGTGGCTTTCCTGGCGCCATTCCGCCCAACAGCACCCTGATCTTCGAAGTCGAGTTGCTCGGCGTTCAGTAACGGTCGTCGGGGCGCCGCGCGCGGACGCGGC
>RFHU01000021.1 GCA_003695705.1 Planctomycetota bacterium
GATCGACCCCGGCCCCCACCCGCAGCCCGAGTACACCGACGACGGCTTCGTGGTGGACCTCATGTTCAACGCGCCCGGCGAGTACTACAGCTACGTCGCCTGGCGCGACCGCCCCTACGTCCCCGGCGAACCCATGACCCTGCCCATGCCCCTCGGCGCGGGCTGAGGACGGGCGCCGCTCAGGCGGAAGCGAGGATCTGCGCGAAGCGCGCGGGGTCGAGGCTCGCCCCGCCGACGAGCGCCCCCGAGCAGCCGGGGAGGGCGAGCAGGCGGGCGGCGTTCCGCTCGTTCACGCTTCCCCCGTAGAGGACCGGCACCCGCTCGACGGCGTCGGGCGGGAAGGCGCGGGCGAGGACCGCGCGCGCGTGGGCGAGCACCGCTGCGACGTCTTCGCCCTGGGGCACGCGCCCGGTGCCGATGGCCCAGCGCGGCTCGTAGGCGAGCACGACGCGGGTCGCCCGCGCCAAGTCGAGGCCCGCGAAGACCGCCTCGAGCTGGCCGGCCACCACGTGCTCGGTGCGGCCGGCGTCGCGCTCGCCGGCCGTCTCGCCCACGCAGAGGATCGGGGTCAGCCCTCCCCGCAAGGCGGCGCGCACCTTGGCCCGGCAACGGGCGTCGTCCTCCCCGGCGGCGCGCCGCTCCGAGTGCCCGACGAGGACGTAGCGCGCCCCGGCGTCGACGAGGTGGCGCGCGGCCAGCTCGCCGGTGTGGGCGCCCTCGTCGTGGGCCGACACGTCCTGCGCGCCCAGCTCGGCCACCCCGCGCAAGGGCCCCCGCAGATTTGCCAAGGCGGTCGCGGGCGGACAGACCACGGCCCCTGCCCGCGGACGGCGGCTCGCGAGTTCCTCCCGCAGCCCGCGCGCGAAGGCGAGCGCCTCGGGGATCGTCTTGTGGCTCTTCCAGTTGGCGACGACGAGCCGAGGGGCGCCGCACCCCCTCCCCCCGGCACGCACCGGCGGCGGCCAGAGGCCGCGCTTGCGCAGCAGGTCCCGCGCCAGCGGTGTGAGCAAGGCGTCCGCCGGCAAGGGCAGGGCCGGCCGGCGCTCCAGGTCCCGTGCGGTGATCAAGGTCTTGCGCGCCATGGAGGGGGCGTTATACCCCACCCGGCCCTGTGCAAAAGCCCGTCGGTGTGTTTCGATGCGCCCCCCGAACCCGCAGAGGAGGTTGCTGTGAAGAAGGTGGGAGTCGTCGGCTGCGGCCTCATGGGCGCCGGCATCGCCGAAGTGTGCATCAAGAGCGGGCACTCCACCGTCGTGCGCGAAGTCGACGCGGCCGCCCTCGAGCGCGGCCTCGCGCGCCTCGACGCCTCCATGAACCGCGCCGTCTCCAAGGGCAAGCTGACCGAGGCCGAGCGCGACGCCGCCCGAGCCCGCCTCGAGGGGACCACCGAGGTCTCGGCCCTCGCCGACTGCGACGTCATCATCGAGGCGATCGTCGAGAATCGCGAGGCCAAGGCCTCCCTCTGGAAGGAGATCGCGCGGGTCGCCAAGCCGGGCGCGCTCCTGGCCACGAACACCTCCTCGATTCCCCTCTCCTCGCTGGCTCCCCACACCGGCAACCCCGCCCGGTTCATCGGCCTCCACTTCATGAACCCGGTCCCGGTCATGAAGCTGGTCGAGATCGTGCAGGGGATCGAGAGCTCCGAGGAGGCGATTGCCGAGGGCAAGGCCTTCGTCGAGGGCCTGGGCAAGACCACGATCCTCGCCAAGGACACGCCGGGCTTCGTGATCAACGTGCTCCTGGTGCCCTATCTGTGCGACGCGGTGCGCCTCCTCGAGGCCGGCGTCGCCAGCAAGGAAGACATCGACAAGGGCATGCAACTTGGTTGTGGCATGCCCATGGGTCCGATCACCCTCCTCGACTTCGTGGGCCTCGACACGACCCTGGCCATCGCCGACGTCCTCTACGGCGAGTTCGGCGACCCGAAGTACGCGGCCCCGCCGCTCCTGCGCCGCATGGTGGAGAGCGGCTTCATGGGCAAGAAGTGCGGGCGCGGCTTCTACGACTACCGCGGAGGGCAGAAGTGAAGCGCCTTCTCTGCGCGCTCGCCCTCGGCCTCTGCGCCGCCCCCGCCGCCCGCGCCGAGGGCCTGGCGCTCAGCGCCGCCGTCGACCGCAGCGAAGTCCCCGTGGGCGGGAGCGTCACCGTCACCGTGCGCCTGGAAAACAAGGGCAGCGAGCCCGTCGAACTCCCCGAGCTCGCCCTCGACCGCCAGCTCGTCTCCCTCGAGGTCCAGCTCGACGACGGCCGCCGCTCCTTCTTCGAGCGCATTCACCCCTCGCCCTACAACCTGCGCGCCACCTGGCCCAAGAAGACCCTCGCCCCGGGCGAGACCTGGCAGCTGCAAGAAGACCTGCCGGCCATCGCCAAGGGGACCCTGAAGATCACCGCCCACTACGGGCGCTGGGCCGAGGAATACCGGCGGCTCCACGAGGAGGCCGAGCAGGCCCTCGCCGACGACCCCGAGAACGCCGGACTCAAGGAGAAGCTGGCCGCCGTCGAGCGGCAGCGGGGCGTGGGCGAGCTGCCGCACCTCGTAGCGAAGCCTGTCTCGGTGAAGATCGTCCCCTACGAAGGCCACGACGCGGTCTCGGTGCGCATGCTGACGAGCATGGGCCCCGTGCGCTTCCGCCTCTTCGCCAAGGAAGCGCCGGCCACCTGCATGCACTTCGTCAAGCTGATCCGCGAAGGCGGCGAGGTGAAGGGCAAGCACCGCCAGCCCTTCTACCGGGGCCTCACCTTCCACCGCGTCATCAGTGGCTTCATGATCCAAGGCGGCTGCCCGCAGGGGAACGGCCTCGGCGGCCCGGGCTACGCGATCCCCGCCGAACTCGCAGCCAAGGACGCCGAGGGGAAGGTGCCCGAGAAGCTGCGCCACGTCACCGGCCGCCTGAGCATGGCCCGCAGCAGCCACTACGACTCGGCGGGCTCGCAGTTCTTCGTGTGCGTGGCCGACTCCCCCAACCTCGACGGCGAATACACCGTCTTCGGCGAGGTCGCCCGCGGCCTCGACGTGATCCTCTCCATTGCCGAGGTCCCGACCGGCGCCAAGGACAAGCCGCTCGAGGACGTGACCATCGAATACATGGAGGTCCTGCCGGACGTCGCCGGCTGACCCCGCCCAGGAAGGAACGCCATGCCCAACCCGACCGCCGTCTTCGACACCAGCCTGGGGAGCTTCGAGGCCGAGATCTTCCTCGAGCAAATGCCCATCACGGCCAAGAACTTCATCGACCTTGCGGAGAGCGGCTTCTACAACGGGCTGCACTTCCACCGGGTGATCGACAACTTCATGATCCAGTTCGGCTGCCCCCACAGCCGCGACCCGCAGAGCCCGCGCTGCGGCACCGGCGGTCCGCCGCACGGGACCATTCCCGACGAGCACAACCCCAACTTCAAGATGAGCAACGAGGTGGGGACCCTCTCCATGGCGAACACCGGGCGGCCCAACAGCGGCGGCTCGCAGTTCTTCATCAACACCAAGCACAACGACTACCTCGACTGGTTCACCCCCGGGCCGAGCAAGCACCCCGTGTTCGGCAAGGTGACCAAGGGCATGGAGGTGGTGAACAAGATCGGCACGACCCCCACCGACGGGCGCGACCGGCCGCTGACCCCCGTGCAGGTGCGCACGATCACCATCGTCCGGAGCTGAGGATCCCTGTGGGCTACGAGAACCTCCGCTACGAGGTCGAGGGCCCGGTCGCGACCATTGCGATCGACCGCCCCAAGGCCCTCAACGCCCTCGACGAGCGCACCCTCGACGAGCTCGAGCGCGCGCTCGAGGACATGAACGCCGCCCCCGAAGTCGCGGGCGCGATCCTCACCGGCGCCGGGGAGAAGGCCTTCGTCGCCGGCGCCGACATTCGGCAGCTCGCCGAGGTGCGCGGCGCCGACGTGGCCCGGCGCCTCGCCCGGCGCGGGCAGGCGGTGCTCGCAAAGCTCTCCGCCAGCCCGCGCCCCGTCGTTGCCTGCGTCAACGGCTACGCCCTCGGCGGCGGCCTCGAGCTCGCGCTGGCCTGCCACTTCCGCTACGCCCTCGCCAAGGCCAAGCTGGGCCTTCCCGAGGTCAGCCTGGGCCTGATCCCCGGCTACGGCGGAACGCAGCGCCTCATGCGCCTCGTCGGCCGTGGCGCCGCCAGCGAAATGATCCTCACCGGCGACCCGGTGGACGGCAACGAGGCCCTGCGCCTCGGGCTGGTGAACCAGGTCTTCGAGAGCAAGGAGGCCATGCTGGCCGCCGCACGCAAGACCCTGGAGACCATCGCCGGGCGGGGGCCCCTGGCCGTGCGCCTGGCCCTCGAAGCCCTCGAACGCGGGAGCAGCCTCGACCTCGCCGGCGCCCTCGACGTGGAAGCCGACCTGTTCGGGGTGGCCCTCTCGAGCGCCGACGGCGCCGAGGGCACCCGCGCCTTCTTGGAGAAGCGCAAGCCCGAGTTCACGGGCAGCTAGGAGCAAAGCATGCGCGACGTCGTCATTTGCGCGGGCGCCCGCACGCCCATGGCCGAGTACAGCGGCACGCCCGGACACGGCCTGTTCAAGGACCTCTCGGCCATCGAGCTCGGGGCCATTGCCGCCAAGGCAGCCCTGGAGCGGGCCGGGGTGAACCCGCGCCGGATCGACCACGTGGTCGTGGGCAACGCCCTGCAGACCTCGGCCGACGCAATCTACGGCGCGCGCCACGTGGGCCTCAAGGCCGGCGTGCCCATCGAGACGCCGGCGCTCACCGTCAACCGCCTCTGCGGCTCGGGAATCGAGTCGGTGGCCCAGGCCATGCGCATGATCCAGCTCCGCGAGGCCGACGTGGTCCTCGCCGGCGGCATGGAGAACATGAGCCAGGCCCCCCACGTGGTCCGCGGCGGGCGAACCGGCTTCCGCTTCGGGGTGCCGGTGCCCTTCGAGGACCTGCTCTTCGAGGCGCTCAAGGACCCGCACTGCGGCCTGTTCATGGCCCAGACCGCCCAGCGCCTGGCCGAGAAGTACGGCATTTCCCGCGAGGAGCAGGACGACTTCGCCTGGCGCTCCATGGAGCGCGGCCTCGCCGCCACCGAGGCGGGGACCTTCCAGGAGGAGATCGTTCAGGTCGACGTCAAGCAAGGCCGCAAGGAGATCCGCGTCTCCCGCGACGACCACGTCAAGCCCGACAGCTCGCGCGAGAAGCTCGGCAAGCTGCGCCCCGCCTTCGGACCCGAGAGCACCGTCACCGCCGGCAACGCGAGCGGGATCGTCGACGGCGCCGCGGCCCTCGTCGTCGCCGGCGCCGACGTGGCCGAGGCCGAAGGGCTCCCCGTCCTCGCGACCATCGAAGGGGTGAGCACCGTGGGCGTGGACCCCTCGATCATGGGGATCGGTCCGGCGCCGGCGATCCGCGACCTGTGCAAGAAAACCGGCCACTCCCTCGAGCAGGTGGACTTGTTCGAGATCAACGAGGCCTTCGCCGCCCAGTACCTCGCCGTCGAGAAGGAGCTGGGCCTCGACCGCGAGAAAGTCAACGTCAACGGCGGCGCCATTGCCATCGGCCACCCCCTCGGCGCCACCGGCACCCGCCTGATCCTCACCCTCGCCCTCGAGCTGCGCCGCCGCAAGGGCGGCTTCGGGATCGCGTCCGCCTGCATTGGCGGCGGGCAGGGCATTGCCCTCGGCCTCAGCGTCGCCGGCAGCTAAGGAAGCGGGCGCAAGGGGCGCGCGCCGTCGGTCCGTGCCCCCTGCGCCCCGTACTCCCCGCGAGTCCGCGTCGTCCGAAGCGGCCGCCGGCGAGGGGCGCCGTCAGGCCCCGACTTCGTCGAGGGCGTCTTCGAGGGTCTGGCAGATCGAGAAGAAGCTCGTCAGCCCAATGCTGTCGATGACGATCCGCACGCCCGGGCTGAGGTTGAGCAGCGCGAGCTTTCCGCCGCGGGCTTCGAGGCGGTCGTGGACGTTGAGCAAGTAGCCCGCGCCCGAGCTGTCGATGGACTCGACCTCGCCGAAGTCCAAGACGAGCGAGCACGCGCCTTCCTCGTCGATGAGCCGATCCACCTCGGCACGGAAGAACTCGCCGTTCGAGCCACGAACCGGCCCTGCGGGCGCTACCAGGAGCGTCTGGCCGATGCCGTCGTCGAGGTCGCGGGTCTCGAGGCGCAGCTCGTCCACGGGCTCAGCATACGAAAGACGGCCCCCGCTCTGCACGTACGTCCTCACGGCTCCTCCTCCAACGGCGCAAGCACCTCTTCCATTTGGTTCGCCTCGGCCACGCGCCGCAGCCCACGAACCCAGAGCGACTGCCGAAAGCCGCTCGCCAGGGGGACCGGGAGCCCGCTCCGCACCTGCACCAGATCGTCCACCGCTTCTTCGAGGGCCTCGCGCGCGCCCTCGGAGTCGCCGGTTTGCGCGCGCAACTCGGCAAGGGCGAGGGAGTAGAGGAGGCGCTCGGGCACGCCGCCCTCGGTGAGGACGCGCTCGCCCACGTCGTCGAGAAGGAGCTCGCGCTCGTCGGGATCCACGGCCAGCGCGGCCGTGAGGAGGTCGGCCGCGCGTTCGTCCTCAGGGGCCAGTCCCTCGCGCGCCCGGTCGAGGTCCGCGAGCCCCGCGGCCGGTTCGCCCCAGAAGGCCGCGAGGGCGGCGCGGTCGAGGCGAGCCCGGGCGGCGCGGGCAGGCTCACCGGCGCGGCGAAAGGCACGCGCCGCGTCGAGGAAGAAGGCGCGCGCGGCGGCGCGCCTGTCCGCAGCGGCAGCTCGCTCGGCCCGCGCGAGGAGGGACTCGCCGGCGAGGGACCAGGCCAAGGCCGTGTCGGCGAAGGGAAGCGCAAGGCCAGAGAGAACCCGCTCGGCCTTGGCGGCGGCGCCGGCGCGAGCGAGGGCGCGAGCGAGGGCGGCCACAGCCCGCACCCGCGCCGGTCCGGTAGGACCCTGGGCCGCCCGCTCGGCGTGGGCGAGGGCCTTGCCGAGCAGCCCGCGCCGCGACCAGAGCGCGCAGGCCAAGAGGTGTAGATCCTGCGCAGCCCCCGCGAGGCCGTGCGCCTCGGCGAGGGCCACGGCGTCGGCGAGGGCGTCGAGGGCCGCGCGCACGTCGCGGCGTGCTTCGAGGCTTGCTGCGACGGCTTGGTGGGCGAGGGAGGCCCCGGGGTCGACGCCTTCGAGGACCTTGGCGGCCTCGCGCTCGCAGGCAATGGCCCTCCCGAGGGCCTGCGGATCGCGGTCCTCGGCGAGGAGCGCAGCGACCAGCCCGAGGGCCTCCGCTTCGGCCCCAAGGCCGCGAAAGGCCTGCGCCTGGCCGCGCAGGCGCAGGGCGAGGTCCAGGGCGGCGGCCTGCTGGCCGGCCGCGCGCAGGGCAAGGGCCGCGCGCCGCTGGCAGCGGAAGGCCGCCCGCCGCGCGCCGCGGCGCTCGTGGCGCGCGCCGGCGGTCCGCCAAAGCACGGCCGCCCGCTCGGGGCTGCGCGCCGTCTCCGCCGCAGCGGCCGCGCCTTCGAGAAGCGCGGCCATGGCCGCGGGATCGCGCTGGACAGGGTCGAGGGCGGCCCGGTCCTCGGGGCGGTCGTCGCGGCGAAAGAGCGCGGTGGCCAGCGCGTCGAGCAAGGCCAGGGCAAGGGGACGGCACGACGGCGCCGCCGCCTCGGCGAGGCGCACCCGCAGCGCAAGCGAGGGCGCCCCCGCCCCCAGCGAGCGAGCCAGGCAGCCTGCCGCCTTGCCTGCGTCGCCCGCGAGTTCGTAGAGGCGCGCCAGGCGCACCTGTTCCAGAGCCGGCTCGGCCTCTTCCTCGAGGGCGGCGAGGGCCCTTCGCCACTCCTCGTCGAAGGGAACGGCCGCGAGCTCGTCCAGAGACACCGCGCCGGCCGCCCCCGCGCAGCGTCCCTGCCGGACGAGGGCCCCCGCGACGCGTGCGGCGCCGCCTTCTTCGGCGCAGAGCGCGCGCAGACGATCTTCGACCTGGCCCATTGGTTTCCCGCGGCCCACCCTACCCCGCTCCGCCCACACACCGACCCCGGCGCCAGCCCGACCGCCCCGCTTCTTCCGAGGCGAAGGCTTGGCGACGCTCCCCGAGCGCTCCGCGCCTGGGC
>RFHU01000246.1 GCA_003695705.1 Planctomycetota bacterium
GGCCGACCCCAAGCCCGTCGACTGACCCCCCCCGGAGGACCCATGCGCCCCGTCCGCCGCGACGAGATCGTGGACTACCAGACCTACGAGGAAGAGCGCGAGGCCTTTCGTGCGCGTGTACTCGAGCAGAAGCGGGCCCGCCGCGTCCACCTCGGCGAGTTCCTCACCTTCCTCTTCGAGAACCACGACACGATTCGCTACCAGATCCAGGAAATGATCCGCGCCGAACGCATCGTCAAGGAAGCGGACATTCGCCACGAAATCGACACCTACAACCAACTCCTCGGCGGAGAGGGCGAACTCGGCTGCACCCTGCTCATCGAGATCCCCGACCCGGAGCGCCGCCCCGAACTCCTCGCTCGCTGGCGGGCCCTTCCCGAGCGGGTCTATCTGCGCCTCGCCGACGGGCGCCGGGTGAGCGCGCTCTACGATCCGGCCCAGGTGGGCGAAGAGCGGCTCTCGTCGGTCCAGTACCTCAAGTTCAACGTCGGCGCAGGGGAGCCGGTAGCGGTGGGCGTCGAAGGCCTGCCCGACCTCGACGGAGAAGCGGAGTTCGACGAAGCGACCCGCGTCGCCCTCCGCCAGGACCTCGGCCTCGGCTGAGCGGCCTCCGCCCGTCGCGGCGCCCCCCCTCGCCGCCGGCCCCTGGCCAGGGACCGGCCCAGCAGGTAGAACCGTCCCTCTCAGATCCCGAACAGCACTCTGGGGCCTGGCCCCAAAAGGAGACGTCATGGCTGAGCTCAAGGGCTCCAAGACCCACGAGAACCTCAAGGCCGCCTTCGCCGGCGAGTCGCAGGCGAACCGACGCTACCTCTACTTCGCCAAGATCGCCGACGTCGAAGGCTACCCCGAGATCGCTGGCAACTTCCGCCAAACCGCCGAGGGTGAGACCGGCCACGCCCACGGCCACCTCGACTACCTGCGCAAGGTCGGCGACCCCGCCACGGACCTGCCCATCGGCGACACGGTCAGCAACCTGAAGGCGGCCGTGGCCGGCGAAACCCACGAGTACACCGACATGTACCCGGGCATGGCCAAGACCGCCCGCGAAGAGGGTTTCGAGGACATTGCCGACTGGTTCGAGACCCTGGCCAAGGCCGAGAAGTCCCACGCCGGCCGCTTCCAGAAGCTCCTCGACGACATCAGCTAGCGGGGGCCACCAAACCCCGCCGAGCGGCAAGGCGGCCCGGGGCCCTCCGGGGCTGCACCGACCCGGGGGGTCGGTGCAGCCCCGCCCACACCGGCGCGCGGCCCAAGGCCCTCGAGTGGGCAGGCCGCGAACCCCACGAGCCTCCGGCTCCGAGCGCCCGGCGCACGACGCCGGGCGCTCGTCGTGTACGTGCGCCAGGCCCCGCAGCCCGTTGAAGGAGTCCTGACGAGGCGCGAGGAGGTTCAGCAACCTTCGGGTTGTGACCGACGAGCAACGAAGCCAGGGCTTCTTCAACGTGCGGCTAGGGACCCTCCAGCCGCGCCTCGAGCCAGGAGAGGATCCGCTCGCGAACCTCCTCCGCCTCGATCTCGTTGAGGAGCTCGTGCCGCAAGCCCGGCCAAAGCTCGAATTCCTTGTCGTCGCTGCCGAGGGCGGCGACAAGCTCCCTCGCCCGCTCGGGATCGGCGAGCCCGTCCTCCTCGCCGTGCAGGACGAGCACCGGAAGGCGAACGCGCCCCGCGAGCGCAATGGCCAAGGGATGGTTGCCCACGGTCTCGGTGTACCAGCGCGCGGTGGCGGTCTTCGCCACCAGAGGGTCTCGTGCGTAGGCCTCCCACACCGCAGGGTCCTTGCTGAGCTGGGCGTGGTCGAGGTCGGTGGGCAGGGCGAAGGTCGGCCAGGCGCGCGAGAGCGCGCGCGCCGCCAAGGTCTTCCAGAGGGGCAACTTGGCCTTGACCCCCAGAAAGGGAGAGAGCACCACCGCGCCCCGCGCGGAGGAAAGGGCCTCGCCCCGCTCCTCGAGGGCCCGCACGAGGACGAGCCCCCCCATGCTGTGCCCCACCAAGAACAGCGGCGCCGACGCAGGATCCTCCTCCAGGGACGCAACGAAGGCCTGCGCGTCGTCGAGGTAGTCGGCGAAACGGCGGACGAAGGTCCGCCGCCCCTCGGAGCGACCGTGGCCGCGCAAGTCGACGATCCACGAGGCGTAGCCGCGCCCGGCGAACCAACGCAGGTGCTCGAGGTAGCGCCCCCCGTGCTCGGCGAAGCCGTGGATCCAGGCCAGCCGAGCGCGCGGCGCGCCGCCGGGCGCCACCGAGCGCACGTGCAGGCGCACGCCGTCCGCCGAGCGCAGGCTGCGCTCGGCCTCCACGAGGGGAGAGGTCGTCTCGCTCATGGCCGAGCATTATGCACTCCCCTCCCCCTGGGGAAAGCGCACGCCCGCCAGCGAACCTCCCGACCCCAGCGCGCCCCAAGGAAGCCCCCCGCGCGAAGGCCTCCGGCGGTGCGGCCCACCGCCGGAGACCCTCGCCCCGCCGCCCCGGCAGGGATCGGCCCGGGCCGCATCCGTCTCAGGACGCGGGACAGGAGAGGGACCCAATTCGAGGGCGCCCCTCAAGCCGCAGCCCCAAGACCACTTACAACGACCCACCGGCGGTCCGAGACTTGCTGTGCCCCCCGCCATGAGTCCCCGCCACCTGCCGGCCGCCCTCCTGCTCCTCGGCGCCGCCCCCCTGTGTGCTCAGCCCTTGCCCGACCGCGTCGCGGTGGGCGACGGGCACATGACCGTGGGCTTCGAACTGAAGACCACCACCCACGGCGACGGACCCGACGGACGGACCCGCACCCACTCCCTCATGGACCTCGTCGTCCCGACGGAGAACGCCGGCTGGGGCGAGGCCGAGCGGGCCACCGTCGAGCGCTGGTCCGAACTCTCGCGGGCCGAGCGCACCGCCTTCTTCTTCGCCCATTACCGCGGCGGCCACCAGGCGAGCAACTTCCGCGTGGACAGCACGCGCTTCCCCTTCCTCGACGGGACGATCTCTTGGTACGGGAGCATGAACATTCCGCACATCGAGGTGCGGAGCAAGCCCTTCGACTCGCCCCGCGAGGCCCTCGAGGCCATGAAGCGCCTCAAGGCCGAGATCCCCGAGACCATCGCCTTCCACGTCCACACGCGCTTCCCCCAGGCCAACGGGGACGTCTCCGCCAACGCCGAAGCCCTCACCGAATGGTTCCGCCGCGTTTCCTGGGCGATCTGGCTGCGCCGGGCCGACTACAGCAGCAAGACCGACTTCGTCCTCAAGGCCATGGACAACCAGCCCATCAACGTGACCGAGCTGAACAACGCCCTGGAGGAACTCCGCCGCGAGAACCCGGGCGCCCGGAAGGACATCATCGAACGCCGCGGGATCCGCCTCCACCGCCTACGCAACGCCGACGGAAGCACCAGCCTGGACATCGAATTCCGCGGCCTCATGCGGGACACCGGTCGCATCGAGCGCTACCTGCGCCTCACCGGCGAAGCCTTCGGCGAAGGGCGCACCGGAGGGGGAGCCTTCGACGCGGCGAACCCCTTCCGCGACCACGACTCGCGCGGGGTGTTCAAGTTCCGCACCTTCGGCTGGCACGGGAAGGGGAGCTGGGAGCCCCGCGAACTCGACTACCTCGCCGACAAGCTCGAGGAGCTGCGTGCCCGCTTCGGCGTCTCCAGCCGCGTCGCCGAAGCCGACCTGCGCACGGCCTACAGGCGCCTCGCCACCGCCGACACCGAAAACGGCAAGAAAATGCTCCTGCCCTCGGCCTTCTCCTGGCTCTTCCTGCCCATCGAATACGACCCCGCGCTCCCCGAGGGAGTGCAAGAACAAGTCGAAGAGCGCAAGGCCGAATACGTGCGCAAGCTCGTCCGCCTTGCCGAGCGCGTCCACCGAGGCGAGTTCACTCGCCCCGGCCAAATCGCCTCCCGCGCCCGCCGGATCCTCTACGACTTCGTCAACGAGACCTACACCGACGCCGGCAAGCACGGCAAGCTCTTCGAGTGGTACGAGCTGAGCCTCTTCCGCCCCGAAGAACTCGCCGAGCGCACCGAGCGCTACCGGCGCGAGACCGGCCGCAACCGAGCCGAGGCCTGGCGCCGAGCGAACCCGCCCCGGCCAACCGGCGAAGGCGAAGGCTTCGGCCCCCGCCGCCGCGGCGCCGCGGAGGCCCTCGCGAGCTACTGGGACCTCGCCGAAGTCGAGCGCATCTTCTCCTCCGCCCGCACCGCCGCCCTGGAGCGAGCCGCCGAGCGCGCGCTGGCCCAGCCCGAGCTCGCGGACGAACTCGAGCGCGTACGCCGGGCCTCCCTCGAACTCGACCCCAGCCGCGACGTCGACGCCCGCTACGAGCCGTCCCGCGACCTCATCCGCGTGAGCGCGGGCCTCCTGGATGCCATCGACGCCCGCGCCCGCGAACTCCCCCCCGCCGAGCGCACGACCTTCCGCCGTCGCGCCCTGGGACTCATCTTCGGTCACGAACTCGCCCACGCGTACGGGATTCGCGCCGAGCGCGTCGCCGACGCCGAAGGCCTGCGCCTCCTCGCCCGCTCTCCCCTCGGCGCAGCGAGCGAAGCCGAGGCGCGCGCCGTCCTCGAAGCCTTCGCTCGCGGCGAACGCCTCGGCCCCCTCGAGCGCGTTCGCGCTTGGCTGCGCTACGGGACCGACCGCGGACGCGCCGAAGCCATCGCCCGCACGGCCCGAGGCGAAGCCGACCCGTACGCTCCCTACCGCCGCACCGACGGAACCATCGACTGGAAGCGCCTTGGCGGAGCGCGCGCGGGCGCAGAGGCTGCCGGCCTGCTCCACTTCGGGCTCGCCCTCTTCCTCAAGGAGCTGGCCCTGGTCGCGGCCACCGGCGACCGGCTGCGGATCGAGGAGTTCTTCGAGGGCCTGTTGACCACCGACTTCTACAAGGAGTACGGCCTGTTCGTCGTCGGCGCCCGGGCCGGCGAAGTGGCCTACACCCGCTACTTGCAGCGCTTCGTCAAGCCCCGCTTCCTCAGCGGGATCCTCAAGACGAACCTCGTGCTCGCCACGGGCATTGCGTTGCCGCAGATCGTAGGCGGCACCTTCTCCGGAAAAGCCTTCGCCATTTCCCTCGGCTCCCTCGGCCTCTCCGCGACCGCCGTCCGCGCCGGCCTGCGGTCCATCGAATGGGTCGTCGACCTCCGGCGCGCTCGCCGCGCCGGAGGATCGCTCCGCCTCGCCGCCGGCGCTGGGCGCCTGGCCCGCCTGGGCGGCTGGTTCTACAGCGTCGCCGAGCTCGCCGTCGTCCTCACCCTGGCCGATGCCATCGAGGAACGCGTCCACGCCCATCTCGAGCGCGAGGACGCCCTCGACCGCCTCGCCGCCGCCGGGGAAGCGCTGCGTTCCGCCCTCGCCGACCCCGCCGCAACGCCTGCCGCGGCACGCGCTGCGGCCGACGCGTACCACCAAGCCTGGAGCGACTACCGCGACTTCCTCTACGCCCCCCTCCACCGCGACGAGGCCCTCTTCGCTCACCGCCTGGAGAAACTCGCCCGCAAGGCCAAGCTCCTCGCCGACCGCCGCGCCGCCCTCCTCGCACGCGTCGAAGGCACCCCCAGCCTGCGGCGCTGGATTGCCTCTCGCCACGAAAGCCCCGAAGCCTACGCCGACGCCCTCCTCCGCCGCGAAGAAGACGAACTCGCCCGCGACCTGGAAACCGCCGCGGAGCTCTACGACCGCGAGCGCACCGAGCACCTGCGCGCGGTCTACGAAGACCACCGCCGGGACGCAGCGATCCCCCTCCCCCCCGAAGCCTTCGGCGCCGCAGGCTTCTCGGCGATTCGCGCCCGCAGCCTCTTGCGCCGCGCCCACCGCGCCGCCTCCAGCAACCGTCTCGAGGCCTACGACGACGAAGCCGCCGTCCTCGCCGCCGCCGCGTCCGCCCTCGCCCGCGACGGGCGGGAGGAACTCGCGCGCGAAGTCCGTGAAATCCGCGCGCTCGCCCTGCGCACCCGCGCCGCCGACGCGGCCCTCGCCCGCGGCGAGGCTCCTCGCGTCGGCGCCCGCGGCGCGGCGGGCGCCCTCGAAGCGGCGGAGCCGGACGGACGGTGAGCAGCGGGTTCGGACCCCGGCTCCCCAGGCGCGCCCTCGCCGTGGCCCTGGCCCTCTGCGCCTCTCCCTGCCTCGCTCAGCCCGCCGGCGAGGTGGAGCGCGCGGTGGCGGCCACCCTGGCGGCGGCCCGCGCCCGACTCGCGCCGGCGGACTACGCGCGCTTTCGCGAGGCCGTCGCCTTCGCCCGCGAAGCACACCGGGGCCAGGTCCGCGACGGGGGCCGCCCTTTCCTCCTCCACCCCCTCGCCGTGGCCCGCGCCCTCCTCGCGGACCCGCGGCCGGTGAGCGGGGTGGCCGCCTCCGCGGCGATCCTTCACGACGTCGTCGAAGACACCCCGCGGACCCTCCGCGAGCTGCGCGCCCGCTTCGGACCGCGCGTCGCCCGCCTCGTCGACTACCTCAGCCTCCCCGACCCGGCCGCCTCCGGTGGCGACAAAGCCACTCGCGACCGGGCCTACTACGCCCGCTTCCGCAACGCCCCGCGCGAGGCGCACCTCGTCAAGTACCACGACCGCCTCCACAACATTCGCGACATGGCGGGCTGGAGCCCCGAAGGCAAGCTCGGCTACCTCGCGGCCACCCGAGCGCAGGTCGTCGAGAGCCTGCGCCCCCGCTCCCCCGACCTCGCCCGCGCCCTCGAGCGCGAAGTCGCGCGCCAAGAGGCGCGCGCCGCGCGCGAACTCCTCTCCCCCAGCGAGCGCCTCGCGCCCTACCGCCGCGCCGACGGCACCCTCCGCTGGCGCGAACTCCTCCGAAACGGCGCCCTGCGCGAAGGAGCGGGCCTGGCGCGCTTCGCCCTCGCCCTCTTCCTCAAGGAGCTCGCGGTGGTCCTGCGCACCGGCGACCGCGCACGCTTCGAGGAGTTCTTCGAGGGCCTGGCCAACACCGACTTCTTCCTCCGCTACGGCCTCTTCGCCGCGGGTGCCCGCGTGGGCGAGGTCGCCTACGCCCGCTCCCTCGCCCGCCTGATCAAGCCCCGCTTCGTCTCCTCCCTCCTCCGCTCCACGGTGGTCCTCGCCGCCGGCCTCGCCCTCCCCGAGGCGGTCGCAGGCGAATTCTCCGGGGAAGCCTTCGCCCTCTCCCTCGCCTCCCTCGGGCTCTCCTCGGCGGCGGTCCACGGCAGCCTCTCGGCCTTGCGCTGGGCCGCGGGCCTTCGGGGCCGCTCCGCCCTCGCCTCGCTCGGGCTTCGCCTCGGGCGCCTCACCGGCGCGGCCGGCTGGGCCTACAGCGTCGCACAGACCGCCGTGGTCCTACTCCTCGCCGACGCCGTTGCGGCGCGCCTCGCCGCCTGGAGGAGCGAAGCGGAGGCCCGCTCGGCCCTCGCCGACGCGGGCCTCCGCTTCTTCGCCGCCGTCCAGGACCCGGACCTCGACCCGGCGGGCCTCCGCAAGGCCCTCGCTCGATACGACCGCGCCTGGAATGCCTGGCGCGCCTGGCTGAGCGCGGAACTCGACGCCGAGGACGCGCGCCTGGCCGCGGAACTCGAGCGCCTGGCCGCGCGCGCCAAGCGCGCGGGCGACGTGCGCACGGCCCTCGACGGGCGCCTGGCTCGCTTCCCCCACCTGCGGGCGTCCCTCGCCGCCCGCCACGGGTCGGCGGAAGGCTTCGCCGACGCCGCGGCCCGCCGCAGCGAAGACGAGGTTTCGAACGAACTCGACGCCCTCCTCGCCGAGGCGGCCGTCCGCCGCGCCCAGGCCCTCGCCGGGCTCTACCGGAAGTTGCCGCGCGCACGGCCCTACCTCGACGGCGCGCCCCTGGCGGCCGCCGGCCCCGCTCCACCGGGATCGCTTGCGCGCCTGCGAGCGCTCCTCGCCCGCAGGCGCCTGCGCGCCGCCCTCGAAGACGCCCGCCCCACGCGGCCGGGGAGCTACGCCGACCAGGCGAGCGCTCTGGCGGCGACCGCCCGCCTGCTCGCCGGGCGCCCCGCCCTGGCCCGGACCCTCGAGGAGCAGCGACGGCGCCTCGCCGGCTTGCGAAGCGCCGATCGGCGCCTTGGCGGTCTCGTCGGCGCCCTCCCCCGCTGAGACGGCCGGAGGCCCGAGCGTCCCGGGCCCGAGTTCCGCCACGGCAGGGACTTGCCGAGCGCGAAGCCTGCCCTTCCCCCCGTCCCCCGGGGCAGGGCGGGACCCGCGCCGGGAAGTGCGGCCCGGTCCGCAACTCGCCCGGACGTGAATCCCCCCCTCGCAACCCGCGGCCGTGGGTCACGCCAAGGAGACGGGGCACGCGCAAGCCCCGCTTCGGCGAGCCCCCCACTCGGCACGCAGTGTGCACACCTTCCCGCACGGAAGAAAGGGGACTGCCATGAAGACCCTGGCCGTACTGGGCGCCGGCACCGGCGGGACCATCGTCGCCAACCGCATGCGCAAACGCCTTGGGAAGGATTGGCGGGTGGTCGTCGTCGATCCGCGCGACCAGCACCTCTACCAGCCCGGACTGCTCTTCCTCCCCTTCGGGCGCTACGAGCCCGAGGAACTCTTGCGCGCGCGCAAAGACACCTTCCGCAGCGGCGTCGAGTGGCTGCGTTCGGAGGTGGTGGGCATCGACGGCGAGGCTCGACGCGTGGAGTTCGCCGAGGGCGAGCCCCTCTCCTACGACCTGCTCGTCGTCGCCTCGGGGGTGCGCCTTCGCCCGGACCTGACCGAGGGACTGACGGGACCCGGCTGGCGAGAGAAGGTTTTCGACTTCTATTCCCTCGAAGGAGCCTCCGCCCTGCGCGCGGCCCTGAGCACCTTCGAAGGCGGTCGCCTGGTCCTGAACGTCGTCGAGAACCCGATCAAGTGCCCGGTCGCCCCTCTCGAGTTCCTCTTCCTCGCCGACGAATACTTCACCCGCCGCGGTGTGCGCGACCGGGTGGAACTCGTCTACGCCACGCCGCTCGACGCGGCCTTCACCAAGCCTCAGGCCGCCAAGAAACTCGGCTATCTGCTCGAGGAGAAGAAGGTCCACCTGGTCACCGAGTTCATGACCTCCGAGGTGGACGGCGCTGCCGGCCACCTCCGCTCCTACGACGAGCGCGAAGAGCCCTTCGACCTGCTCGTGACCATCCCCACCCACAGCGGCGCCGCCTTCGTGGAGCGCTCCCAACTCGGCGACGAACTGGCCTTCCTGCCCACCGATCCCCACACCCTGCGCTCGAAGAACATCCCGGGCGCCTTCGTGGTCGGCGACGCCACCGACCTGCCCACCTCGAAGGCGGGCTCGGTCGCCCATTTCGAGGCCGAAGTCGTTTGCGACAACCTGCTGCTCGCCGCCAAGGGCGAAGAGCCCGAGCCCCTCTTCGACGGCCACGCCAATTGCTTCGTGGAAACCGGCTGGGGCAAGGCCCTCCTGCTCGACTTCAACTACGAGACCGAGCCTCTGCCCGGGCGCTTCCCCACCCCCTGGGGGCCCTTCACCCTGCTCGAAGAGAGCCGCCGCAACCACTGGGGGAAACTCGCCTTCCACTGGCTCTACTGGAACGCCCTGCTCCCCGGGCGCCCCCTCCCCGTCGAGGCGCGCATGTCGCTGACCGGAAAGGAACTCCCCCAAGAAACGACCGAGCAACCCGAACGGGCCGAAGCCTGAGAGGAGGATCCATGCCCACCAAGACCTACGCAGGCGTCGAAGTCCCCGTCGACGACGAGGGCTACCTCACCGACAGCAGTCGCTGGAACCGCGAAGTGGGCCAAGCCATTGCCGAGGAACTCGGCCTCGAGCTCACCGACGAGCACTGGAAGCTCATCGACTTCGCCCGCTCCGACTACGCAGAGCGGGGACAGACCCCGGGGCTGCGCCGCATGGCCGCGAACACCGGCGTCGGCATGAAGGACATCTACCGCCTGTTCCCCAAGGGACCCGGCAAGCTCATTGCCAAAGTCGCCGGCGTCCCCAAACCCAAGTCTTGCATTTAGGAGCGAGGTCCCCCATGAGCGAGAACAGCCTCAAGCGCATCAGCATCATTTGCTCCAAGGGGAGCCTCGACATGGCCTACCCCGGACTGATCCTGGCCAACGCGGCTCGCATGAGCGGCATCGAAGCCATGCTCTTCTTCACCTTCTGGGGCCTCGACATCGTCAACGAAAAGAAAGTCGACGACCTGCACCTTTCGGTCCTCGGCAACCCCTCCATGCCCATTCCCGCCATGATCGCGGGCCTACCCGGGGTCGAACACCTCGCAACGGCGCAAATGAAGAAGGAAATGGAGAAGTTGGACATTCCCTCCGTCCGCGAAATGCTCTCCATCCTCGACGACGCCGGTGCCGAGCTCTACGCTTGCCAACTGGCCATGGACATGTTCAAGCTCGAGCGCAGTGACCTCGTCCCCCAGGTCCGAGAGGTCATCAGCGCCATGGACTTCTTCGACAAGACCGGCGACGCCCAGATCATCTTCATCTGAAGCCTGGACGTCGAGGCGCTCCCCCGAGCCGCCTCGGCGCGGAGCCGCGCCATGTGCGAACTCTTCGCCCTCTCCAGCCGCCTCCCATCCCGCGCGACCTTCTCCTTCGAGGAGTTCGCTCGCCACGGTGGCGAGACGGGACCCCACGCCGACGGCTGGGGAGTCGCCGCGTACGAAGACCGCGACGTCCGCCTCCTGCGCGAGCCCCTTGCCGCCAGCCGAAGCCCCTGCGTCCGTTACCTACAGGAACACGGCCTGCGGAGCGACTTGATCCTCTCCCACGTACGGCGGGCGACCCAAGGCGCTCACATTCTTCCCAACACCCAGCCCTTCGTACGCGAACTCGGTGGCCACGTGCACGCCTTCGCGCACAACGGCGACCTTGCCCCGGCCGCCGCCCTGCCCCTCGGCAGGTTCCGTCCGGTGGGCGAGACGGACTCCGAACGCGCGTTCTGCTCGCTGCTCGCCCGCCTCGCCCCGCTCTGGGAGAACGGCCGCCCGCCCGTCGACCAACGCCTGGAGATCGTGAACGCCTTTGCCGCAGAATTGCGCGAGCTCGGCCCCGCCAACTTCCTCTACGCCGACGGAGAGGTCATCTTCGCCCACGCGCATCGGCGTCGGCACGGGTCCGAGGAGAGCCCGCGCCCGCCCGGCCTCCACCTGCTCGAACGCACCTGCGCCTGCGACCCCGAGTTCACCAGCCCGCACGGCCTGCGGGTGGAGGCTCCCTGCGGCCCGCAACGGGTCCTCCTCCTCGCCAGCGTGCCCCTCTCCGCGGAGGCTTGGACGCCCCTGGCCGAGGGAGAGCTCCTCGCCATCGCCCGGGGAGAGGTCCTCCGCAGGGTCGGAGCCCCCCTCCCCGACGGCCCCTAGCGACCGTCCGACGGGAGGCCCGGCGACACCACCGCCAGCCGACCCCCGCACGGAGTGATCTCCTCCCGCGCCCGTCGCCGGTCGTTCGCCGCCGGCCTCGGCGCACGACCGCTCCTCGCGCTACAGTCTCGCCATGGAACCCCCCGTCCTCTCGGCCCGCGGCGTCGTCAAGCGCTACGGCGCGCTGACCGCCGTCGCGGGCCTCGACGTTTGCGTCGAGCGCGGCGAGTGCTACGGCCTCCTCGGGCCCAACGGAGCGGGGAAGTCGACACTCTTCCGCCTGCTCACCGGCCTTGCCCGCCTCGACGGCGGCGAACTGGAGGTCTTCGGGCTCTCGGTTCGCGAGCACGCGACCGAGATCAAGGCGCGCCTCGGCGTGGTCGGACAAGAGGACAGCCTCGACCCCGATCTGGACGTGTGGGAGAACCTGCGCACGTACGGGCGCTATTTCGGCCTCCGCGGCGAAGCCTTTCGCGCCCGCTGCGAGGAGCTCCTCTCCTTCCTCGAGCTCGACGGCAAGCGCCGCGCGCCCATCATGGCCCTCTCGGGGGGCATGAAGCGCCGCCTGGCCATCGTGCGCGCCCTCGTCAACGAGCCCGAGTTCCTCCTCCTCGACGAGCCGACCACCGGCCTCGACCCGCAGATCCGCCACGCCATCTGGAACGCCGTTCGGCAGCTCAAGGCGCGCGGGCTGACCATCCTCCTCACCACCCATTACATGGAAGAGGCCGCACAGCTCGCCGACCGTGTGGGGGTCATCGACCACGGGCGGCTCATCGTCGAGGGACGCCCCGCCGACGTCGTCGCCGCGCACCTGCCCCCCTACGTGCTCGAGTTCTCCATCGCCCGCCAGGACCCCGGCGGCTGGGCGCCCCTGCGCGAGGAGGCGCTCCTCTACGAAGAACACGGAGACCGCGCCTTCCTCTTCCACGAGGACGAGGCCCTCCTCCGGGTGTGGGGAGGCCGCGTCTCCGAGGCCACGCTTCGGCGCACCTCCCTCGAGGACGTCTTCCTCAAGCTCACCGGGAGGTCGCTGCGTGACTGAGCTCCGCCGGCCTCCTCCGCGCACCGCCCGCCTTCTGGCCGTGGTCCGCCGACACTGGGTGGTCTACTCCTCCACCTTCCTCGCCAACGCCCTCCCCGCCTTCCTCGAGCCCGTCCTCTTCCTCACCGCGGTCGGGCTGGGCCTGGGGAGCTACGTGCGCGAGGGCGTCGGCGACCTGCCGCTGGGGGCCTTCATGGGGCCCGGAGCCCTCGCCATGACCGCCATGTTCACGGCCGCCTTCGAGACCTCCTACGGCACCTTCGTGCGCCTGGTCTACCAGAAGACCTACGACGGCATGCTGGCCACCCCCCTGACCCCCGCCGACGTCTTCCTGGGCGAACTTTGCTGGTGCGGACTCAAGGGCCTCTTGTTCACGAGCGTCGTCCTCGCCGTCTTCTCCGCCTTCGCCCTCGCCAACGGCTGGACCGCCGTCTTGCGCCCCACCGCCCTCTTGGTCCCCCTGGTGGGTTTCGCGTGCTCCTTCCTCTTCGGCGCCCTGGGCCTGCACGTGAGCGCCGTGACCCGCAACATGGCGAACTTCAACTTCTTCATTACGGGCGCGCTGACCCCCATGTCCCTCTTCTCGGGCATGGTCTTCCCCGTGAGCGACCTCCCTCCCGGGCTGCGCGAGCTCGCCTACGCGCTCCCCCTGTTCCACGTCACCGAGCTCAACCGCCTGCTCCTCTACGGGCCCGGGGCCTGCGTCGACTTCGTGTGGGTCTGCCCGCTCTACTTGGCCCTGGCGGCCCCCCTCCTCGCCGCCAGCGGGCTCCGCGCGATCACCCGGCGCATCGTCCGCTGAAGGCGTCGCGCCTGCGCGCCTACCCTCCGGGCACGGGAACGGGTACGCCCGCGGGCCAGAGCTCGATCCCTCGGCCCGTGACCAAGAGAAGGGCCTTCCCGTCGGGCGAAAGAGCAAGCCGCCAAACCGGGGTCGGGAGGTCCACGCTGCCCAAACAGCGTCCGTCCGCTGCGTCCCACACACGAATCGTGCCGCTGCGCTCGGCAAGGCGCGGCCCCCCCGAGCACACGGTGCCGTCCGGGAAGAATGCCACCCCCCGCAAACTGCCCGAGTGCGCGCTGGGCCTGCGCAGCGGCACTCCGGATTCGCGAGGACCCACGAACTCCGCCCGAGGCTCTGAGCCCTCGAGCCCGTAGACGAGCAAGCGTCCGTCCCCGCCCCCGACGACGAGCCGGTCCCCCCGCGGCGAGAAGGCGAGCGCGTTCACGCTGGAGAACGCCTCGATCCGGTACACCACCCGCCCCGCCTCGAGGTCCCACACGTCCAGTCCGTCGTCCTTGACCCCTCGCTGTCCGGAAGCGCCTTCCCCGACGCACGCCAGGTAGCGTCCCTTGGGGCCGAAGGCTACGCGGTCCACCAGCCCCCGGTAGGGCCCGAAGCGCCTCGGTTCGCCGCCCGCCTCGAGGTCGAACACGATCAAGAAGCGGTGCTCGCCTCCCCCAGCCAGGAGGCGACCGTCGGGCGAAAAGGCAAGGCACGCCATGGCCCAGGAGCTGAGGAGCACGGGCTCCGCCCCCTGCTCGCCCGGAGTCCACAAGAAGGTCCCGCCGCGGTGGCTGAACGCCAAGCGCCGGCCTCCGGGCTCCGCCGCCAGGGCCTCTATGGGGCTCGACACTTCGCGCGCAGCCACGCGCTTGCCTCCCGCCCGCTCCTCGACCACCAGGAGGCAACGATAGGGCCGCTGCAGCTGCGCGCTCCAGACCGCCCAATCCTTCCCCAGGAAACAAACCCGCCCCCGAGAGAAGCCCGGTTCGAGGAGCCGTCGCAAGGGGAACTCCAGGCGGGCGTTGTGGCGCAAGGCCCGCGCCAGCGCGAGCTCTTCCTCGAGCTCGGGGTGTCCCTCGATCCACCTGCCCAACGCACGAAAGCGCTCGGAGGGAGGCAGACGGCGGAGCCTCCTCAGTTCCCGCCGCGCCCGCGCGTGGCGCTGCGGTTCCGGGAGGGGCCCGGAAGCCTGCGTGGGCCCGGTGCCCTCGACCGAAGAGCGAAGAGCCGAGGCGCCGGCCGTCCTCGAAGTTCCCCCGAAGCCTCCGCCCAGGGAGGCCCACAGCACCAGCCCCGCCACTCCCATTCCGGCGGCCCAGGCGGCCCGGCGCGCCCTCCGTACGAAGCGCCCGCTGGGTCCGGGGTCGGCGCGCAGTGCGGCGAGGGCCTCTGCGAAGGCCCCCGCGTCGGAGTAGCGCCGGTCAGGACTGCGGGCCGTCGCCTGGGCGAACACGCGGTCCAGAGCCCGCGGCAGCTTGCCGTCGACCGAGCTGGGCGCAGGCAGGTCGACGAGCCCCGGCAGCCCGCCCCCCACGGAGACGCTCCGCCCGGTCGTGAGTTCGAAGAGGATCAAGCCCAGCGCGTAGACGTCGCTGCGCGCGGTGGCCGGCTGCCCGCGCGTCTGCTCGGGCGACATGTACCACGGAGTCCCCAAGAGCGCCCCCGTCTGCGTGAGCCGGCGGTCGAACTCGGGGGCCACGGCCAGGCCGAGGTCCAACACCACCGGCGTCCCGTCGACGCGCAAGACGACGTTGGCTGGCTTGAGATCGCGGTGAACGATCCCGCGCTCGTGGAGGGCCCCAACACCCCGCGCGAGGTCCTCCGCCACCTCCAGGGCCCGGTCCAGGGGCAACGGACCGCGCTCGACGACGCGCTCGAGGGTCTCCCCTTCGACGAGGTCCATGACGAAGTAGAAGCCGCACTCCCCCACGCCGCACTCGTGCACGCGCACGACGTTCGGGTGCTGCACCCGAGCCAGGCTGAGCGCTTCCCGGCGAAAGCGCTCGACCTGCGTCGCCGACCCCCGCGCGAGGACCTTGAGGGCCCGCTCGACGCCGAGTTCGAGGTGCCGCGCCCGGTAAACGGCACCCATGCCCCCTCGCCCGAGGCAGCCGAGCAACTCGTAGTCACCGAGGCGGGCGCTCTGCTCCACCCTTGGAGGCTAGCGCGGCGCAAGCGCCTTCAGCAAGCGCGTCGCGCCTCCTCGGCCCCGCGTGGCAGAAGCCGACCGCGACCGAGGAGGCGGACCGCGGCGCCCACCTCGACGCATTCTCCCGCGGCGGACCGCAGCCAGTAGCCCACCCGCCTCCGACCGGCGCCTCGGCCCTCCACGACCCGCACCGCGTGCTTGGGTGCCGCGGCGCACGCGAGGACAAGGGCCGTCGCCAGCGTTCCCCGAACCTCGCGCCCCTCTTCCGAAGCCGCGAAGGTGCGGGCGACGAGCGCGCCGCTCCTCGCCCTCGCGTAGAGGCACACGGCGTCCAGTCCCTCGCCCCGCAGGTAGGCAAACAGCTGCGGCCGCGGGACTTCGAGCAGGGCGAGGGCGGCCGGCTCCTCCGCGTGTTGCACGAGGACCCGCGCCTCGCCGGCGCGAAGGACCCGAACGAGCTCCCCGCGGGGCGCCGCGCGGCCGAGGGCCGCGGCCAGGGGCGCCGCGGGAGACCCGAGGGGCTCGACCGCGGCCGGAAGGGAGATCCAGCAGCTGCCCTTCCTCTCTCGGGTTCGGACGAAGCCTGGCCCGTGGCCGAAGCCGCCGGCCGAAACCGCCGCCGCCGCGAACAGGCAGCCCAGATCGCCGCAGGCCCCGGCGTTCGCCACCCTCAGGCGAAGGCTTCCGCCGTGCCCGCGGAGCGCCTCGAGCACCGCAAGGGGGCCCCCCTCGGCGGCGACCTCCGCCTCCCCGAGCGCCGCGCGCAGCGACTCGGCCCCTCCCCGCACCAACCGGCGAGAAACCCCAAGGGCCTCGGGGGCGTGGAGAACGCGCGCCCACCAGAACTCGACCGCCACGTGGCCTCCGCCGGAGGCACACCCCGGCCGGGGCCGAGCGGCGCGTGCGTCCGCAAGCCCCACCCACGAGAACTCGGCGCGGCGGAGCGAACGGCCCGCGAGGGGCGCCCCGCGAACGCAGGCGCTCCGGGCGGTCCGCCCGGCGGACCGCCCGGGGCAGTCTCCTCGCGGGGCGAGGAGGCGCTGCAACCCAACCAGCGGGTCGTGAACGGCCGGAGGACCTCCGCCCGGCGTTCCCGGACACCCGGCGCAGAAGCCCCCGCGGCGCGAAAGCGTCCGCGCCGCGGGAAGGCGGATCCCGACCCGCCCGGCCGCGGGGTTGCGCGTCAGCGCTCCTCGCTCGGCGGCTCCGCGGGGAGGGGCTTCAGCCCACTCCCTCCGCCCCCCTCGACGCGCACGCCGGGCGGAGGTCCTGCGCGGACGTCGAGCTCTTCGGTGCGGTCGGGAACCCCGTCCCCGTCGGTGTCGCGCGCCTCGTAGACCCGCCCGGTCTCGGGGTCCACGCGCCGCCAACGATCCGCGCGGCCGTCGCCGTCGCTGTCTATGCCCTGGCCGGTCAAGGTCGCCCCCCGGACGGGCGTCTTGGCCTGTGCCGGGTGAGCCGGCGCGGTTCCTTTCGTCTCTTGCGGGCGCTCGGTGCAGCCTGCGAGAAGAAGAACCGCGACGAAGACCCAAACCCGAGGACGCACGAGAAAGCTCAGGGCGTCGGCGCGGCGACGTCGAAGCCGTGGGTCGCGAGGTCGAAACCGCCCGCGGGGTCGCGGAAGCTCGCCAGGACCGTGTAGGAGCCCGGCGCCGCGCCCGGGTCGATGATCACGTTCACCAGATAGCGCGCGGTGCGGCCGGCCCGGATCGTGAGTCCGTTCACCGGGCCCACGATCCGGAAGCGTTGCCCGCTCGGCGCCTCGAGGTCGATGGACCCCGAGACGTCCACGTCCTGCGCGGTGGTGTTGCGGAAGCTGACGATCAGGCCGACGCGATCGCCCGGGGCAAACGCCCCCGTGCGGTTGCTGTAGCGCCGCAGGTCGACTTCGACGGCGGGCGCCAGCAAGCCCCCGGCGACGCCCTGGGTCGTCGCCCGGACCTCGACGGTGTTCTGCTCCTCGTTCCCCGCGGCGTCCACCGCCCGCACGACCACGTAGTAGTCCGTCGCCGGCTGCAAACCGCTCAGGGTCGCGCTCAGTGCGCCCGGCGCCGTGGTGGCGGTGGGCTGTTGGAAGTCCTGGCCGCCCGACGTGAGGGCGGCGTAGATCCGATAGCGAATCTCGCTCGGCGTCGAGACGTTGTCGCTCGCCGCGGACCACGTGACCTCGAGGCTGGCGCTCCCCAGAGCCTGGGCAGCGCCCGCGCCGGCGAAGCTGGGCGCCTGCACGTCGGGCGCAGGCGGCGTGCTGGCTTGAACCTCGGCGGTGTTTTGGTCCTCGTTCCCTGCGGCGTCCACCGCCCGCACGACCACGTAGTAGTCCGTCGCCGGCTGCAGGCCGCTCAGGGTCGCGCTCAACGCGCCCGGCGCGGTCGTGGCGGTGGGCTGCCGGAAGTCCTGGCCGCCCGAGTTCGTGGCCAGGTAGACACGATAGACCAAGTCGCCGCTCGGCGTGACGTTGTCGCTCGCCCCGGACCACGAGACCGTGAGCGCGTCGGGCGCGCTCGCGGCAAGGCCGCTGGCGCCGGCGAAGGTCGGCGGGGTGGTGTCCGTGGGGCTCCCCCCCCCACCGCTCGCGTCGGGGACGCCGGCGGCCAGGCGAATGGCGAGGCTCGGAACGGCACCGGGCTTGAAGAGGCCGAGGACGGCGTCTCCGTCTCCGGGGGCGCGGTCGCAGTCGAAGCGGAAGTTGTAGACCGTGCTCCAGCGGAGCGCGTTCGCGTTGGGGTCCTGCGCGTAGGTGCGCGTCTCCCACACGACGGCCCCTCCCGCAACCTGGGCGGTCCAATCGGTCCCGTCGTAGGGGCTGCCCGAGTGGTAGTCCACGTCGTGGAAGCCAATGTTCGTCACCGTGGCGCCGGGCGGGAGGGGAATCGAGAAGGACCGCGCGGCGCGATCGCTGTTGAGGTTGTGCACCGCGTATTCGTAGTGCCAGGTGCCGTTCCCGTTGTCGGTGACCTTGTAGCCAATGTCGAAGGTGCCGTCGCCGGGGACGGCGCCGCCGGTGATGACCACCTGCGGGTCCACCGCCCGCCAGGCAAACAAGGCCGCGTCTTCGCGGACCGTGCCGACGCCCGGGACGAACTCGATGTCGAAGCGCCCGCCCGAGCCGGTCACGCGCACCTCGCGGTAGGCGAAGTTGTTGAGCGCGTTCGGTCCGGCGTCGTCGGGCGTAATGTAATGCCCTTCGACGAAGTAGCGGGCGCCCTGGTTGAGGGCCGGGTCGAGGTCGGCGTCGCGCACCTGCAGGCGCCGGTCGAGGGTGCTGCTGTGGATCGGCGGATCCGTGTAGGGGTAGGGGAACTGCCCGGTGGCGGGGTTCACGTCGAAGCGCGGCCCGAGGTTGGACTGCGAGCCGTTGAGGCTCGCAGAGTAAGGGTCGGAGCAATGCACACCGAGGTAGTCCCCGGTGGTCGACTGGCAGTCGTTGAAGCACAGCGAGCCCGACATGGCGTAGAAGCCGTGCTTGAGCCAGCTCATGCCCACTTGCTCGAAACGCCCGTCCTTGAGGCGGAACATGTTCGAACCGATCACCGGGTGTTCGTTGGTGGACGAGAACCAACGCAGTTCCTGATCCCCCTTGTTGCAGGAGGTAGTGCCAATGGCGAAGGCGGTGATCCCGTTCTCGTGCCCGTAGCGGGCAATGTCGTGCAGGTCGCCCACGTAGACGTCGGGGCCGTGGGGGTTCACGGTCCGATGGGTGTAGAGGCCGCTCGCGGGGCCAGGGGCCGGGCCAGGCGCTGGCGGAGCCGCCCCGCCCGCCTGCTCGGCCAAGACGTCGTAGCTCCCCGTCCCCGTCGCGTCGTCGTAGTGGGTGACCCGCAAGTAGTGGACTCCGTCCTGCGCCGCGGTCGCGTCGATCCCCGAGGCGTAGGAACCGCCGAAGTCGTCGTTCTCCTCGAGCACCGTGCTTCCGTTGGGCGCGTAAAGGACGAGGACCGTGTCCATGCCCCCGTGGACCGTGGTGCGGAACCGATAGGCCTGGCCCGCGCTTAGGGTCACCGCAAACCAGTCCTCGTCGCCGCCCCGCTCGATCTCGCCGGCCAGCGGCGTGCCGAAGGCAAGGGCCGTCGCCGAGGCCGCGTCGTCGCCGTGGTCGTCGCCCGGGGCCGCCACGCCGCCGCCCGCGACCTCGAGCCGGTAGCGCCCGCTGTCCTCGCCCGGGTCGTAGTGGCGCACCGCGAGGTAGTAGGTCCCGTCGGCGTTGGCGCGGAAGTCGATCTCCGAGGCGTAGCCGCCGCCCGAATCGTCGTCCTCTTGGAGTTGCGTGCTGCCGTTGGTGTCGTAGAGGACGAGAACGGTGTCCATGCCGTCGCGCAGGTCGGCGGTGCGGAAGGTGTAGCGCGCACCCGCGCTGAGGGGAACGGCGAAGACGTCCACGTCGCCCGCGTAGTCCATGCGCCCTGGAGTCTGACTGCCCACGGCCACCGGGGTCGCGCTGGCGGCGTCGTTGCCGTGGTCGTCGCCCGGACCGCCCGGGCCGCCCGGGCCGCCGCCGCCGCCGGCC
>RFHU01000247.1 GCA_003695705.1 Planctomycetota bacterium
CCCCCGCCCCCCCCGGGGCGTGCGGCGGGGCGGCGTCCGCCGGTCGCGACCGGGCGCGTGCCTCCCCGAGGGCCCGCAGGACCCTCGCGGCGGACCGGACGCCCCTCCGGCCCCCCGCGAGGACCTCGCCGGGGCGAGCCCGTGCGTCCGGCCCCGAGTCCGGCGAGCGCCGCCTCGCCTCCGGTGGCGCCCCTCGACCCCAACGCACCTCCTGCCTCCAGCGACTGGGCGAAGGCCATTGGTCAGCTGATGCAGCTCAAGCCGTCCGCGACCAAGATCGTGGTCGAACTGGGGGACAAGAGCCGGGTGATCTGGAAAAAGTAACGTCCGTCGGCGCACGCCCGGGTTCCCGGATCCGTCCGGAGCCCCGCGTTCCGAACTGTCAGCCTGGCAGCGCCACGGCGCAACACCCCCTCGGCCCTTTCGAGAAGAAAGGGCTTAGGCCCCGCGCTCGGACCTGGAATCGGTCTTGCGGAAGTGGTGAAGCCCCGGGAGGAGCACGCTTCCATGTTCAAGACCTACCCCATCGGCCGACCCTTCGGAGTGGAGCTACGGGTTCATTCCACCCTGCTGTGGTTGGTCGGCTTCTTCGCGCTCAGCTCCCTCCTCAGCGAGGGACTCTTCGGCGCCGTCAGCGTGCTGCTCTGGGTGGGGCTCTTGGGGGTCAGCGTGACCCTGCACGAACTCGGCCACGTCTTGGCGGCTCGCCTCTTCGGCATCGGGACCACCGGCATCACCCTCTATCCCTTCGGGGGCATCGCCCGCCTGACGCGCGAAGCCCGTACGAGCGGCGAGGAAGTGGTCGTGGCCCTCGCGGGCCCTGCGGTGAACGTCTTCCTCGCCGGCCTCGCGGCCGTGCCCCTGTTCCTGGTCGGCCCCCTGCCTGGGCTGGTTCCCTTCCTGGGGGTCAACGTCGCCCTGGCGGTCTTCAACCTCGTCCCGGCCTATCCCATGGACGGGGGTCGCGCCCTGCGAGGAATCCTCTGGCACTGGATGGGTCGGGTCGCCGCCACGCGTGCCGCCGCGCGCATGGGGCAAGTCTTCGCGGTCGTCTTCGGCATCCTTGGTCTGCTGAGCAACTTCATGCTCGTGGTCATTGCGGTCTTCGTCTACCTGCAGGCCAGCGCCGAGTTGAGGCGGCTCGAGTGGGAAGCCCACTACGGGCCGCCGCCTCCACCGGGGGTCGTGCGCCCGACCGCGCTGCCCCCGCGCAGCAGTCCTTTCGCCGCACCCGGTGGCGGTCGGCGCGTGGTCCTTCGCGATGGGGACGGCCGAGAGGTTCACATCACGGTCATGGACCCCTGGGAGGTACTGCGCCGCTACCGGCACGGCGAGGGGACCGCGCGCTGAGGGCGCTCTGCCCGGGTCAGCGCCGGGCGCCGGGCAAGGGGTTCTCGAGCGCCGACAAGCGGCGCAGGACGACCGTCGCGAAGTGCGCGCTGCGACGTCGTCCGCGGTTCGACCAGCGCACCTCCACCTCGGCCAGGTAGTGCCAGGGCTCCCCGGGCTGGGGACCGGGCAGGGGGGTCAAGGCCAGATCGTAGCGGTAGCCGGGAAAGGCGCTCCAGGCCGCATCCCGCACCAGGTAGCGCGTCTCGGAATTGGGAGCCGCACGCGCAGGATCGGCCCCCGGAAGGGGATCGGCCTCCGCGGCGAGGGGGTAGTCGTCGAGGCGCAGTCCGGCGCCGAGCTCCCCGCTCAGGTCGTCGAGAACGGCGTCGGCAATGAGGGCAGCGTTGACTTGGTGCTCGGCGCGCCGGCCCGCGGCCGCGGCGGCCACCAGGAGGGAGAAGGCCGCGGTGGCTCCGATGGCCAAGACGCCCAGGGCGACGATGACTTCCAAGAGCGAAAAGGAGCGTGCCCCGCGGGTCACCGGGCCCTCCTCAGGCGGCGCACGGGGTCCGCCCAGTCCTCGCGCGCGGCGGGAACCGCGACGATGCTCACGAAGGACTTGCCGATCTCCACGATCTGCCCCGTGTCGTGTTCCTGGGCGCGGGTCCAGCGAGCGCCCCGTCCGCCGGGCGAGACTCGGACGACGTTGCCCTCGACCCGCTCGAAGTGAATCCACTCGCCCCCCACGTAGAGGTAGCCCCCTTCTTCTTCGCTCCATTCGAGGCGCTCGGGATGCTCCACGAGGACCTCGCTGCTGCGGGCGTCGATGGGGGCCAGCAGGAAGGTGGACCGCCCTGCGAGGGGGGGCTGGCGAAGCACGAGGAGGATGCGGACCCTGCGGGGGAGGATGTCGTCCCGCGGATCCGCTGCCGACCTGGCCGAGAGGTAGGTGGTGAACTCCCCGCGCTCGCGGGCGCGTCCGTCGTCGAGTTCCAGGGAGCGAGTGGAGTCCCACACGAGCAAGGGTCCGCTCCGCTCGTCCGCGGACGGTGCGATGAGGCAGCGGTCCCGGGCCTTCCACGAATTGCGCGAATACTGGCTCCAGAAGCGGAACTCGAGGTGCAGGACCTCGGTGGCGAAGGGGCGCAGCAAGGTCTGCGGCGCAACGCGAGCGCCCGCTCCGGCTGCGGGCGCTGCTCCCGGAGAGGCGCCCCCGGCCTCGAGCGGCCGCGGCGGAGCCGCCAGGGCGTAGGAGCCCGGCTCGAAGAGGCTGTTCGGCGGCCCAACCGGTGCCCGCAGACCCCGGTAGAGGACGCCCTCCTCGGAGCGCACCCAGGCCACCTCGGCCTGGCCGCCGGTGGCGCGCAAGCGCCCGGCGCGGGCCTCGTCGAGGTCGTCGCGCAGGTCCACCACCCGGTCGGCGCCGACGAACATGCCCGCGTGCCCGGTGATGGGATGCTCGCTCTCCGCCTTCAACGAGCGTACCAGCACCAAGCGCTGCCCCACGCCGAGGGCGAGCGGGGCCCCTGCGTTCTCGGGATGGCGCAGGTCGCAGAGGAGGCGGTTCTCGGTCGGCACGGCGTCGCGCAGGGGAGGGCCGCCCGGCGGGCAGATCGAGGCGAGGTCCTCGCGGAGCTGGCGGAAAATGGCCTGCGCCGCGTCGTAGCTCTCTCGTCGCGCCTCGCTCCGCCGCCAGGTGGAGAGGCCGCCGCGGAGGACGAGGACGAGGGCGGTGCCCAGGGTCGTGAGGATGGCCATCCCCACGAGGAGTTCGAGCAGGGTGAAGGCAGCCCGCTCGCGCCTGCGGATCACTCGAGGCGCTCCTCGCGGCGGAGCACCGCCGTGGCTTGGCGGTAGTGGACGCGCAGGGCCCCGACGATGGGAGCGCGCTTCCAAGCGTCGTTCTCGAACGCGCCGGGCTTGAAGGTCATGTAGACACGCAACTCGACCCGATCGCCCGAAACGAAGACTTCGTTGGGCCCCCTCGGGTCGTCGAACAGGTAGAGCCGCCCCCGCTGCCCGGGCGCGCGAGCGGGCGGAGCATCCCAGGAAGGAGCCCCGTCCACGCGCAGCGCGACCTTGACCTCGGCGTAGGGGCTGGGCAGGTGCTCCTCCCAGTCCACGCTCACGATGAGGCTTCCGGGGAGCTCCCGAGCGCACTGGAAGTAGACGCCTTCGAGGGAACTGGTGCGCGGCGCGTAGCGGTCGTGGCCGCGGTAGGGATGGTCGACGAGGAGCGTCTCGGGGCCGATGGATGCCCTCCCGCTGCCGAAGGCGGAACGGAACGCTCCCCGGCCGAAGCGGTCTTGCGGTCGAAGGAAGGAGCCCCCGCCGCGGACGGTGCGAAACTGGGTGTAAGGAAGGAGTTCGGCGTAGGGAGCACCGCCGCCGGGGTCCACCGCGAGGTAGCCCCCTGCGGGAGGGGCGTGGAACACGTTTCTGGAGCGGCGAACGGGGAGGTCGCGGCCTCGAGCGCCCCCGATGGGCCCCGTCGCAACGGCCACCGAAGGCCAGGAGAGTCGCCACAGGCGCGACTCGGGGGAGAGGGGTTGGCTGGAGGGCGAACTCCCGAGGGCGCCGCGAAGGAGCTGGAACTCGGCGGGCAACCCCGGCCGCACGGGAGGCTTCGCGTCGAGGACGCCAAGGACCTCGCCCGAGTCGCAAAGGAGGAGAGCGCCCCCCTGGTAAGCCCGCGCGTTGGCCACGCTCTGCAGGACGGCGTCGCTCGGCGCGAGTGCGGCGAAGGGACTCAGGAGCTCCTCGCGGCCTTGCTCGCACACCAGATCGTCGCAGACACCGCCGAGGGTGCCGGGGGCGTCGGCCACCAAGTCCGTGGCGTCGCTGGGATCGCGCGCGCGCCCGAACACGAGCGAGGGGACGACGTTCACGTTCCCCGTCGGCCAGCGGGCGAGGCGGGCGTTTCGGTCGCCTCGGTATTCGCGAGAAACGAAGTCGTCGAAAGCCACCAGCCATCCCGTGGCGCGGTCGGGAAGGCGCCCGCGGGCTAGGTCCTGTGCAGTGGGCGCCCAGAAGGCGCTGCGGGCCACGTGGACCACCCGTCGCTCTTCGCGCTTCGGCGCGGCGGCGGCGTCGTCGACGATGGTCACCAGGTCGCCAGGACCGACTTCGGCGAGCCCAGGATCGAACCAGAGGGGAGCGCCCTGCCGCGTGCTGCCGATGCGGATCGGAGGCAAGCCTTCGCCGGGGCGCAGGGCGAAGGTGGGGACGACCTTGGTGCCTCGCGGGTGGCCCGGATCGGGGTCGGTGGGGAGGGGCGCCGCGGGTGGTCGTGGGCGCGGGGACTCCATTCGCCTCGTTCCCTTCTGCGCGCGGCTCTGGTTGAGGCGTTCGCGCTTGAGGATCTCCTTGAGCGGCTGCATGAAGTTGGGGTCCTGCCGGAAATCGAAGGGCGGAGCGGAGAGGTCGAGGACCCAGTTGCCGGGGTCTCCGGGCCGCGCCGCTCCCCCGCCGGCCTGGAGGATGGCGAGCAAGTAGCCAGCAACCACGCTCGGTCCCACGAAGCCCTGGGGGTGGGGCGGAGGCCCCACGGTGGGCGGCAAGAGCGTGTCCCGAGAGGGGACGAGAAGGAAGTGACGCCCGTCCAGGCGGGCGGTTCGCACGCCCGCGTCGGGCTGGAGGTAGGAGATCCACTCGGCCCTGCGGGCGCCGGGCGCAGCGCCCGGGCTGCGGTCGGGCTGGGCGAGCGACACGTAGACCCTCGGCTCGCTCAACGAGGCGCGAGGCGGGTACTTGCCCGTCGGGTCGGCGTCGAGTTCGATGCTCTCGAGGACGACGGTCCCCCCCCAGTAGTGGGGGGCGGGGGCCGTCCCGAAGAGCCCGCGTTCGCAACCGTCGAGGTAATACTGGTCGCCGAGCTTGGTGATGCGGCGGTAGTAGACCAGCTCCACGTTCGTCTGTGGCGGCACGACGCTCGGGTTCAGGGAGCAGATGCGGACGATGCCACGCGGCGGGAAGCCGCCGACCACGTTCGTCGGCGCAGGCGCCAGGGCCGGGGCTCCCTGCGGAGGAGGCGGGCGCTGGTCGGGGACCGCCACGGGAGGATCCGGGTAGGGCCCCGCCCAGAGCACGGGGATGCGGGCGCCCTGGGCGTCGACGACCTGGGGAGGAGGCGGCGGGTTCGGGTTGCCCGGCAGCGGTGGCCAACCTGGCGAAGGCTGGTAGAGCACCGTGACGGGCATGTTGGGGGGGAGGGCTTCGGCGAGGGAGGCGCCGCCCTCGTGGACGACGTCGCTGTAAGGACTGCCGCCGGCTCCCTGCCCGTCGCGGAGAACGCGGGCCTGGTAGCCGTAGGGCACCACGAGGGTCCCCGCCTGGTGCGGGAAGCCAAGCAGCGCCCAGGTCGTCCCCTGCGCGGAACCACCACCGGCTCCGGGTTGGCGCCAGCGCAAGCGGTACAGAACGCCGCTCCCGCGGTCGGGAAGGCGCACGGGCTGGTCGACGCCAATGCGCGGAGCCGGGTGGCGCGGGACGCCCGGGCCGGGCATCCGGGCTTGACGGGGCGCCCCGGCCAGCGCCGCTCCCTGGGGAAGGACGGGTGCGCTGCGCAGGTAGATGGTGTTTCCTTGGATGCGGTCGTAGGCGAGGACCTCGCAGAGGGCGTTGGCGTCGCGATCGGTGCCTGCAACGCCGCGTTCGGGTCCCGATCCGTTGCCCGAGGCGAGGTGGGGAGGGCCGATCCGCAACCAGCCCCGAGGGGGGAAGCCGCTCGCGTCCTCGACGGTGATGCTCGTCTGCGTGGCGTCGATGGCTTGGGTGAGCCGCGTGCCGATGCTCGGCCGGCCGCCGACGAAGCGTCCATCCACGGCCAAGGCCAGGTCGCCGGGCTCGGTCCCTTTCCAGAAGGCCGCCACGTGGTACCAGTTCCCTTCTTCGAAGGGCCGGGGAGGGCGGTAGCGGAGCTCCTGAGCTCGCGGCCGGTCCCCGGTTTCGACGAGGTCCAAGGCCTCGTCGTGGAGAGCGAGCACCAGTTCGCCGTCTTGGAGGTAGAGGGAGACGCGATTGACCGAATCCGCCTCGCCGCCGTCGAAGAGGTAGGCCTTGGCGCTTCCCCGGGGCAAGCGGTCGAAGCGATACCAGGCGCGCAGGGAGCCCGGCCCCAGCGCCCGGTGGTGGACATTGGGGGCCAGGGTGACCCAGCGCGACGGGAGCAGGCTCGGCGCGAGGGTGATCGCCGCGAGGGGAGCGCCCTCCGGCCGGCCGTCGAAACGCTCGATGCGCAGGGCGCCGGGGCGAAGCCCCGCGCCATCCGTGCCGCTGTTGCCCCTGCCCAGGGTCGGCAGCTGCGAGAGCAGCGGCTGGATGTCGCCCTGCCCCTTGGCGTGGGAGCGGGACGGAAGACCCCAGGGGGTGGGGGTGTAGGGTCCCAGGACCACGGGGCGGGTTTGGGTAAGGAACTGCTGGCGACCGTGGAGGAAGATGGCCGCCCCTCCTCCGGTGACGCGCCGCGCCCCCGGCAGGCCCACGAAAAGCCGATCCACGAAGTCGAACTGGCTGTCCACGTGCCAGGTGAGGTCGCGCGGCGGGGCCACCCGAAGCACGTCGACAAAGGTGTGCCGGGCGAGCTCACCGCCGGCGGGGTCGTTGACGATGCCCGTGGCCGCGACCTCGTAGACATCGCCGCTGCGGTAGCAAAAGGGCACCGTGGAGCGGGCGAGGAGCGGATCGCACGGATCGAGGGCGTTGCGGTAGACCGCGTCGACCGCGTGCGCGTCGATGACCCCGTCCTTGAGGAGACGCTCGAGGAGGGCCCGGAGGTCCTGCGGGCCGCGCAGCGGGGTCTCGGCGGAAGTCTCGACGATGGCATCGGCGATGGCCGCGGCCTGGGCGGGGGTCACAAAGGTCGGCGCTTGCCCGCCGCGGACCCGACGCCGCTGGCGGCCACCGCTCTGCAGGCCGGTAAGCACGGCCCGGAGAACCTCCCGACTGGCCGAGTTCACGTTGACGGGCCGGGGGAGGCGGGCGCTGACCTCCACGGTGGACGGGAGGTAGTCGCCGTCGAGTTGCGGGAAGATGCGAACGGCGTCGCCTTGGCGGGTGGTTTGGACGGCGAATACGTAGCGAAACTCGTCGGGGAGGCGTACACCGTCCGCGCGAGGCAAGGGATGAACGCGGACCACGGCGCCCGCGCGGAAGCGGCGCGCGTCCTGCACGACGAGGGTGCTGCCCAGGGCGTGGGGAGCGTAGAGGAGCGAGTTGTTGACGACCTGCGGATCGCTCCAAGCCTCGCCCTCGGGCAAAGCGCTCGTCGTCACGTAGGGACGGAGCTTCTCTTCGAACTCCACCCGGCCCAGGGTCTCCGTCTGCGGGGCGAACTCGCGGACCTCGCTGAGGACCGCAAACTGCCGGGAGAGTTCCTTGCGCTGCCAGGCGGTGAGGCGCCGCCAGCCCTCGGCTCGGCGGGCGAGCCGGTTCCGGTAGACCTTGACCAGCTTCTCGCGCTGGGCCTGGCTGACCGAGGCGAGAAGCTCGTAGAGGCGGACGACGCCGGCGTCCCCGCCGCGACGGCGAATCGCCTCGACGCTGAGGCCCCACTTCCGCAACGCACGCTCGGCCTTGGTGCGCGCGCGCCGCTGCTCGGCGGACTCGCCGCTGCGGTCGGGCTCGCTGCGGTCGAAGTCTTCCACCTCGAGACCGGCTTCCTCGACGGCGTCGCGATCGATGCCGAGCCTGCGGAGGCCCTTCATGTCGAGCCCGCGGCCGAAGAGGAACCAGGCCGCGCGCTGCGACGCGAGCTCCCAGTCGGCGATGCGACGGAGCGCCAAAGGGTTCTCGAAGCGGGCCAGCCGCCCCTCCCGCTCGGTCCCCACGTAGCGCCACGTGGGGTCGAGGGCAATCTTGAAGCCGCGGGCGTCTTGGACGAGGCTGCCGGCTGGATGGTAGTTGCGCCGGACCTCGCCTTTCTCGGGCCTGCGCATGCGCGTGAAATTCACCCCCCGCGTGAGGCCGACGAAGCGAGTCGGGGTGGTGTGGCGGTAGAGGATCTCCTCGCCGTCGATGCGGATCAGCCCGTCGATGGTCTCGGGGTCGCCGTCGCTGAAGAACATGCTCGTGTCCTCGACCTCCAGGGCGTCCGTTTCGTCGAAGGAGAGGACGCGGGTCGAAACGGTCACTCCGAGTAGGTTCGCAATGGCGTGCGGGCCGCAGGTGTTGACCTCGATGCGCGCGCGCGCGTCGGCAACCCGCACCGTCGCCAGGGTGTCGTCGTCCGCCGCGGTGCGGAGGGGGGAGAGGCCGGCAAGGTCTCCGGGGAGCTCCTGAGGCCGGCGCGAGAGCTCGTCGAAGTCGTCCCAGTCCTCGTCGGTGTCTGCCGAGCGGGCCTCGGCCTCCCGCCGGCGACGTTCTTCGTCGGGATGGGTCTCTCGGAGGCGGGCCACGGCGAGGTTGCGTGCCGCGCGGGCCACCTGCCGCGCGCGCGTCTCCGCGGCGAAGCGACGGCTCGAGGCCTCGTGAAGCCGCATCGAGACGACGAAGGGCGCCGCAATGGCCAGCAGGGCTGCGATGACGACGACCACGAGAATGAGGGCCGCTCCCGACTCGCGCCGTCTGCGTGGCTCGCGCATCGCTGCCCCCGTCGACCAAAGCTCCATGCTACGCCCTCCGGGCGGGGCAAGGTTGCGCGCCACGCCCGACGGCGGGGAAGGCGCCGAGCTCATTCCCGCACCAACCCCGTGCGCTGGACCACCAGCCTGCGCACTCGATTGGGGTCGATGTCGCCGCGCTCGAGGGCGGCCAAGAACCGCTCGAAGGGCGCCCGTCCGATGCGCAGGTTCCGCCGCCGCACCTCCTCCTCGGCGCGGCGAGCGCGCGTCTGGCTGCGCTCCTCCTCCCCCCCGGCCTCGGGCGGTGGGTCGAGGATGGAGTAGGCACGCTCGTCGTCGCTGAGCAGGATGACGAACGGTTCGGGATGCCGGGTGGGGTCGAGCTGGCCGAGGAAGTCGAAGTGAACGCGATCGGCCGACGCGACGACGACGAGCTCGTCCGGCAACGGAAGCCGCTCGGAGCGCAGAATGCCGGCGAAGCGGAGCTCGTCGATGACCCCGTAGAACGCGCGGTCGGGGTGAGGGTCGGAACAGATGAGCGGCGCCTCGTCGGCGATCAGGGCGCTGGGGACTCGAGCGAGGAATTCGCTCCGGGTGACCAGCCCGTCTCCGTTCCCTTCCCCGCCGCGGTCGGCGCCTGCCCGAAGGCGTTCGCCGAGCTCCCCTGCAGCGGCCAGCTCGGCCTCGTCGAGCACTTCGCGACCGGGGAGCTTCTGGCCGCCAACGATGACCTCGCTCGCTCCCGCGCCGTCGAGCTCCTCGAAGAGGCTCGTGTCGGGCCGATGGCACGGCAGGTAGGCGCGGGGAATTCCGTTGACGAAGATGCGAACCGTGCGGCCGTCGAAGGAGAAAGCAAGGCGATACCACCGATCGGGACGGAGCGTCCCGGGGCGGGTGCGGGCGATGTAGGTGAAGTCGGGATCCTCGGGGCCGGTCACGGCGACCTCGACCTCGTACGCGGCGGTCACGCCGAGGGAGAAGGCCCGCCCCTTGCGGACGGCGTAGAAGATCGGTGGGTCGCGGGGAGAGAAGTCCACGAGCCGCTCCGGCGTCTCGCGCGGGGGCTCTCCTCCGCGCGACCAGAGTTCTTCTTGTCTCTTGGTCGGTCGGGCGCGGCGAGGGCGCTCATGGAGTCGCTCCTCGAGGCGGCCGAGGTAGACCCAGCACTCGACGAAGACCCCCTCCCGCGGGTTCAGGACGGGGCGTTCCTCCGCGTGGGCCCAGGCCGCGCCCAACGGCCCCGTGGCCGCGAACAAGACGCCGAGGCCGTATCGACCGACCACCTGCTCGCCACCGTCCACGACCAGGGAATGTCCCCGGGCCCCCAGAGTCCGCCAAGGAGGTGGAGTGTCGTCGTCGGCGGTCCCCTTGAGCCGGGTCCCCTCGGAGAGGTCCAGCGCCTCCTTCGCCTCGAAGCGGAAGTGGGTAATGGCCGTCCGCTGCTGGGCGACGACGGCGTTCTCCCCCCGCTCGAATTCCACGACCGCGCCAAAGCGCTCCTCGCGGGAGGCGTTGCGTGCGCGGCGGAGGAGCGCCCGCAGGGCGCGCTGGTTGGCCTCGAGCGCGTTCCGGCTGCCCAAGCGCGAGAGGAGACCTGCCGAGAGCCCGAGGAGGACGGCGACGATGGCCAAGGCGACGAGGAGTTCGAGAAGGGTGAATCCGCGCGACCTCACCGCCGCGTCACTCGCCCACGATGCGGATGTCGTCGTCCGTCCCCGCCAAGGCATCCGGACCTGCGGACCACAGCTGAAAAGTGGTCAGGCCTCGATACTGACCCGTCTTCCCGCTGGTGTCCGCTTCGACGCGCGCGGGCGCTCGCCCTTCGCCATCTTCGCGAGGAAGGGAGACGCTCGCGCCCTGTCCGTAGACCGCGTTGTGCAAGTAGGCCACGGGATTCCCCCAAGCGTCCACGACCTCGAGGAGCTCGGCGTTGCGGATGATGGAACCCGTCGGATCCTCCCGCACGCCGACGATCCGATCGCCGTCGGTGTTGCCCAATTCGGCGTCGGCGAACTCGAAGTACGGGCCCGAGCGACGCGAGGTGGTCAGGCAGCGCGTCAAGCACTCGCTCCCTTCGTTGAGCCCGTTGGACTTCCCCAGGCCCGCCGCGCGGAAGCGGCTTGGGGGGTAGTCGCCGAAGTCGTTTTCGTATTGTTCGAGGGCCAAGGCAAGGCGCTGGAGAAGCGAGGTGGTGGAAGAGACCTGGGAGCGGCGGCGGACCGCGGAGATGGCAGGCACCGTAAGGCCGGCCAGCACGGCGATGATCCCGATGACCACGAGCAACTCGATGAGGGTGAAGGAGCGGCGCCCTCCCGCGCGAACGGCGTCCACCTAGAACCCTCCCCGGCGCGGGTCGCCGGACGGGGTCGGGGGACGGAGCACGTAGACACGCGCTCGCTCGATGAAAGCCCGCACCGCGTCGCCGAGCGCGAGGCCTTGCCCGTAGACGGCAAGGGTCGTGCGGCGGCGTCCGGAGGCGACGCCGGGCAACCGAGCGCGAGCGCGCACTTCGCCGTCGATCGCGAAGGCTACCTCGCCCTTGCGGGGGTCTTCGACGTCGATGGCCAGGGTGTGGGCGCCGGGGCCCGGCCAGGATCCCAGGTCGGCCGGGTTCGAAAAGCCTTGCTTGCCTCGCGCCGTGGCCATCTTCACGCGCCCGTCGGCGGGATCCACGAAGAGGACCGCCGTCGCAGCGCCGTTGTGGAGGCGAACCCCGACCCGGCCGACGTTCCCGCCGTCGAGGGCGAGGCGCACCTCGAACTTCACCACCCGCTCGCCCTGGACATCGCGGGAAACCAGAGTCTTTCCACCGGGCTCGTTCTTCTGGTCCCCCCAAAGCCGCAGCTTGCCGTTGCGGAGGGAGACGTCGATCCCGAAGGGAGCCTCCACCCGCCAACCGTTCAAGAGCTCTCCGTCGGAGCGGTCGAAGCGGTCCTCCCACACGCGCCGGGTCCGCGCCTCCTCGAGGTTGCGCAGCCCTCGGCGCGCCCAAGAGTCGTCGGCGTCGAGGCGCAGGAGCTGCTCGAAGAGCGCGCGGGCGCGCGGTCGGTCGTCGCGGACGTAGGCGCAGTAGGCCAAACCGCGCAGCACGTCGGGTTCCCCGGGAGCAGCAGCGCGCGCGCGTTCGAGGAGCTCCTGCGCCTCGGAGAGGCGCTCTTGCCGCAGGTAGACCCGCGCCAAGGCCGTCAGCTCGTCGGGAGCGGGGGCGGTGGAGGAGCGGCAGAGGAGCTCGAGCAGGCGAGCCTCTTCTTCGCCGTCGTCTCGAGCGCGGGCTAGATCGACCAAGGCACGCACCGCGAGCAGGAAGGAGTAGCCGCGACGAAGCGCGAGCGCCAGCGCACGCTCCGCGCCTTCGGCGTCGCCGCGCTTCGCTAGGGCGAAGGAGCGGCAGTAGGCGGCCTCGGCGGCGCTGGGGCCAAGGAGGCGCTCCGCCTCGGCGTAGCGCTGCGCGGCCGCTTCGACGTCGCCCCCAAGTTCCGCGATGGCGCCCTTGGCCAGCCGAGCAGGGCCGTAGCCGGGAGGCGGAGCGTCGGCAGCCTCCGCGAGGGGGAGCGCCTGCGCGGCGCGTCCGGCGGCGATGTGGACCCAGGCCAGAGCAACCTGGACCCGACGGAGGAGATCGGGGACCTTGGCCGCGGCTTCCTGGGCCGCCGTGAGGTCGGCCTGCGCCGGGGCGTCGTGTCGAGCCAGGTAGTGCAGGCGCCCCCGGAGGAGCAGGAGCTCCGGATCCCGCGGAAAGACGGCCAGCGTCTGGGTGACCGCGTCGATGGCTGCCGCGCGACGGCCGGCAGCGGCCAGGAGCGGTGCCTGCGCTAGGGTAGCCTCACGGTCTTGCGGCCAAATCCGCAACAGCTCGCCGTAGGCTTCCCGCGCGCCGTCCGGATCCTCCGCTTCGTCCAGAGCCCGACCGAGCGCCGCGAGGAGATCGCGGTAGGTCCGGCGTTCGTGCTCGTCCAAGTTGGGGAGCGCCTGGGCGGAGCCATCCCGGGGCTCGGCCGGGACGCCCCCGCCGCGCCCGTCCTCCGCCGCCTCGGCTCCCCCAGCGCCGCCCCGCCGCGGGGGAAGGGGAGCGCCGCCGCGACCGAGACGGCGCGGAGGCCGCGCAACCGTCCCTCCGGACTGCTCCGCGTCGCCCTCCGTGCCCTCGGACCCGCCGTCCGCCGGGGCTTCGGTCGCTCCTCCACCGTCCTCGGGGAGCCCCGCCCGCTGGCGCAGCACGTCGCGCGCCTTCTGGAGCAGCGGGACCGCGGCACGAGGAAGGCCGAGCGCGAGAAGCACGCGGGCGTGCGCGATGGCGATCCGCGGGGCAAAGGACTCGGCGGCGTCGCTCTGGGCGAGGATCGCTTCGTAGAGCGGTTGCTGCTCGGGAGCTGCCAGCTCACCGGCGAGTTGCTCGAGCAATTCCACCCGACGCACTCGGTGCTCCAAACGGCGCTTGGCGTCGCCCTCGGCGGCGATGGCTGCCGAGATCTCACCCAGAGCGAGGCGCGTGAGGCCGAGGCCATGCCCCCATTCGGCGAGCCGCCGATGATCCTCGGCGCTCCCCCCGGCGGCGATGCGCTTGGCGCGGGCTTTGAATGCCTTCTCCGGAGTCTCCCGCGGGAGGATGCGCAAGACGTCGGAGCGCGGGATCTCCAGCTCGATGCCGCTCTCGAGGCGCATGCGCAGCTTCGCGCTCCCCGGCTCGCTCCCCGAGAGGATCGTGCCGCGGAGGGGACGGGCGCGGTCGCGGACGGTCACTTCGTCGAGGAGTCGGTAGTCCGCATCGACGGGCTCTTGCGCGGGCGCAACGCTCCCTGCGCAGAAGAGCAGGCCGAGGGCCAGGACCCTGGCGCGCAGGCTCATCGCGGGCCTCCCCAGGTCGCGTCGACGAGGACGCGGTCCGCGGGCTGACGCGGCAGCGACCGGACGCCGCCCGGAAGGGCGCGAGGCCAAGTCCGGGCGGGAGGAACGGCGAGCAGCGCCGGCGCAGCCTCGGACCATGGATCCTTGGCCTGGAAAGGGTCCCTGCCCGAGAAGCGGAGCTCTGGAGCCAGGCGCGGCCGCAGCGCTCCCGGACTGCGGCGGTAGGACCCGGCGGGCTCCTCGGGCGGGACCACCGGGGCCTCGGTCGCCGCGGGGAGGCGCGCGCTGGCCAGCACGAGACCGCAGAGGAGGAGCGCGATCCCGAAGAGCACTTTCTCCTTGGTCAGTCGCATCGCGTCACCGATCCCGTCCAAAGCGCCGAGGCCCGCGCGGCCTCCGCGAAGGGCGGTCCGGCCGCGCGGCGGCGGCCGGCGCGCGGTCCACAATGGTCAGGGCACGCAGCTCGAGCTCGACGGTCAACCGTGCGTCGTGCTTCTCCGACTCGCGGGCGAGCCGGGCCGAGACGAGCTCGAGAAAGCGCCCCTCGCGCTGGAACTCGGCCAAGAACTCGCTCAGCAGACGCACGTCCCCCACGAAGCCAAGCTTGATGGGCAACAGGCGCAGGAAGCGGTCGTCGCCCCTGCGAGCCTCGTAGCTCGCCTCGTCCGGCTCGACGTAGGTGATCTCCCGGACCCCCAAGGCGAGGGCCCTCGTCACGACCGTGCGCACGAGTTCGGCCTTGGCAAGGGCCGCGGGCACGGCGTCCTCCTCGACTTCCTCGGCCAAGCCCAGCTCGTTCGCCTTGCGGGGGCAGACGGCGTTCACCCGATCCGCCGCGCGTTGCACCTCGCCCACGGTCCGGCTGAGGGCGGTCGCGTAGAACAGGGTGGGCGAACTCTCCCCGGCTGGGAGCGTGTAGGCCGGGTCGGTCTTCCACCGCAGTGCGGACAGCACGGAGGGCTCGATGGTCTCGGCCAGGGTTTCCGCCCGCCCCTTCTCGCGCCCTTCCGCCCCGCGAAGGGCCTCGATCTTGTCCCGAAGGGCGAGCTCCTTGCTGGCGTTCGCCTTGGCCAGCCGCGCCGCTTCGTCGGCAAGGGAATTGCGGGCCAGGGCCAAGACCAGGAAGGCAAGGGCTCCCCCGCCAACCTGCAGGATGAACCGCTTGTGCGTCTGCCAAATGGCTTCCAGGTCCACGGGTCAGCTCCCGTTCGAGGCCCTCGGCGAAGGCTCGTCGGTCTGGGTCACGAGTCTCCTCCTGCGGGGCCCTGGTCGCTCCGGGGCTCCACCCGCAGGCGGAAGCGGTGGGCCGTGCCCTCTTCGCCCTGGGGGACCAACTCCACGCGCGCGACGTCGGGGTCCGCCTCCAAGGCGGCCTGTAGGCTTCGCATGGCCTGGACCGCTCGTCCCTGGGCGTCGTCGGCAAGGCCGCTGAACTCGAAGGAAAAAGCCCCCCGCTCCTCGCCTCGCGCCAGGGTGGCCTCGCTCAGGGAGATCTCCGCGGGAGTGACCTTGCCGAGCAGGGCGAGGAGGGAGTTCAACGCCACTCCCGGGCGGGCGCGGTCGGCGAGCGCGCGCAGGTCCGCTTCGCGCGCGTCGTTTCCGGCGCGACGCTTCTCGTGCGCAGCCAGCCGCGCGCCGAGCTCCGTGTTGGCCCGCGCCAGGGCCTCGGCCCGCTGTCGCTCGCCGCGTAGCTCCCAGTACGCCAGGCCCAGCGAGGCGAGCAAGGCCACCCCGAGAACCACCGCCGAGGCCTGGAGCCACACCGTCCGGTGCCGGTATTCGAGGGCGCGCTTGACGGCCCGAGGAAGGAGGTTGAGCGGAGTCGCCTCGGGCAGGACGGCGCCCATGGCGAGGCCAACGGCGGTGGCGGCTTCAGGTCCGTGGGCATCGGCGGTTTCCCGAGACTCCGGATCGCAGGGGCTGCGGTCGAGATCGGCCAGGGGGTCGAAAACGGTGCACTCCACCGAAAGCTCAGCGCCGATCGCCTCGCTCAACCCCGCGTTGCGTGCCGCGCTGCCTGCCAGCCAGACGTGCTCTACGGCCAGGTTCCGTCGCTTGAGCTGGCCGCGGGCGTAGTCGAGCGAGGCCTTGACCACTTGAGCGACCTGCCCGGAGCCGCGCGAAGCGCCCAGGGCGACGCTGCGCGCGAACAGCAACTCGCCCTCCTCCACCAGGGCCACCTCGGTGGAGTCCTGGCTCACGTCGAGCACGAGGGCGACGCCGACCGAGGAGGCTTCGCCGAGGAAGCGATGGCAATCGGCCGTTGCCACGGGCTGGGGTACGGCGCCCCCGACTTCGACGCCAACCGCCGCGAACCCGTCCACGACCTCCTGGACGCGGGCGTCCTTTGCCAGGGCGACCAGGACCAGGGAGCCTTCCGGACCGGAGCGGAGCACGTAATGGTCGGCGGAGAGGGGTTCCCCCGTGCGCTCGGCCACGTCGGCGATCTCCATCTCCATGAGGAGCTTGAGCCGCCAGTCGGGCATGGGCGGAAGATGGGAGTAGCGAACGATGGCGTCGCGCCCCGAAACACCGAGGCGGACCTCCCGCAAGCGCAGGCCTTCTCGAGCGAGGCGCGCGCAGAGGGCCTGCGCAAGCCGCTGGGCCGATGGGTCCTGTCCCGCGCCAAGGGCCTCGAGGGGAAGGTGCCGATAGAAGGAAAGCGCGAGGGAGCCGCCCCGACGCTGCAGGGCGGCCACGGTCACCGCGTCGGATCCGAGGACGATGCCGACGCCCGTCTTCACGGCCTCCCTCCCGGCGAAGGCGAAAGGGCGGCGGGGCACACGGACCGGGGGGCGTGGTTCATCGCGAGTCCTCCTCGAGCGAGGGCAACGCAGCGAGGCGGTTCTTGGCTTCGACCACCCCCTCGAGGTCCGGAGCGAAGCGGGCAAGAATGGCTCGGTAGTAGGCCCGTGCGATGCGCACGTGGCCGGCCGAGCGCGCGGCCTTCGCCCGGTCGAGCAAGGAGCGGATCTCCTGGGCGGCTTCGCGGCGGCGGTGCGTCGCGACCGCGCGGCGAACGGCCTCGAGGTCCTGCTCCCCGCGGCGCGCGTGCGCGGAACCGGGGAAGCCGCTGCGGAGCTCTTCGCAGACCGACTCCGCCGCGCGCTGGAGGGGCGGCAGAGGCAGTTCGTCCGCTCGGGACCGGGCCCAGCGAAGGAAGCCCAGGCGACGCCTGGCCTCCTCCTCGAGCAAGGACCGACCTCGGCGCGCCTGGAGCGCCGCGCCCTCGTCGTGCGCGAACTCGGACAACACGCGCTCGTAGGCGGCGAGGGCGCGAGGGAAGTCACCGGCGGCGCGCGCCTCTTCGGCTTCGGCGAGCAGACGGCGCAAGGTCTCTCGGGCCCGCAAGGACGCCGCCAAGAGGTCGATCCCCACCTCGAACACTCCGTTGTCGAGCTTGCGGGGGCGGAACGTCAACAGAAGGCGGAGGCCTCGCTCACGCGTCGCGAGCTGCACCCGGGCCGGGGAGCCGAAGGAGAAGGAGACTTGGGACTTCCCGCTCCCCCATGCCATCTCGCGCACCCCCCGCGCGGAGAGCCCCTCCCGGGGAAGCGAACCGAGGTCGATGCGTTCTCCGTCGAGTTCGAGGGGAGCGACGGCCGCTGGTTTTGGAACGACGAGCTGCAGGGAGACTTCCTCGCCCGAGGCGCCCTTCCCGAGTTGCCAGCGGAGGCCGAGCCCGTCTCCGGCTGCGCCGGCGCTGAAGCTGTACTCCACGGGGGCCCCCAAGGCAGCGGCCGGAACCGTCCCCAGGGCCAGCAGGCTCCGGTTGGCCTGGAGTTCGGCGGGCTGGTCGAGGCGCGCCGCCGCCTGCCAGGTGAGGGGGTCTCCGGGAACCAGGCAGAGGCCTAGGTCCACGGCGAGGGGCTCCAAGCGACCGCTGCGGCGAAGGGAGAGGACCCCGCGGGCGGAGGAGCGGATCTCGAGCCCCGCGGGGCCTGGAAGGGTCTTCTCGGCTTCGACGGCCTCGTCCGCCGGGGTGAAGGAGACGCGATCGAAGAGAGCCTCTCCCGCGCCGCCCCGCGCGAGGGCGAGGACGGCGACCTGCGCCTGGGTCGCCCCGTGCGGAGCCCGGGCGACCCCGGCGAGGGTGCGCCAGCTCTTCTCGAGGGTGGCGTCGGGATCGGCCACGGCCGGGTAGGTCGACCCGACCGGGCTGCCGTCGTCTCGTTGCCAGTCGACGCGCAACGCGGCAGCGACACCGGCACCGAGCTTCGCCGCCGCACGGACGCGGTAGGGTCGGCCCCCCTCGACCCGAACGGGGTTGGCGGAGCGAACCTCGGGCCGTGTGTCCGGCCCCACGACGAGGCGAAGCGCGCGCCTGCCGTAGCGAGCCCCGCGCGCGAGCACCTCGGCCTCGTCGGCGACGAGCTCCCAGCCGGGGAGCCTCGCCCCGGCAACCCGCTCGAAGGACCAGTTGTCGAGCCTGTTCTCGGCCGGGCTCGGGTCGCCCTCTTCCCTCGCCAGCACCCGAGCCGAGGCGACGACGGCGGCCGCGAGGACCGCACAGGTCACCCCCAGGGCGACCACGAGCGCGCCGGCACCGCCGCGCTGGGCGAGTCGAGCGGCCTCCGCCTCCAGGTCCTCGCCGAAGGCGACGTCGGTGACGTCGCCCTCTTGGGCCACGACGGCCTGCGCTCGGGTCTCCGCGTCGTCGTCCTCTCCGCGAGGCGCAGGCGCGTCTGCGACGGCAGTCTCCTCGTCGAGGTCGTCGAGGTCGCGGACTTCGTCCACGGCGACGGCCTCGACCTCGCGCGGACGCTTCCGGGCAGCGCGCCGCGCCTTGGCCTTCGCCCCCTCCACGGCGAAGGTCAGCGTGGCGCCGAGGCGGATCTGCTGGCCGTAGCAGAGCGGCGCCCGCCCCTTGATTCGGACGCCGTCGAGGAAGGTCCCGTTGGTCGACCCGAGGTCCACTGCGTGCAGAAGCCCTCCGTCGGCCACGATCATGCAGTGCTCGCCCGAGACGTCGTCGTCGGCGACGACCAGGCTGCAGGAGGTCTTGCGTCCAATGCTCAGGGGGAAGTCTCGCAACGGATGCCGCGCCCCCTTCTCCTTGCCGGCGAGCACGCGGAGGAAACCCTCCCGGTCGGCGCGGGCGGGGAGCCGAGGGCGCTTGCCGCGTGAGGTCGTGCGTCGGGTGGCGCCCCCCGGAGGCTTGCCGAAATGCAACACGGATTCGCCGATGGCGATGCGGTCGCCGGGGACCAGCCGGTGCGCCTCGGTGAGCGGAAGGCCGTTGAGACGGGTCCCGTTGCGACTGCCAAGGTCCTCGACCACGTAGTGGTCGCCTTCGCGGCGAAGCTGGCAGTGGTGCCGGGACGAGAGCGCGTCGCCGACCTTGACCTCGTTGTCCGCCGTTCGCCCGACGCGGATGGTGGCTTGGTCGAAGGAGAGCTTGCGGAGTCTTCCGCCTTCTTCGAGGAACAAGGTCACCGACACGCGCGAACGAGCTCCCGTTGCAACCATCGACCTGCGCGGACAGGCAAGCCCGAGTCCACCCGCGCAGCGCCGGAGCCTCGGTCCGAAGCCCAACGCGTGAGGTGGTTTCGGCTGCCCAGCCCAGGGCCTTCGGCTGTCAAGTGTAACGCCGTTTTACTTCAGGATGGGGGCGCCGACCGTCCCGAGTCCTCCGGCTGAGGATAGACCACCGCGCGGAGCCAGTCGTCGCGGTGGGCGGCGGTGCTGAGGATGCCCGCGCCCACGTCGGCCAGGCCCAACCGGTGGCTGATGAGCCGCTCGACCGGGACCGCGCCGCGGGCGATGAGTTCGAGGCACTCGCGGGTCTCGCGGGCCGCGCACGAATAGGAAGACACCAAGGTCAGCTCGCGAAAGTAATGGGCGTTGAGGTTCAGGGTCGGGCGCTGTTCGGGGGCGAAGGGGGAGAAGAGGCACACCGTGGCGCCGGGGCCGGCGACTTCGATGGCTTGATCCAGGGCGGCCTGGGTGGAGGGACCCACGATGACGTGGTCCACCCCGCCCCCGCTGCGCTCCCGGACCTCATCGGCGAAGCCGGGCCCCCTCGGGTCGAGCGCGGCGTCGAAGCCCCAGGCGCGCGCGCGCTCCGCGCGCAGGGGCGAGAGGTCGCTGCCCAAGAGGAGGCCCGCGCCGCGGAGGCGAGCCAACGCGCCGTTCATGAGGCCCATGGCGCCGAGCCCGATCACGAGGACGCTCTCTCCTTCGCGGAGTCGCAGCTTGTCGACGGCCCGCAGGCTGCAAGCGAGGGGTTCGATGAACGTGGCCTGCTCGAAGCTCATCCCGTCGGGGAGCACGAGGGTGTCGCGCAGCACGTTCTCGCGGGGAACGCGCACCAGTTCGGCGAAGCCCCCCGGGTCGAGGCGCGTCTCTCGGAACATGCGGCAGTTCGTCTCGAAGCCGCGCCGGCAAGCGTGGCAGTCGCCACAGGACACGTGGTGGTGCATGAACACGCGCTGCCCTACCTCGAGCGGGCAGCCAGGCCCCACGTCGACCACCACCCCCGCGGGCTCGTGCCCGAGCACGGCGGGGGCCTTGGTCTCGACGTACCAGCGGGTGGCGTCGCTGCCGCACAGCCCGCAGGCCTCGACCCGCACCAGTGCGTCGCCCGGCTCGAGGACGGGGACGGGACAGTCTTCGACGCGTGTGTCCTCGAAGGAGTGAGTGCGCGCGACCTTCACGCGGAGGCTCCGTCGGTCGCCTTCGGCCGGATGGCGAGCTTGAGGCATTCGCCGCCCTGGAGGGTCTCGAAGGCCTCGCCGAGCCGAGCGAGGGGATACTCTCCGCTCACCACACGGTCGAGGGGCAGGGCGCGCCGTCGGATCAAGTCGAGGGCAATGCGCACGTCGCTGGGGGTGAAATGGAAGGCCCCCTTGAGGGTCAACGCATCGTAGTGGACTCGGCGCGTGTCGAGCGAAATGGAGCTCCCACCCGGGCAACCGCCGTAGAAGAGGACCTCGCCCCCCTTGCGGAGCGAGGCCTCGGCAAGCTGCCAGGCCTCGGTGCGACCGACGCATTCGACGGCGGCGCAGACCCCTTCGGGCGCCAGGGCGCGAATGCTCGCGAGGGGATCGCTCGAGGCGTCGAGGTCCAGGACCTCGTCCGCGCCAAGGGCGCGCGCGGCGGCCAGGCGCGTGGCCCGCTTGCCCAGGACCACGACCCGCGGAACCCCGCGCCGCTTGAGGAGGGCCACGTAGAGGAGCCCAATCGGGCCGGCGCCGAGGACGAGGACCGTGTCGCGGCGAGCAAGGTCGAGGACCTCGATGCCGTGCACGACGCAGGAGAGGGGCTCGAGGAGGGCCGCGTGGGTGAGGTCCAGGTCGGGGGGGCGAGGGAACACGTTGCGACGCACCACGTGCGCGGGAATGCGAATGAACTCGGCAAAGGCGCCCCAGGCGAGGTTCCCCGCGTGGATGCGGTCGCACAGGTTCTCGAGGCCGCGCAGGCACGAGGGGCATTCGCCGCAGGGGGCGGAGGGGACGGCAAGGATGGGATCGCCCTCACGAAAGCGCCCGACGCCCGCGCCCACGCGAGCGACGGTGCCGGTGAACTCGTGCCCAAGCGGCGTGGGCAAGGGGAACTTGGGATGCCCGCGGCGGAAGGTCTTGAGGTCCGTGCCGCAGGTCATGGCGAGGTCGACCCGGGCCACGAGCTCTCCGGGGCCCGGCTCGGGAACGGGAACTTCGCGAAGCTCCAGGCGACCAAGGTCGGCCACCAGCCCCTGGAGCATGGTCGCGGTCATGTGTGCCTCCTGGGCGCACGGAGCGCCGTGGGCCCGCCAGTGGACCACGACGGGGGAGCGACGTCGAGGGCCGAGGGAGCTGCCTCCCCCCTCGGTCCGAAACCAACGACGAGGGCGGCGGACCCCAAAGGGGCCGCCGCCCTTCGACTGTCCCTACGCTCCCAGCGAGCGCGGGCGAAGCAGACTACTTGCCGACCGGGGTGGAGTTCGCCGGCACCGTGCAGTCGTCGGTGTTGTAGGCGAACGCGGCGCTGACGGTGTAGAAGGTCACGCCCTCCTGGTTGGCGCAGAAGTAGCGATCGCCGGTGGTCTGGGGGAGGGCCGGGTTGGCGACGGCGAACCAGAGGAACTCGCTGGTCTGCGCACCGTAGGAGGCGCTGAACAGGTAGCCGTTCTTGGTGCCCGCGCCCAGAACGCTGTCGATGAGGCCGACGGTCGAGCCACCGCCCGCGCTGGCCAACTCGGCCAGGGTGCCGTAGTCGAGGTTTCCGTCGCCTTCCTTGTCCGCCTCGCGGAACAGGGACTGCGAGGTGCCGATGGTCTTGAGCGCGCCGATGGCGGCGGTCTCGTTGCCGTTCTTGCGCGCCTCGATGAGGTTGGGAATGGCGATGGCAGCAATGATGGCGATGATGGCGATCACGATCATCAGCTCGATGAGCGTGAAGCCCTTCTTGATCCGCAGGGTCAAAGCAATCTCCTTGTGATTGGGTCCGGACGTCCGCACGGTTCGCAGGGGCGAACCCCCTCGGAGTCGGAAACAAAGCCTATTCCCAACCCGTCGAAAGGCATAACCCCTTGCAAAATCTATTTCGGCAGGCAAGGTCCCCGAGTGAAGTGACGAAACACGTCACCTGACCGTCGGAGAGGGTCACCCGCTTCCTTCGCTCGAAAGCAGGCGTGGTTATAGCGAGGTGCCGTGGCCGGTGTCAAGTCCGGCCCGGACCTCCGAGGGGGCCGCGCGGGGCCCCGCGGGGCGCGGGTCCGCGGGCCGGGCGAATTCAGCGCGGGGTTCGGGGAACCGCCTCGAGGCGGTAGAGGAGCAGAGGGGCCGCAATGGCCTCCCCGCGGGGGGGCCGAAGGGGAAGGCGGGCGAGGAGCACGCAGCGAAGGCCTCGACTCGCCAGGCGTTCGACGAGGCGGGCGGAATGCGCTTGCGCTGCGTCCAGGGCGATGTGGGTGACGCCGGTCCGCTCGAGGCGAGCGGCGGTGCGTTCGAGGAATCCGGGACGGGTGATGATCCAGGCGCCGCGGAGTCGGGGAAGGCCGGTCCCAAGGCCTACGAAGGGGGCGTACGGTCCGGCGAGGAGCCTCGCGCGGTCGGCCTCCAAGAATCGCTGCGCCCCCGCGCGGGCGGCGGCTCCGACGTACGTGGGGTGTGCCGCGGCGCGCCCGCACCTCCAGAGTCCTGCACCGAAGACGGCCAGCGCGAGCGCCCAGCCGGTGATCGCGCGGCGGCGGGGGCGCAGCGCCGTCGCCACGCCCCAGCCGACGGCCCCGAGGAGGACGCCTTCGCCGGCAAGGACCGGCGCACGACCCGGCGCCGCCCCCAGCGCCAGGCAGGAGACGTGGGTCCAGAGGGCGGCGCCGAGGACGAGCGCGGCGCCGGCGACCAGCGGGTCCGCCCGGCGAAGCTTCCCGGACGTGCCTTCGGCGGCGTCCTCAGGGGACGGCGAACGGGTCCAGCAGGCGACGGCGTAGCCCGCCAAGGCGGCGACGGGGGGAGCGAGGAGCGCAAAGTGGCGAAGGGGGCGGAGGGGGGGAGCGAAGAGCGGCAGGAAGCAGACGAAGGTGCCCCACCAGCCCGCAAAGAGGAGCGCGCACTCCCGCGCGGCAGGGCGAAGGGCCGACCGACGAGCCAAGAGGAGCAAGGCCCCCAAGGAGGCCGCCAGGCACGTCCAGGGGGCGAGGACGGCGTAGCCGGGGGCGCCTCCCGCCGTGGGCAGGACGCCCCAACCGCACCAGCCCCCGAGGACCGAGTTCAGCCCGAGGTCGGGGTCGAGCTTCACCCGGAGGCGGTAGCCGGTGAGCGCCCAGAAGCCGCCCTGACGCTCGAGCCAGGCGATGAAGCGCGCGCGCTCGGGGGAGGCGACGAAGGCGAGGAGTCCGGCACCCAGGGCGCTCCCGCTCGCGACGGCCCAGGGCCGTAGGCGGGGGTAGCGGGCCAGGCTGGCGAGGGCCAGCCCGCCCAAGGCCGCCCACACCGGCGGGCGCACCGCCGCACCGGCCCCCAGGATCAGAGCCCACGCGGCCGCCTCCCGGGCTGCGCGCGGCAGGCCTCGTGCGCGGCGCGCTCCGAGCCAGAGGGCGGCGGCGAGGAGCGCGAGGCAGGCGAGCGGACCGTAGACGAGGGTGGTGCGCGCGAGGGCCACCCACGGGTAGAGGACGGCGAGGGCGCCGGCCGCAGCGAGGGCCGCTTCAGGGCCGAAGCCGGCGCGAACCACGCGCCAGAGGAGGAGGAGTGTGGTGAGTCCGACCAAGGCACCCAAGGCCTGCGCGCTCGCCAGCGACCCGCCCCACAGCGAGAACCACACCCGCACCAGCGAGGTCCAGACGGGGGGGTCGTAGAGGGGAAGGGGCTCGGGGTCGAATCCCTCCGCCCGCGCCGCGCCCAGTTCCATGTACCAGAAGGCGTCCAGAAGAGGAGCCTGGGTTCCTTCGGCGTCCCAGGGGACGTCGGCCCCCGGATTCGCCAGGAGAAGGACCGCGGCCACGCCAGCCGCCGCGAGGAGCCCCGCGAGCTCGCAAAGACGGAAGGGAGGCCGCACGGCTCAGCGCGCTCCGCGGCCGTGGAGAACGGCCCAGGGCGTGCGCGCCAGGATCCACAAGTCGAAGAGAAAGCTCCGCCGGCGGATGTAGTAGACGTCGAGCTGGATGCGCTCGTCGAGGTCGAGGGAGTCGCGGGCCTCGATTTGTTGCAGGCCGGTGAGGCCCGGCTTGGCCTTCAGCCGGCGGCGCTGGTGGGCGTCGTAGCGCGCCACGACTTCGGCGGTCTCGGGGCGCGGGCCCACTAGGCTCATCGTCCCCCCCACCACGTTGAAGAGCTGCGGCAGCTCGTCGAGGCTCCAGCGGCGCAGGAAGCGGCCCAGGCGGGTCACCCGCGGATCGTCGTGCAGCTTGTAGACCGGCTGCTCGAGGGCGTCGAGGTCGACGACTTCGGCGAGGCGCGCAGGGGCGTCGGCAACCATGGAGCGCAGCTTCCACATGTCGAAGGGGACCCCGTTGCGGCCGATGCGTCGCTGGACGAAGAAGGCAGGCCCTTCGCTCTCCAGCCGCACCAGCAGGGCCAGCAGCGCCAGCAAGGGGAGGGAGAGGAGCAAGAGCGGCGTGGCCACGGCCAGGTCGAAGGCCCGCTTGAAGGCCAGACCGAGGCGGTCGTCGCGCTCCTCGCGAACGGAGATGAACGGGACGCCGTAGAGCTCGCTGAAATCGCGCGGCGTCACGAACAGGTCGTAAACGCGCGGCACGACGTGCGCGCGCACCCCGCAACGCGAGCAATCCTCCAGCAACTCGAAGAGCTCCAGCCGCCCGAGGCCGTCCGGGACGAGCACCTCCCGAATGCCGTGCTCGGACAGGACGCGGTCGAGGTCGGCACGGGTCCCGAGAACGGGAAGGCCCGCTCGAGGCGTCGCGTCTCCGGCCGCGAGGAGCCCGCGCACGTCGAGCCCGTAGCGGCGATGGTCTTCAAGCCGCCGCAAAAGGGAGGTCGCCCGCTCGTCGGTGCCGACGATGAGCGCCGGAACGAGGCCTTCGCCGCGACGGTAGGCCTTGCGTCTTCGCTGGAGGACCGCAAGGCGCGGGAGGGGAAGAGCGAGGACGAGGATGCCGAGGGCGAGGATGCTGACCGAGCGCGAGTAGCTGAAGGCCCGGTAGTAGAACGTCGCCGCGAAGACCAGCAGGGCGGCCAGGGCCAAGGCCGAGAGGACCTGTTCGATGACGTCGAAGCCGCGCGGCGGGAGGCTCCGATAGAGCCCCCGCTGCCAGAAGACCCCCAGGAACACGACCAGGGCCACGGCGAGGGCCCGGCCGTAGTCGGCCAGTGGCGGCGGGGCGGCGACCGGTGTGAGGGCGAGTACCCCCCAGCGGAAGCGCAGCCAGTAGGCGAGCAGGAAGGCGCCGAGGACGAGCCCCGCGTCGGCGAGGAGGAGGAGGGTGGCGAGGCGGCGCGATGGGCGGACCACGGCGGGCTCAATGCGCTCCCGACGCGGGGGCGTTCCGGGGGAGGACCCCGCCGGCGAACTCCCTCAGGATGCCGACCGTCAGGCCGGCGCCGAGGGCGCCGGCGCGCAGGGCGATGAGGAGGGGAGCGGCTAGGGCGAGGGGCGGATCGGCGCGGGCCGCCCGCGCCCAGAGCGGAAGCGCGCTGAGGCCGCACGCCGTGAGCGGAGTCCAGCAGGCGGCGGCCCACAGCGGGCCGAGGGGGCCGAGCAGGAGGGCGAAGGGGGTGGCCAGCGGCGCGGCGGTGGCCACCGGAAAGAGGAGGACCTGCAGCTTGAGGCTGGCGGGGGTGTGGGCGTCTCGGAGCGCTTTGCGCGGATGCCGGCGCAGGGTTGCGACCTTGTAGCAGCCGATCTTGAACTTCTTGCGCGCGTAGCTCCAGGGGCGGTCGGCGTGGAGGTGGGCGACGCGGGCGCTGGGGGCGAAGACCAGCCGGTGGCCGGCGGCGGCGACGCGGAAGGAGAGCTCCTGGTCTTCGGTGGAGGGAAGGCGGTAGCGCTCGTCGAAGCCACCGACGGCTTCGAGCACCGAGCGGCGGTAGACCGCCGCGTAGGTGTCCACGAAGTCGATGCTCGAGCGGCGGGCCATGCGCGCGTAGCGCTCCTCGTATTCCTGCTGGACGAAGCGCGCGGTGAGCGAGCGCTGCTCGGTCTCGTAGGCTCCCTTGGCGCCGGCGACGGTCGGATCGTCCAGCGGGGCGACGAGGGCGCGCAGGAAGCCGGGGCGCGGAGTGCAATCGGCGTCCGTGAACACGATGAGCTCGCCGCGCGCCGCGCGAACGCCGAGGTTTCGCGCGCGGGCCGGGCCGTCGCCGCCGGCGCGGACGACGTGGGCGCCGGCGGACTCGGCGACCCGCGCGGTCTCGTCCCGCGAGCCGTCGTCGACGACGATGACCTCCAGGCCGCCCGGCAGCTCATCGCGCTGGGCGAGCAGGGAGCGCACGCAGGCGCCGATGCTCCCCTCGGCGTCGCGGGCGGGAACGACCACGCTGGTCCGCGGCCGCGGGGCATCCGTCACGCCGCGGGGTCCCTCCCCGCAGCGGGACGGACTCCGCCGTCGCGGTGGAAGAGGTAGCGGGCGAAGGTGACGAAGGACTTCACGGTCCGCCGGGCCTCGTAGGGGTCGGTCGACACTTGCCGCAGCTTGCGCAGTACGTAGCGCGGCCGCAAGTAGTATTCTCGCCGGGCCCGATCGCAGAAGCGGCGCAGCTCTTCGGAAGGCAGGCCCGGTCGGTGGACCACGCTGCGGTGGAGCCCTTCGGGCGTCAGCCAGCGGTCGTAGTCCGAAGTGGTCTCGAGGAGGCCCTCTCGCTCGGCCCACTCGTAGGCACGGGTGCCGGGGTAGACCATGAGGGGGAAGAACTGCGCCGTGTCGGGCTCGAGCCGCTTGGCGAATTCGAGGGTGCGCTGGAGGCTCTGGCGGGTCTCCCCGGGGTTGCCGACCATGAAGCAGCCGTGGACGAGCACGTCGGCGCGCTTGGCGTCGGAGAAGAAGCGCTCGATCTGGTCGACGCGGATGCGCTTCTCGACCGCGTCGAGGATCTCTTGGTCGGCGCTCTCCACGCCCACGCAGAGGAGCCGGAGCCCGGCCCGCCGCATGAGGCGGAGGGTTTCGTAGTCGACGTCGCAGCGCGCGTTGGCGGTCCAGCGGACGCGCACGCGCCGGCGGATCATCTCCTCGGCCAGGCGGCGGCAGCGCTTGCGGTCGACGGTGAGGGTGTCGTCCTCGATGAACACCTCGCGCACGCCGGGGAACTCGCGCTCGATGAACTTGAACTCGTCGACCACGGCCTCCACGGGGCGACGGCGATAGCCGTGGCCGGTGAGGGTCTGGGGAAAGAGACAGTAGTTGCAGCGATACGGACAGCCTCGACCGGTGATGATGGCCACCACCGGGGAGCGGGTGATGGCGTAGAAATAGCGCTTCCAGTGGCCGTAGAGGTGGCGCCGGTAGACGCGCGCCACGTGGGGCAGCTCGCTGATGTCCGCCTGCTCGGGGCGATCGGGAGTGGCTACGAGGGCGCCGTCGGCGGCACGGTAGGTCAGGCCGGCAATGCCCTCGGGGTCGCCGCCCCCGCCTTCGAGGTGCCGGGCCAGGTCGAGGAGGGTCCAGTCGTATTCCTTGCGGGTGACCGCGCGGACGCCGGGAGCGCGCGCCAGGGTCTCCTCGGGCCGAGCGCTGGTGTGGGTGCCGACCAGGATGGTGTAGGCGCCGGTCGCCTCGGCGATGGCCTCGGCGGCGCGGATGTCGTTGCGGATGGAGGGAGTGCTGGTGGCCACCGCGACCAGCTCGGGCCGGAAAGCCTGCGCGCGGCGCACGGCCTCGGCAAGGTCGATGTCCTCGCCGGGTCCGTCCACCAGGGAGACCTCGAAGCCGTGCGTCTCCAAGAGACCCGCCGCGTAGGCGAGCCAGATGGGGTAGTAGAGGGTGCGGCTCTTGGTCACCGCGGGGGAGCGCTGGTGGCTGCTGTAGTTGCGGTGGAAGGGAGCGTTGAGGCAGAAAACGCGCATGTGCTTCGCCTTATACCCGCTGCGGGCGCGGGCATCACACCGCGGGGCGGAGGTTCGGGGCAGAGAAGGCGCAATTCGCCTCCCCGGAGCCTCGGAGCAAGCCGAGCGCACGCGCGGCGCAGGGAGGACCAGCCCGTACGCGCGCGCGGCGGCGATCCCGAGGACCGCCGCCGCGCAGCGTCGGAGGGGGGGGGATTCGAACCCCCGGAAGAGTTGCCTCCTCACTGGTTTTCGAAACCAGCCCGTTCGACCGCTCCGGCACCCCTCCCGGGATCGGAACGTTACCCCGCGCTCAGGCGAGGCGCAAGGCACGGCTCGGCAGTAGACTCGCGCGAAGAGCGGGTTGCGGAGGAGGCACGCTTGCCCACCGGTTCGGCGAAGGCAGTCCGCACGGCGTCGCACCCAAGGAGGAGGGTTCGGTGCCGCGCGCGCTGATCTGCGGGGTGGGAGGGCAGGACGGCGCGTACCTCGCGCGCCTCTTGCTCGACAAGGGCTACGAGGTCCACGGAACCTCGCGGGACGCGCAGGTCAATTCCTTCGAGCGTCTGGCGCGCCTGGGAATTCGCGAGCGCGTGCACACCTTCAGCATGTCGCTGCACGACTTTCGTTCCGTCCTCTGGGGGCTAAAGCGGGTCCGCCCCGACGAGGTCTACAACCTCTCCGGGCAGAGTTCGGTCGGGCTCAGCTTCGGCCAGCCGGTGGAGACGCACGACAGCATTGCCCTGGGGACCTTGAACCTGCTCGAAGCGGTCCGCTTCACCGAGTTGCCGATTCGCCTCTACAACGCCGGCTCGAGCGAGTGCTTCGGGAACACCCCCGAGCCCGCCGACGAGGCAACGCCCTTCCGGCCGCGCAGTCCCTACGCGGTCGCCAAGGCCGCCGCCCATTGGGAAGTCTCCAACTACCGCGAGGCGTACGGGCTCTACGCCTGCACCGGTATCCTCTTCAACCACGAGTCCCCCTTGCGCCCCGCGCGCTTCGTGACGCGGAAGATCGTGAAGGCCGCCTGCCGCATTGCCGCCGGCGACCCGGAGCCCCTGCGCCTCGGCAACCTTGCCGTGCGGCGCGACTGGGGCTGGGCGCCCGAATACGTGGAGGCCATGTGGCGTATGCTGCAGCGGCCCGAGCCCGAGGACTTCGTGGTCGCCACCGGGAAGACTTGCTCCTTGGAGGACTTCGTGCGCGAAGTCTTCGCCGCGGCCGGACTCGATTGGCGCGAACACGTCCTGCGCGACCCCGAACTCCTCCGGCCCTTGGACGTGGCGGTCAGCCGAGCGAGCCCCCGGCGCGCCCGCGAACGCCTCGGCTGGGAGGCCCGCTGCACGATGCCCGAGGTCGCCCGCCGCCTGCTCCACGCCGAGCGCACGGGCGAGGTGTGAGGCCCGCCCTTGCGAAAGCGGGCGGCGTCCCGGCCGCGGCTCGCGCGAACGGAAGGCGTCCCGGCACCCCCCGCGCGCGGTGTGCCTCGACGCGCGTCCTACGCTGCCGAAGGAGGCCGGCGTGAACCCAACTGCGCGCCGGCGGCGGGTCGTCGGCCTGGACCTCAGCAGCGAACCCGTGCGCTCGACCGGCGTCGGGCGCTACGCCGTCGCCCTCTGCCGGGCCCTGGCCGAACTGGATCCGCCGGACGTCCGCTTCGTCGCCTTCGGGCCACGGGGACTCGGGTTGCAGGAGGTGCCGGGCCTCGAGGTGGTGGCGACGCCCTTCGGCGAGGGGCGCTCCGCAGCCCGTCGCGCTTTCCAGCAGACCGCCTTGCCCGCGCTCGCGCGCGCGCGCGGGGTGGAACTCCTCCACTCGGTGAACAACCTGCCGCCCCTCGGCTGGCCTGAGTCCCTGGTGCTCACCTTCCAGGACGCCAAGCTCTACCGGGCAGCAGCGGGCGCCCCCCTCCCGCGCCGCTTCTACCGGCGCTCGATGCACCGCTGGGGAGCCCGCCGTGCGCGCCGGGTCCTGGTCGCCTCCGAGTACTCCAAGCGCGAGGCCGTGCGGGCGCTGGGCGTCGCTCCCCACCGGGTGCGGGTGGTGCCCTTCGGCGTCGAGGCCGAGCGCTTCGCGCCCAGCGAAGCGACCGAGCGCAGCGACCCTGCGGTCCTCGCCCGACACCACCTGAACAGTGGGACCTACGTCCTCAGCGTCGCGACCCGCGAGCCGGCCAAGAACCTCCCCCGGGTGCTGCGGGCCTTCGCCTCGCTCGCCAGCAGACGCTCGGACATCGAACTCGTCCTCTGCGGCGGACGGGGCTGGGGAGGTGACGACCTGGAGGCGTTGTCCGCGCGCCTGGGCATCGCGCAGCGGGTCCGCTTCCTCGGCTACGTCGCGGACGAGGACCTGCCGGCCCTCTACCGCAGCGCGCGCGCCTTCCTCTTTCCCTCGCTCGTGGAGGGCTTCGGGCTGCCCATCCTCGAGGCCATGGCGGCCGGCACGCCGGTGGTGACGAGCACGGCCACCGCCTGCCCCGAAACCGCCGGCGGCGCGGCCGTCCTGGTCGACCCGGCAGACGTGGTCGACATCGCGCGAGGCCTGGCCGAAGCCCTGGAGCCCGAGCGCGCGGCCGACCTGCGCGCGCGCGGACTCGCCCGCGCGTCCCAGTGCACCTGGCGCCGCTGCGCCGAGGGCACGCTGGCCTGCTACCGCGAAGCGATCGCCGAGCGCTCGGGCGGGGGGCGCCGCGTCCACGTGACCAGCCTGCTCTCCCCCGCGGGCTTCTACGACGGCGCCGAGGGAGGGGCTTCGCGGGACCGCGCGCTGGTCGAGCACCTGGGCAGGGTGCCCGGCGCGCGGGTGCACTACCTGGCTCGGGACCGCCGCTACCCCCTCCGCCTGGCCCGTTTCCTCTACGCCTTGGCGCGCGAGCGAGGCGCCTGCTTCTACCTGCAGTACCCGCGCTTGCCGGCCACCCTGCGCACACGCGGCCTGCCTCGGCGCCTCCTCCGCGAGGCCTTCCTGCTCGCGCTGCGCCGCGCGGCGGCGCGCAACCGCGTCCTGGTCGATGTTTCCGACCTCCCCGTGGAGCAGGCCGAGAGCCTCGGCTTGGAGCTGCCGAGGGACGAGGCCCAGGCCTTCCGCGAATTCGAGGCGAGCCTGGCCGAGCTCCCCGTGGAGACGGTGTTCGCGGCCGAGGCGATGGCGCGCTACGCGCAACGAGCGCGCGGCCTCGACCCCGCCCGCGGCCGGATCGCCCTCAACGGCGCGCCGCGGGCGTCGGTCCGCAGCGCCGAGGCCGGCGAGCGCACACCGGCGACCCTGCGCCTGGTCTACGCGGGGACGCTCCGGCGCGGGTGCGGACTCGAAGAATTGCTCGACGCCTTCGCCGCGGTGCGTCGGCCCGCGCAACTGGTCCTGCTGGGAAGCGACGGCGAGTGGCTGCGCGGGGCGCTCGACGAGCGCGTACGGCTCGTCGGAGGCCGGGAGGAAGCGGAAGCCCACCGATTGGCGGGCGCCTGCCACCTCGGCCTCGTCCCCTACGACCCTTCCCTCCCCTACCTGCGTCTGGTGTACCCCATCAAGGCGAGCTTCTACTGGAGCGCGGGCCTCCCGGTCCTCTCGACGCCCCTCCCCGAGGTGGAAGCGCGCATTGCGTCCGGCGCGGCGGGCCGCTGCCTGCCGCTCTCCGAGTGGCCTGCCTGGATCGACGCCCTGGGCGCCGAGGAACTCGCTGCGTTGGAGGCGCAAGCGCGGGCGCGGGCGGCGGACTTCACCTGGGAGCGAACGCTGGCCGACCTCCTTGCGTCCCTGGGTGGACCGGCGCGCGGGGCGAACCGCACGACGCGAAGAGTTCCTCCCCGGGCTGCCGACGGCGCCTGAGCGCAGCGGGCTGCTCGGGTAAGCGCAGCGGGTCGCCAAAGCGGGCGCGACTCGAGGGCGAGGGTTCCCGCAAGCCATCGCGTCGCGCTCGGTCCCGGCGGCGGGGGCGCAAGTCGCCCCGCCTCCGCCCTCCTTCGCTCCGCTCACCCGCAACCGAGTGGTTCTCGCCCAGCGTTGTCGGTCGCCGCGGCCCCGGCGGACCGGGGACTCCCCAGCGCGCGCCGCGCGAGGTCGAGGGCGCGCGGCGCGCGGACCTCGCAGAACGCCACCATCCGGGCACGCACGAACTGCGCGTAAGGGCGCCAGCGGGAGGGATCGTGTCTACGGAAGGCACGCAGGGTCTCCAGTTCGGCCTGCCAGTGACGACGCGAGCTGAGCCCGTCGTCGCGCATGCGCACCCAAGGCGAACCGGGCAAGTAGCGGAAGCGAACCCCCGCTTCGCGAGCACGGATGAAGAATTCCGCGTCCCCTGCGATCCGATAGCTGGCGTCGAAGCCTCCGATGCGCTCGAAAACGCTCCGGCGAACGACGCTGCACGGCTGATAGACCTGCCGAATCCACGTCCCGGCGTAGTTCTCGGCGTTGCGCGCCGAATCGATGGGCCACTTGGGGTAGAAGCGGTGCCGCGAGACGACCTCGCCCCGCGCGTTCACCCGCAGCAAGTCGCCGTGGAA